>NZ_CP059560.1:3000000-3355000 GCF_017894385.1 Aromatoleum petrolei
CGATGCGCTCCCTTGCGGGACGGATTCCGTCTGCGCAATTGCCATGTCGCCGGCGGCCAGAGTCAGAGTCAGCGCAAGTGCAGCATGCCCAAGAAGCCCCCTGTGGTAGTTTGGTTTCATCATTGTGGACTCCTGGGCATGCATGTTGGCGACTGCAGATACGACTTACTGACCCGTACGGGCGATCGGGCCGTCCTTCTTTTTCGAGTGGCACAGACGACACTCGGAGACCGGGAATGCAACCTTGCCGTGGCATACGCCACACTTCTGGCCCAGAAGGATGGCGGCCATGCTGATCTGGTTGGCGCCCTTCTGCGGGATGAAGATTGCCGGGTGGCAGTTCGAGCAGTCAAGCCACTCCGTGTGTTGCTTGTGAGGATAGACGACGTCGGGCATCGACCCCTTGACCTCGCGCACAATGTTCAGGTCCATCACGACGGGCGCTGCGGTCGTATCCACGCGGTCCCAGCGCGGGTTGATCGCGCGATCTTCGAGCGCCTTGACCCAATTGACGCGGTTGCCGGCGTTGCTGCGGGGAAGCGTTTCGAAAGCGGACAAGGGCGGCATGAGCGCAGCGGTGCCCTCGCTGGTGGGATCGTGGATGCCGTCCTGCGCCGGAGGCAGGTTGCGCTGGTTGGCCGGTTTGAGCAGGCGGTTGAAGCGGTTGACATCGGTGGTCGGCGCGGCTGCGGCCGGTGCGGCAACCGGAGCTGCGGCCGGAGTTGCTGCGGCCTTGCCTTTGTCCTGGGCAATTGCGGGTGCGGAGCCGAACAGGGAGGCTACGAGCGCGGTCAGGAGCAGGGTTGGAATACGGCGGGTCATTTCTTGCTACCTCCTTGCCCGACGGGAATTGCCAGTTTCTGGATGGTGCTTTCGTGCACTTGCGTGGGGGTATTGGGTTTTCCGGAATGGCACAGGTCGCAGTTCTCGACCGACCACGCGACTTCGCCGTTGTGGCAAGCGCCGCAGAACTGGCCGTCGATGATCTTCAGCATCGTGATCTCGTTGCCGCCAGCCTTGAACTGGAAGCCGAGGTCGGCATGACAGACCTTGCAGCGAAAGCGGATTCGGTGGAACCAGTGCGGGAAGATCGCAGGTCGCATGCCGGCCGCGTCGGCATAGTTGTTGATGACGATATCGCCGTACTCGGCGCGGCTGTCGGACGGAGTCCATAGTGTGATGGCCACTACGGCAAACAGCAGCGCAGTGAGCCCACGACGGACTCTTGTTACCCACGGGACCTGCTTCATAGTTCAACCCTCTTGAAAACGTGAACCGTTTCTGCCAGCCAAAGTGCCCGAGTCTCCGCCGGCTGGCAATCAAACGAATGTAATCGTCCCCTCCGCCGCGTCAGACAATTCCGTCCCGGAGTTGGAGGTTCATACTGTCGCACCAAGCCTGCCCGTCATTCAAATTGAGTCTCCCTGACTGGGCCATGCTGCGCGTCGGACTGCTGCCTTCAGCAAAAAATGTGCCGAAATATATAACGATCGGCGTAGCCCGCTGAAGATGGCAGCAGAGCCTCTTGTCGGGTGGCGAATGTAACCGATTGTGTCGTGCGTGAGAATATTTTCCCGCGTTCGGGAAAGTGCGGGGCGAGCAAGCGTGCGCCCATGCGGGCAAACAAACCTGACCCTGCCCGGGCGGGCAGGGTCAGCGCCCTGGGAGTTCGGTTGAGCGGCTTCCCTTCGCGCTTGCGGAAACGCTTGCCGCGGAACGCCACTCCCACATTGCCGACTCGGCGCGCGCGCGGAATGGGTCGTCGGCGGGGGCTCGGTGCAGATATGTCTGCATTGCCCCCATGGCTCCGGGTCGGTCACCCAGTTCTTCGAGCGTCAAGGCGAGCCCGTAATATGCATTGATCTGGTCGCGGCGAAGCTCGATTGCCGATTCGAAGAAATCGCGTGCGTGCTTCCACTGTTCAAGTCCGATCAATGCGAAGCCCATGTTCACGTGTGCTTCTGGAATCTTGGGTGCGAGCGCCAGGACTTGGTGAAAGGCGGTGAGCGCGTACTCGTACTGGCGCATGTGGAGCATCGCCACGCCCTGCTCGAAGCGTGCCTGGACTTCCTTCAGGGTTGCCGCATCGCTTGTCGGGTTGCGCGGCGCGAGCGCCAATACGTCTGCAAAAGCGAGGCGTTTCGGGGGCTGACGGTCGCCACGCGGTAGCTCCAGAGCAAGCAGGGACCCGAGTGCCAGTGTGGCGAGAACGGTGATGCCTAGCGCGCGGCGGCGAACGTCGCGGCGGGGGTGCTGTTGCTGTGCGGGGAGGTCGGGGTTATGCGTGGGTTGCATAGTCTGGCAATCCGGGGGGCGGCAATGAGCGCGAAATAGGCGACGCCAATGATTGTGATGACGCCGCCCAATCCGGTAAGCGCGGCAGCGATTATTGCGCCAGGCTCGGCCGCCGTCGAGCTGAATGCCGTCTTGCGAGGCGCGCCGAGAATGCCGCTCCATGCAAGTCCGCAGATCAGCGTCGTTATTCCGAAAACGTAGATCGCGAGGGGCTTACGCGTGGGCGTAGCAGGTTCGCGAGCGTTGTGCGCCGGCGACAGGCGTGCGAAGACTGCAGCCATCTGGGCGAGCGTAAAAGCGCCAATTGTACCGTGATAGTGGGCTGGAATCAGGGTCGTCTGGCTTTCAATGGCAGTGCCGGCAACAATGCCCACGCAATAAAGGCCGAGTGATGCCGTAAAGCCGTCGGCGCGACGGGCGCCTGGCTGGCATGCCAGGAGCAGGCCGAAGATCAGTGGGGCCGGCCAGTTCGTCCAGCGCATGATCTCGGTGTGAAGGCCGTGCAGATTGTCGTGATCTGCTCCGGCCAGGAGGAGCGCAGGGGCAATCGAAGCAGGCAGGGATGCTGCGGCGAACAATGCCACCGTAAGCCATGCAGGTGGACTATCAGCACCGATCCTCTGGATCAGCCTCAGCCAGATTGCCATCATCAGCGTCACGAAACCGAATTGCAGGATGTGTCCCGCGCCCCAGAGAGCGTCCACCAGGCTCATTTTCAGTGGAAATGCGAGCAGCATGTATGCTGCGGCCATGATGAAGGGCAGGCGGGCTATGGCGAAGCCGATTTCTGCGGTATCCCGGGGGCGAGTAAGCGACATGCCGGCGGTCAACAGCGTCGTCAGCGCAAAAAGTGCCAACGATCCCAAGAACAAAGGGTGGTCGACGTAGGGAATGTAATTGGCGAGGATAGGTGAGCCGGGAGAGAGAAGGCCCGTCGTGACAACCCCAAGAGCCCCGGCGATGCCGCCCAGATTAAGCGCCGCGGCAACTCTTTGACGACGTGTCCCGAGGCGTTCGGTCCACAGAGCGCTCGCCATAGCGAAATACCACAGCAAGGTTGCGAGGTTTACATGTACCACGAGGGCGCGGGGAAAACTGTCCGGGGGTATGAACGAGGTAAGGACTGGGGTGCGGGCGAGCACGAGGGCGGCAGCCGCTATCGACGACAGCCCCAGTGACATTGTTGCGGCAAGAAGCCAGCGCTGAGAGACAAGCGTGGGGCGGGGGGGCGCCAGCGGCATCACACTGCTCCCTGGTGCGGGGTGGCGGAGATGAAGGGTACGCCAAAGAACGTCAGAAATGCGGTGACAAACACGGCGAGAACCAGGCCTGCGTGTACCGGGGGCGAGAGCCGATAGGCGAGCCGGGCGTGAATGGTGAACGCGACCGTTAGCCAGGTGATGAAGGCCCAAGTTTCGAGCGGATCCCATGCCCAATAGCGGCCCCACGCGTCCTGAGCCCAGATTGCACCGGCAATAAGCATCAGGGTGTGGAAAATGAGCCCGATTGCCATGCAGCGGAACGCAAGCTCGTCGAGTTGAGCGCTGTTCGGAAGCTGTGCCAGACGTTGCCGTCCGAGTCCCGCGTGGCGCATGAGGATCACGCACGACAGCCCAACTGCCACCAGCACGGCGCCGAGGAAGACTTTGCCGAGTCCAATATGGATATACAGCCAAGGCGTGTTGTAAGTGGGAGGGTAGTGCCCCTCTCCGGGGTGAGCAACCATCAACCAGCCTAGCATGATGAACATCAGCGGCATCACGACTGCGGCCGTGGCACGAATGCGGGGGATGCGCCAGTAGGCAAGGGTGTAGGCGGTCATCAGGCTCCACACATTCGAGCACAGGATCTCGAACATCGTGATGAAGGGGCCGTGACCAAGGCGTTCCCACCGCAGTGCGATTGATGTCGACTGAAGCGCAAGTCCGGCAAGCATGAACACCAGCACCGAACGTTCAGGTCGTTTGCCCAGAACGACGCCAACGACGGCGACGACGCCGGCGAGCACATAGGCCGTTACTGCGGCCCACAGGATCTGCAGTTCTTGTTCCATTTCAAGCGTCCCACGGCCTGGCCGCGAACTTCTTCCAAAAATGTGTCGACAGACTCAACACCGCCACTGCGCAGGCCGAAAGAAGCCAAGGCAAAGTCCAGTCGTAGAACACTCGGTACCCCATCCAACTTCGCAGCCCTTCGAATTGAAGTACGCCTTCGCTGGTCTGCAGCAATTCTCCCGGCCTCATTTCGTGGCGGTCGCGGCCAATTCGGACAACAAGCTTGTATCGCTCGGGCAGGCGAAAGCTGGTGTGCTGGGCTGGGTCGAGGAGTATTTCGTCGATGTCGAGCATCACCCAGATCGACAGCCCGCTGCCGGGAGGGGCCCATTCGGCAGCCTGGCTGTATTCCTTGAGAGGATAGGGCGGGAGCTGCACCGAGCCACGCAGTTCGGTCCCCTCAGCGCTGCGCCACCGAAATGTCGGTGCGAAGCCCTTATTGAACGTCGTGTAGAAGCGATATCCCGACAAGATCAGAGGTTCCTGATCGCCGATCCGTGATTCATGCCAGCGGCCGTCCGGACCAACCCACGCCACTTCATTGAGTGTCGCGCCGCGTTGGAGGCCCGGTGCATAATCGATGCGAAAGCCACGATTCACGAAACGTATGCGCGAGAACTCCCCTGCGTGCATCGGCCCGTGCTCAGACTCGGAGAGCACACCGTCGAACGGTACGCCTTCGGTGACTCCGACGTAGCCGTTCAGGTAGGTCAGCCGGCCTGCGGCAACGAGAAGCAGCAGGGCCACGAGAGCCAGATGGAAGACCAGCAATGCGGTTTGACGCCGGAACACGACATTGGTCAGCACTGCCGCCAGCAAATTGAGCGAGAGCAATATAAGTGGGATGACCAACGGCCAGGTGCGGGCGCCTTCCCACAGGTAGGCAAACGCAATCCCGAATCCGAGGAGCGCGATCAATATCAGGGTCAGCCGTAACGAAGCGAGCGAGCGCAGCGCGCTCGCGACCGTCGAATGTCCTTTCTGCGCTTTCGTGTGGTCGGCCCAAGCCTGTTCGGCGTTGCGTTGCGTTCCCTTGTCCTCCTTAACAGTGCAGACCATCTTGTCGCCGGCCCCCCATCATTCGGCGTCGGCCTTTGCTCCGCCCAGGTACTGGAAGATCGTCACGCGGCCATTGAACGTATCTGCAACGAAGACGCGGTTGAAGGAGTCGA
Source organism: Aromatoleum petrolei (assembly GCF_017894385.1). Classification (NCBI taxonomy): domain Bacteria; kingdom Pseudomonadati; phylum Pseudomonadota; class Betaproteobacteria; order Rhodocyclales; family Rhodocyclaceae; genus Aromatoleum; species Aromatoleum petrolei. The sequence continues at coordinate 3,005,522 of NZ_CP059560.1, forward strand.
CCCAAACCCCGGCTGGAAGGTAGAAATTACCCGTTCCCTGGCCGACACCGCCAATCGGCATCAGAAACTCCCCCGCTTCATTGAAGATCAGCAAATTGTCGTAATATGACTCGACGACATAGATATTGTTCTCGCTGTCGACGCCGACGCCCTTCGGTCGAACGAGATTGCCGTAGTAAAGACCGCGCTTGCCGATGACTTGCGGCTTTCCGTCACCCTCGAGCGGAATGATCTGCACGCGGCTGTTCATCGTGTCTGTCACGTAAAGCTTGCCCTGCCCAAGTGCGAGGTGTGTAGGGAAGTTGAATTCGCCTGGAGCCTCGCCACGCTCGCCGATGATCCTTTCCAGTCGCCCATCGGCGCCGAAAACCTTGATGTCGTGTGCGTAGGTGTCAGCCACGTAGAGCAGACCGGTGGCCGCGTCGCGGGCGACTCCCGTGGGGCGCTGCAACACGCCTGCACCGATGGGCGGCAGCGGATTTCCCTGCGCATCGAGATGTGCGACGAGCTGAAGTTCTGCATCGGCAACCCAGATTCCGCCGCCGTCGGCGAGCGCGACGCCAATCGGGGCGACGAATCGACGCAAGCCTACGGCATACTCCCATATTTTGAGTTCGCCGGCGGGCTTGTCGAAGACGAGGACGGCGGCACGGCTGACGTCGGTGACAAAGATTCGCTCGCTTCCATCTGCAATCACAGCCTGTGGCCGCTGCAGCACGTTCGGCTTTTCCTCGTCGAAAAGCCCGACGACCCAGGCGAGGAAACGTACAATCCCTTTCGAGTCGTCTTCGCGGACAAAATTTTCCTCGCCGGTAAGCTGGCCTGCGAATTGGTACCGGGGCACTTCCGGTTCGGCCGGCCACATGAGCCGCTTGCCTTCCGGAGCATCGAGCAGGCCGTAATGCAGGCGCGCCGGGGCAGACTGGGTTGCGCATCCCGCCAGCGTGAGGGCGAGGGCGACCGTCAGCCACGAGAGGACGGACGACGCGAAATTCTTCAAGATCATCTCCGTGAGGGCGGGGTGATGCCGAATACTCCAACTCTCCCCGAAGCGGCGTCTGCGATGTACGCGTTGTATACATCGATCGAGATCGCCGTAATGTCTACCAGCCCAAGCTGTGCGGGTTTCAGGACTGCTAGCAGTTGTCCGTGATCGAAGATCTTGAGGCTTCGATCGCCGCGGTCCACCACCCATGTGCGGTCATGTACGTCGAGCGCGATGTCCGCCGGGTTCAATAGTTCGCCCTCCCCGAACTTGCCGATCACGGATCCTTCGCGGTCGAAGTCGAGGATGCAGCGGCAGCGCGGGTCGACTCCGACGACACGTGCACGATTGGCAGCGAGAAGCGTTGCGCCGGCTAGTTCGTCCGGAAATCCGTCGCCTCGTCCGACGAGCGGCTCGCTCTTTCGCCCCGATGGATGAAAGGCAAACACGCCACCGGCTGCATCGGATATCCACGGCCTGTTGAGGGTCGGTTCAATCACAATGTCAGCGGGTTGGAGAATCTCATATTTTGCGCTGAACGTGGCGATCGGACGGCCGTCACGGGTAAGGCGGGCGACCTCGCCGCGATCGGGGCGGAGCACGTACACACTGCCATCGCTGCCGACCTTGATGCGAACTCCCGGCGAAGGCGGTATCTCGCGTAGCGGCGTGATCGACTGAGTGACTGTGTCGATGCGTAACAGCAATCGCTGGCCGCTGTCCGCGATGTAGAGATCGGGACCGTTTGCCGCCAGAGCTGATGGCTGCAGCAGTTTCAGATAAGGCCCGGTCGGGGCGCGTCCTGGAACCGGTGATGCCGGTGTCGAGAAGCCGCCGACAATCATCCGGTTGGGCGACAGGAAAGTGGGGGCGTGTTCGATGGCTGAAGCATCGGAGCCCGTATCGGCTCCGGCAATCTGAGCCAAGGCAAGAAGCACGCTGCCGGCTAGGTTACGCCACATATCGAGTTCACCAACGTCCGGGGCCGAGTGTTTCGTGCCCGCCGAAAATGCCGGGTGGCAGGCCTGCCTTCCCGGAATGACACAAGTCACAGTTCTCGACCGACCATGCGGTTTCGCCGTCATGGCATGCGCCACAGAAGCGGCCGTCGATGATGTCGGTCATCTTGATCTGATTCGCGCCTGCTCGCATCTTGAAGCCGAGTTCTGCGTGACATACCTTGCAGCGAAACCGTATGCGGTGGAACCAGTGAGGAAAGATCACCGGTCGCATGCCGGCAGATTCGGCTGCTCGATTGATAACGACGTCAGCATACTCTGCTGTCGCGGGTGGTGCTGCAAAAAAAGACGAAATGCACAGCGAAACGGCGCAGATGTGCCATGGCGGCAGGTATCGCGTGCTCATCGGGCCTTGCCCTCGGTCTTGCCTGCGGAAGGGCGTGTGCTCGGCGTGGGCGCGGGCTCGAAGGGCGGAGTGGGGCTAGGCTTCGCGGCGGCTTCGCGTTCGAGTTCGGCCAGAGCGTCGGAGCGCTTGACGCTGTGGCAGCGGGCGCATTCGGTCAGGGGAAACGCCACCGCCCCGTGGCAGACGCCGCATTGCTCGCCTTGCAGGATCAGAAACATGCTGATTTTCGTCGCGCCCCGCTGCTTTTTGAAAAGATGGTCGTGGCAGTTCGTGCAGTCCAGCCACTCGTTATGCACGCTGTGCGGAAAGCGGACGACCGGCATGCCCCCGTTGAGGTTCAGCAGCACATCCTTGTCGTATTTTTCGCCGTTCAGCGGATGACGCAGGCTCGATCTCGGGTTGATCTGGCCGTCCCGTAAGGCGCGGACCCAGCGCACCTGGTTGCCCGCGTTGTCCGGCGCGAGGGGCGACAGCGCGTCAGCAGGCTGCTGCAGCACCTTTACAGCTGGGCCGCCGGGGTCGCGAAGCCCATCCTTGGCGAGTGGTAGCCATGAGCGGTCATCGGCTCCCGCGGGAAGTGTGGGGAAGATCAAGAGCAGGCACAGGCAGCAGACTAAATGTCTCAGTGAAGTGCCTCGTAGGCGAGCAGACATATGGGCGGTGCAACCGGTTCGGGCGGATCGCTCCGAGAGATTATCGGATTTAGTCGCCCGGCAGGGCGGAAGGTTGCACCCGGCAACACAGCGCAAGGCCGATCTGCGTTAGAACGAGCCGAACTCTCGGCTTACCCGGAAGAAAACCAGCTGGTTACGGCGCCCTTCAATTTCGGCAATACGATACTGCAGTTCCGTGTCGAGGCGGCCGATGCGATAGTAAAGTCTCTGATCGAGGTCTAGCGTGGCGCGGTCTTGTTGGCGCAGGGCGTTTGGATTTCCGAATCGTCGCGAGTCGTCACGGTTTGTGTTCGCGCGGAAATCGAGTCTATAGCGCAAGCCGCGAAGCCCGAGTGCCCGACGGTGACTGTAACCCACGCCTCCCGCGAGACTGGTATTGCCAGTGCGCGACGTATCGTCGCGGATGAGGGGGCGCCCAAACTCGTCGATGAGCACCACTGGTTGATCGTTCTCGGACTCCTGGCGCGTCCACTGCCAAGTCAGGTTCGAATCGACTTCCGAGTATTGATTGATACGCCAATTGCCGGTGAGCTGGACGTTGAGCATCTGGAAGGACGATGTCGTGTCGCCCGTGGTGCGGCTGTCCGAGGCGCTTGCGCTGAGGTATCCCGTGAGAGTCTCTCCGGAATTTGCCTGTATGCCGATGCTGGCGCCATGGCTAAGCGTGGTGGCGCTCGATGAGCCGATGCCCGTCGAGCGCGAACTCGATACAGACTGGTTCACGCTGCCGCTCAGGGTCGTTTGCTCACTCGTCTGCCATGTGCGCATCAGCGAGTGTCCGACCGATCCATTGAGCGAACGGAATGAGTCCCCCTCGCCGGATGTTGCATTCGACACCGACGCGGATGTAAACCACGTGTAATCATAGTAGCCGAAGCGGAGTGGGTCACCGCTATAGCTCAAGCCCAGAGATTGGTTCGATGTGAGCTTATTGTCGTTGTCTGCGCTCAACCCGGCCGAGCCGAACACGTTTAGATTGCGGCTGGCTTGGTAATTCAGGCTTGCTGCACCTCCGATCGTGCGATTCTCGAAAGTCGTTCCTCCGACCGTGTTGTTTGTCTGGAAATAGCGCAGGTTTGCAGAGCCCCGCCACTTCGACTCCGACGGCGTCCAGTTTCCATAGCTGAATACTTGCAGGCTCTGCGTCGTCGCGGAATCGGTGTCCAGGTCGAACTGTTGGCCGGTTAGGCTCGCATTCGTGCTCAACGACAACTCATCGCTGTAGGTGAAGCCATGATTTGCGCCGAGGAAATAGCTTCGCCCAGTCTGTTCGGCTGCCTGGTTCCTCGAGAAGTCTCCGGTCAAGTTGATGGAATGTCGCTCCAGCGAATTGGAGAAATTGCCGAACACGCGGTCTACGACGTCTGAGCCGAAGTCGCCGGTGAGTTCGCTGCGGTCATAGCCTGCCGAGCTCGACCACCGCCCTGTCTGGGGCCGGTAATCCTGTCGCAGTGAGAGGCGTTTCTGCTGGATATTCGAGTCCGAGAAGGAACCTTCGCTTCGGCTGTCGGATAAGGTGAGCGAGGCCGAAAATGGAAAGCGGCTTTGCGGAAAGAGCTGGAGCGTTCCGCTCCCGGTGACAGAGGTGCCTACCAAATTGCTGGACGATACATCGCCGGATTCCTGAGACCGAATCGAGGTAAGTGCGAAATCGCCCGAAACGAGCGCGATGTAGGGTTTCCAGATGTAGGAATTGGCGCGTAGCCGGCCTTCGTACACCTGGCTTGACGAACCCGACGAGGTGTCCGAAGTGCTGCGGCGCAAACCGACCGACACGATTCCCCCCCAGCGTATCGGGGCTGCGCCCCAGCGCTTCTGGGAAGGGGAGGGCAGATTCGAAGTGGGCGAGCTCCTGCTGCGGGACGGAACGGGCAGGTCCGCCACCGTTGACTCGATTGTCGATTCTTCGGCGGGCAGAAACTCCTCATCGCCGACCACCTTGGCATCCGTGCCCGAGCTTTGAGTGCTCGATGCCGTGTCAGTGGCTGCCAGCTTCGGCAATGTGGCAGGTTCAGCGGAGGTTCTGGTCGCGTTCTCCGGCTTGCGCGATGCCTCGACGAGGGCGTCACGTGATCTGGAATCTGCACTTGCCGAACGTCGAACGGGAATTGGGGCGTCGTCGTCGTTACCCGGCTTGTCGCTGGGGGTCGGTCGTTCGGGCGGCGGAACGGGCGCCGAAGTCTTTCGATCTGCTGACGAGTCGCGACTGACTGCTGCCGGTTTGGCCGCGGAGAGGCCGGGTAACTGATATGTCCAGTTCAGCGCCAGTGGGGTTTGCTCTGGTGCCGCAGGGGCGATGTCAATGTTCCCGGATGCCGTGGGCGGAACTTCGCCCCCCGATTCGCGGGATTGATGCAGGCTTGCAAGTACCGTCGCGAGGCGCAGGCGCGGTTGGGGCGACGCGTCGGCCGCTTGTGGGGCGGATGTGGCGAAGGCCGGCATTGTCGCCAAGCCCAGCAGCATACCTCCGCATATGGGCGTAATGGGGCCGTGGCAGGCCGACACGAGCCTGCGTGTCATGTCGGCTGCCGATTTGCTCGCTCGCACAAGCGCAAAACGGGACATTCGTGGTGCGGGTGGCTTACTTGGTGGCAACCGGCCCCTTTTTGGCGAGCGCAGGATAGCGCGCCGTGTTCAGCTCGATCTTCGCTTTCTTACGCAGTTGCTCGTTCAGGTTTCGCCATGCTTCGTCGCTGAGATCGCGCTTGAGCAGATCCCCCGCGCGGGACTTCACAGTCTCGAAGTCATGATGCTTGGGAGGTTGCAGGGCTTCGTAGCGGAACAATGCGATTCCCTGAAGGACTCGGGTTGGCGGGGAGAGGTCGCCGGGCTTCATGCCGTCGATCTTTTCCTGGATGCCCTCGGGCAACATGCCGCGATGCATGTAGCCAAGGTCCCCGCCGGTTTCGGCCGATTCATGTCGCGAATGCTCTTTCGCCAGCTGCGCGAAATCGGCCCCGCCTTCCGTGAGCTTGAGTTGCAGGGCGCCCGCTTCGGTCTCGGCGGCCTCCCAGGCCGAAGTGGGGGCCGATGGGTCGACGGTCAGCAGAAGCAGCGATATCCGCATCTTCTCGGGTTCGGTGAACTTCTCGGGATGTTTCTTGTAATAGGCGAGAACCTTGTCCTGGGGAGGTTGCGGGACGTTCCGCGTCTTCGCTTCCAGGGCAGCGAGCATATCGTCTTCTTCAAGACGTTCTCGCAGTGCCGGCAGAATCTGTGCCCGCTCCTGTTGCCAACGAGCGCTGGACGCATAGCGCTTTTCGTATGCGGCTATTTTCTCGTCCACGGCTTTCGCGTCGGGCTTCATTTCACGGCGTTTGATCTCCTCGGCCAGGAGTCGGCGCTCGATCATGTCATTGGCGACGTCGCGGACAAGCTGCTCGACTTCACCTTCAGGCGGGGTGCCGTGGTAAAACTTCTGGCGGATCGCTTCCCGGGTCGCGGCATCGAAATCGGAGGAACTGATCACCTTGCCATTGACGACCGCCAGATACGGGGGCGAGGCGTGCGGATCGGCGGGCTTTGGCACCGTCGCAGCGGGCTTGGCGGCGTCGGGCTTGGGGGCGTCGGCCGCTTGGGCGCCGACGGCAAGGAGTGCGGCGGCGATAGTGCCGGAAACTGCTCGAACGATCATTTTCATCAGGAGCTCTCGTCTTGCTGGGCTGCTAGTGTCTGCTTCGGGCCAGTAGCGACGCACGTCGGCTGGGAAAAGCGATTGTGTCAAAAAAAAGGTCAGGCGACTTTGTCGCCTGACCCCTTCCGTGACCGCGGCAGCGCAGCTGTTGCAACGTGCGCAGCGCAGATCGCGGTCTCTGCCCGACTTACTTGGTGTGACAGGCCAGGCAGATCTTGCTGCCCGACGTCGTGACGCGCATGAAGTTCACGTCGGAGTTCGTGCCGGCCTTGTCCGTATGGGGATCGTGGCAGGACGCGCACTCGACCGACGGGCCAGTCGCATTGTTCGTGAAGGTGCGGGTGTAGAGGATGATGTCGTTCTTCGAGCGGGTGCCGGCACCGGTGGTGTCAACCCAGAAGACCTGCGAGCCATTGATCGACTTCGTCGTCGGGGCGTTGAAGTCGGTGTCGGCGCACGTTCCACTCACCGTGGCGCCCGAACCGGTCAGGCCGCCGCCGCAATACTGGATGCCGATCGGGTGGTCGTTGGTCAAGTCCTTGCCAAGGTTGGCAACGCCGGTGATTTTGTTCGCGCCCGTGGTCCAGTTGTAGCCGCGGTCCGAGCCGGCAGCGTTCAGGCCGCCCGATCCCGGAGCATTGACGAGGTTGTCCATCGCCTGGGTGCCGTCGTGGCACGATAGACAGGCTGCGGAGACCGAACCGACAGCCAGGACGTTGCCGTCGATCGTCGACGAGTTGGCGGTCGAATAGGTCGTGTAACCGGTGCTGGCAGGAATCGCCTTGTTCCACAGGGGGGCAGTGGCAGCCGTGTTTGCCGCGTGCGGGGTGTGGCAGAAGACGCAGATCTGTTCGGTGGTGCTCTGCTTGTTCGGGCCTGGGCCGGGATTCGCGCCCGTCGCAGTCAGGTTGTGCGGTGTGCTCACAATGCCGGCCGACGCGGCGCCTGTGATCAGCGCGAGCGAGGCAGCTGCGAGCGACAGCTTGAAGATTTTTTTCATGGTAACCCCCGATGGATGGTTTAACCGTTTGTTGGTCATCAAGGACCGTGTCCGGGTAGCCAGACGCCTGCGTCGATGCCGACCTCAAAACGAATTTCGATGTTGCAGGCTCTACTAGCAGGTTCCGGTCCACCTGCTCGGGGGGCGCATTCAAGTGCGTAAGAAAAGGATAAGATGTTGTTATTCAATGCTTATTACTGGCGCTGCGTATCCTTCTCGATCGCCATGCGGATTTCGACCTGTCGAAATCCGCTGTGTGACATCGGAATATTCCTGAACTCGGGAAGGTGATTATCAGCGTTTGGAACCGGTTGCGCGATTCACCAGGAAGCCCTGGTCCGCCGGAAGGTCGTAGGGGCGGAAAACGTCGATCTTGGAGAACCACTGATCGACGAAGAAGATCCGGCCGTCGTCGTCGATGGCGATACCGGATGGCAGGATGTATTGGGCCGGGCCGCCCTGTTCGGAGCGGTTGCCAATGAACATCAGCAGTTCGCCTTCCGGGTCGAAGATCTGGAAGTTGCCGAAGGCTGCGTCGGCGACGTAGACGTTGCCATTCTTGTCGGTCGCGATCTCCTTCGGGCGGGCGAAGTTGCCGAGTTGGCGGCCGACTGAGCCGAAGCTGCTGTGGTGGGTTCCGTCGGGGTTGAAGATCTGGACGCGGAAATTGCCACCGTCGACGACATACAGGCGCCCGTCCTTGCCGATGGCCATGTCCCGCGGCAAATTGAATTCGCCGGGGCCGATGCCGCGTTTCCCGATGTCCATGACGTGTCGGCCCGTTGCCGTCTCGAAGACCCGTACGCGGTGGTTCTCCGATTTGACGCCGCCGATATCGACGACGTAGATCCGCTGCCCAGATGGGTCAACGGTGACGCTCGAGATGCGGTCGAAGAGCTCCTTGCCTCCGATCTTGCGCAGGAATTTGCCGTCGCGGCTATAGATGAAAATCATCTTCTGCGTGGCGTCGGCAACATAGAGCCGTCCGGAACGATCCACGTCGAGTCCGAGCGGCTTGACGAGTTGACCGGGCTCTTCTTCGCCGATGGTGAAGTATTTCGCGGCGGCGACGTCGAAGACCTTCACCGCTCGATCGGCAGTGTCCGATACGAAAATCCTGCCTTGGTGAACGGCAACGGCATAGGGCTTCGTGAGGAAGTGGCCCGTGCGCTGGGCGCCTGTCACCATCCGCCGGAATGCGTCGTCGCTGGTGTCGGTCTCGACGTCGGCCGAACTGGTGATCGTGCGTTCGTACACGAAGCGCGGGTCATCAGGCGGGCCGGGGAATACCAACGGGCCGGTGGCGCGTGCTGCCGGTGCTTCGCCTCCGATTTCGGCGCACCCGGCGATCAGGGCGAGGCTGGCGGCGAGCGTAAGGGCGAGAAGGCGCGAGCCCGTGAGGGTTGAGCGTTGTGCCTTCATGGAAGTCTTGCGGTCAGTAAGCAATTTCATCGCTGTGTCGGGCAGGAATGGTCAGAAAGGGGAGTGTGGATTTCGCGGGAGGGCGGACGCTGCGCACGCTTCGTTCACTTGACGTGGCAGGTAAGGCACAGGTCGCTGGGGTTGCTCTCCGTGCGGAGAAATAGTGGGCGCACCGTATGGGGGTCGTGGCAGCTCGCGCATTCGACGAATGGGATTTCCGTTTGGTCTTCCTGATCAATGCGTACGTAGAGCGGGACGTCAAGGCGGCCGCGCTGGGCAGATGAGTTGTCCTTGGAAACCCACCAGACCGGGCGGTTGTCGACAACGCCACGTCGGGCCTGGCGAAAGCCGTCGTCGAACTTGATTTGCTTTGCCGTGTTGATCAGCTTGCCGGCACGCTGCAGCTCTTCGCGGATCTGCTTGCGCTGCTCGGGCGTCAGGGCGCCCCGATACGGGACTGCGAAAGGGTGGTCGAGGCTTCTGCCAGCGATTCCGAAAGCTTGGGACGAGTCGTGGCACGATAGGCAGGCGACAGACTGTGAGCCAATGGCTTCGTTGCCTTCTCTCCCGAGTCGACCGATGTCGTCGAACATTGGGAAGACGCCGTCCTTCGGCACCGAGCTTTGCCACTTCGGTCGGGCCGCATCGTCGGTGTTCGTGTCGGTCGGGGTATGGCAAAAGACGCAGATCTGGCGCGGGTCGACACCTCCGCTGCCTTCGATCTGGACGAGATTGTGCTTGCTGGTGCGCATGTCGATCCGTTGCCCCATCGCCGGAAAGCTGCAGATCGAGGTCAGGGTGAGAAGCGCGAGCAGCGTCGTGAAGAGTCGGATCGGCGGCGGGAGGTGCGTGGTTTGCACTGGGTGCTCGTGAGGTTGCGGGATTTCCAAACCGTGGAAGCCTGTTCTCAAGTTCGGGATCGGTTGCTGTTCCTAGCGAGACTGCGAAACCATGTATTCGACCGCGGCTTTGACCTGACTATCTGCGAGTCCTGGATTGCCGCCCTTGGGAGGCATTCCGCCCTTGCCCCGGAGCGCCGACTGTTGCAGTGCCTCGAGCCCGGCCGGCACGCGCGCTGCCCAAGCATCCCTGTCGCCGAGAATCGGGGCGCCAGCGACCCCCGTCGCATGACAGGCGCGACAAATTTGAGTATAAACCGCCTTGCCGTCGGCAGCCGAAACATTGGTTGACACGACGAGGAGCGCCAGGCCGGCAGGTGCAAGGAGGTGTTTCATTCTGGTCCCGTCGATGAAACGTAGCGCTGGTCGGAGGCGTCACGTGTGGTTGGATCGGTAAGGCAAGCAATGCACATGCCAAACTTCAATATTGGCCGGTTCGGTTCTTGCATCTAGGCTGCAGTTTTTCGACCCAGGGGTATCTTGTGAATCAGAAGAGGCAATTCACGCAGGTCCTGCGCGCTTGCGTGCTTGGTGTTGGCGCGGCGCTGAGTTTCGGCGCGAGCGGCAGCACGATCAAGGCGGATGTGCTTTACCATGAGTACTGTTCCGTGTGCCACGGGGACCGGGGTGATGGAAATTCCCGGGCGATGAAGAGCCTGAACCCCCCCCCGCGGGATCTGACCAAGGCGGGCACGGCTCTTCCGCGTGACTACATTCTTCATGTCATCACGAATGGCAAGCCGAACACGGCGATGGTCGGTTACAAATCCCGCTTGAATGCGGAGCAACTGGCTGCATTGGCCGACTATGTTCACAACGACATCGTGAACCGCGGGGCGGCGATTTCGGCGGGGATGATCAAGGGGATCTCCGGGACCTCCGGGACGACCGGCGGAACTGGGACCGCGAACCCGGCGCCCGATGCGGCCGGAAAGGCCCCGGTGCCGCCGATCGCTGCGCCCTTGCCACCGGTGAAGCCGGTGGCACCTGACGAGCGGGCTGACATGAGCGCGCCGTTTCCGTCGGGGCTGAAAGGCGACGCAGCCAAGGGGCAGGCGTTTTACGACAAGAATTGCGCTGAATGCCACGGCGTGAAGGGGGATGGCCAAGGGCCTCGTGCCTATTTCATCCGTCCGGTGCCGCGCGACTTCCTGAATGAGCGTTCGCGTCTGACGCTGAATCGTCCGACCATCTACGCGGCCGTTTTCTTCGGCCGCAACGGGACCGAGATGCCGGCATGGAGCAAGGTATTGAGCGAGCAGGAAATGGCCAACGTCTCGGAATACGTGTTCCAGGCCTTCATTCGTTCGGGTGAGAAGGCTGCCAAGGCGAAATGATCGGGCGTTTGTGGTTACGCGGGCTGGTCGCGGCACTCGTCGCCGTCCCGTTCACGGCACCGGTATTTGCCGTCGACGTTGGCAAGGATGCCCGGCATGAGGCCGGGCGCAAAATTTACAATTTCCGCTGCTATTTTTGTCACGGTTACTCCGGGGATGCGAAGACGCTTGCGGCGACGTATCTCACGCCCAAGCCGCGCGACTTTACGAAGGACGATGAGAAGTCGATCGGCCGGGAGCAGATGATCGGCGCGGTGCGCGACGGCAAGGCGGGCACGGCGATGAAGGGCTTCAAGGGCATCATCCCGGAGCGCGACATCGATCTGGTGGTGGACTTTGTGCGTGCGGAGTTTATTCGTGCGAAGGCGGCGAACACGCGGTATCACACACCGGAGAACGGCTGGCCGAACCACGAACGGCACAAGGTGGCCTTTCCGTTTGCCACGGGGGTCATTCCGCTCGACCGCCCGTGGGAGCAGCTCAGTCCGGTCGAGCAGAAGGGCAAGCGCCTATTCCTGACAACCTGTATTTCGTGTCATGACCATGCCCGTACCGAGGATCCGGGGCCGGTGTGGGGCGGGCGGCCGCTGTCCTACCCGCGGAACCATTTCGATCCGGGCGATTTCTCCGCACCGCCACCGACCAAGGCCGATGCGATCGCCAGTGCGAGCCCGTACGCCTTGCATGATGTGGTGCCGCAGGTGTCGGGCCTGACTTCGACGGAAAAACGCGGAGAGGCGCTGTTCCAGGGGAACTGCGCTTTTTGCCATGGTGCGACCGGGACGGGGCGGAACTGGATCGGCAGCTTCATGGAGCCGCATCCGCGCGACCTGACCGACCCGAAATTCATGCGCGACATGACGCATGGGCGTTTGGCGCATACGATCCGGGAAGGGCTGCCGAACACGTCGATGCCAGCGTGGAAGTCCGTGCTGAAGGACGAAGAAATCGACGCGATCGTTTCCTATGTTTCGCGTGTGTTCCATCCGGTGAAGCCGTAGGTGAATCGTGTGGCCCCATCACGCACCCGCGGGGCCATGCACGCTATGGTTGCGTAGCGCGGATCTGGCTGACGAGGCGTGCTGCGCGGTCGTCGCTGGGGTTGAGGGTGAGTGCTCGCTGTGCAGCATCGAGTGCTTCGCGATGATGGCCGAGCACTGCCAATGCTTCGGCGCGCCCGTAGTGAGCCCCCGCGTTCTCCGGTGATCCTGCAATTACGGCGTCGAAGTCCGCGAGGGCCTCCTGCAGTTTGCTGCTGCGCAGGTGAGCGTAGCCCCGATTCAGGCGTGCTCCGCTCAGAGCCGGATCGAGTTGTAAGGCGCGATCGAACGCGCGGATGGCCTCGTCGTAGCGGGCAAGGCGACCCTGCGCAGCTCCCAGAAGCGTGAAGTAGGCTGCGTCGGCCATTGCGGCGTCGCGGACTCGGGCCAGTTCGAGTGCCTGGATCGTGGCGTCGGGGCGTCCCGTGGCGAAATAGGCGTTGGCCAGTTCGCGTGGGGGAAGTGGGGAGCGTTGATCAAGCTGAGCGGCCCGTTCGAGCCAGCGGGCAGCGTCGTCGTAACGCCCGGCGGCGGAGTATAGGCTGCCGAGTGCGAGCGGGCCTCGATAGTCGCTCCCTTCAAGGCGGATGAACCTTTGGTAGTCGGTTTCGGCGGCAGCGAGGTCGCCGCGTTTGCGATGACTCGATCCGCGGTTGAGGTAGGCAATTGCGCGGCCGGGATCGATCTCCACAGCCTTCGTGTAAGCGGCAATGGCGTCGGTGGTCCGGTCCTGGCCTTCATAGGCCGTGGCGAGGTTGGTCCACGCGCGCGGAGCATCCGGTGCAGTGCGTACAGCGTGCTCATAGAGGGATACGGGGGTGCGCCAGGTGGGAACCCGCACGAGCGTGGACGCCAGGAAGCCCAGTATCGCGACTGCCGCGAGGGTGATGGCAGCGGGGCGGAGCCGGGTGTCGGCGAGCCGATGGAGCCCAAGAGCGGCGAGCCCGGCGAGTCCGACCGATGGGAGGTACATGCGATGCTCGAAGACCATCTCGAGGGGGACGATACTGCTTTCGATAGCGAGCGTAGCCGGTACCCACAGGACCAGGAAGCCGGCGACCGGGAATCTGCTGCGTAGGGAGAGCCAGATTCCGCCAGCGATCCAGATGGCGATGCCGCCGATCGCTAACGCAGTGGTCCAGGGTTTCCAGAGACTCGTCGAAGTCGGGAAGGCGTGTTCGATCGAGAAACGCTCGGGCAGCGGGAGAAGCATCTGGCCGAGGTGGAAGAAGATCACGCGTGGTTGGGTGAGCAGGCGCTCGGTCGGGGTGAAGTCACGGGAGGCGTAGCCCGGCATCACGTAGGCCGCCAGCGGGCCGTGCAGGATGGTGAGGTCGACAACGGCGTAGCCGGTGGCGAGGATAGGCAGTGCCAAGATGCAAAGGTCGACGCGCGATCGGATGCGTTCGCCCGGTTTTCGGCACAAAGTGTATTCGGCGAGCAGGATCAGGACCGGAAGGATGTAGGCCGTCTCCTTGGATAGGCATGCCGCGATGGCCGAGAGAGCAGCGACGCCATGCCAGGGCCAGCGACGAGGGGCGGATCTTGCGCGGACATAGGCGATGAGCGTCACGAGCATGAAAAGCGCTGCCATTGATGTCATGCGCTGCACCACATAGGTCACGGCCTGGACCTGGATCGGATGGACCGCCCAGAGCATCGTTGCGGTCGCCGCGGCGATCCAAGCGCGACGCCCGGGCATGTCGGCACGACGCAGGGTCGTGACGAGGAGTGCCAGCACGGCCAGTGCGGTGGCTGCATGAATCAGGACGTTGGTCAGCTGGAATGGTGCCGGTGAGCCGTTCCCGCGCCACCAGTCGATTGCGAGGCTGATGTTGGGGAGAACGCGCTGTGGCAGGTGCGCCTCGGCGGCGGCACGTTTCAGCGATGCGGCATCGAGCTCGGCGACATGCATGGATCCCTGCTGGACGATATTGACGGCATCGTCCAGGTGGAATCCGTTCCGCGGCGCTGCGTGGTAGGCGATCGCGATGGCGAGAAGCGGTAGCGCGATCAGGCCAATTTGGAGCAGGCGGAATCGGTTCTGCCGTGGGTCGGGCTGAGCGGTGGTGAGGGTCATCCGAAAAGGCTGTGTCAACGGCTGCAATCGACGTTTACACCGAGCGCGCACGCGCGGCGGCGGGCGGTTCGCGCTTCATTGAAGCGCCCGGTCTGCGAATAGATCTCGCCGAGATAGTGCTGCGCGGCGGCCTCGCGCGACGAGACGGCGATTGCACGTTCAAGGTCCGCTTGCGCGCCGGAGATGTCGCCCTGGACGTAGCGGGCAATGCCCCGGTTAGTGAGTGGTGCCGCGTAGTTCGGGTCGAGTGCAATGGCGCGGTCAAAGGCTTCGAGGGCGCGCAGGTAGCGGTCACGGCTGATGGTTTCACCGCGATGCTGGGCGAGATTGGCGATGCCGAGATGGTTCCATGCCCGCGCCGATCGCGGGGCCCGCAGTACGGCCTGTTCGTACAGGCTCGCGTCGGTGCGCCACTGCGGGATGCGCTCGCTGGTCGACCACAGGGCGAGGACAGTGGCGGCGGTGAAAACGAATGCGGTAAAGGGAAGGGGAGTAGCTCCGCGCCGGGCGGCATGCTCCAGGCCGAGAGCGATCAAGCCAGCGAGGCCGACCGAGGGAAGGTACATGCGGTGTTCGAAGACCATCTCCAGGGGAACGAGCGAACTTTCGAGGAGGAGGGTCACAGGCAGCCAGAGGGTGAAGAAACCGGCGACGCGGCTACCCTGCCTCGCGGCGAGCACGATGCCAGCCACGCACCACGCGAGGATCGTGACGAGTGGCAGCCAGAAGTCCGGAGATGTCGCGGCACGCACGATGCCGAGGTCGTGTTCGAGCGAGAAGCGTTGCGGGAGCGGCCACGCGATCTGGGAGAGGTGAAACAGTACGACCTTGGGCTGGGTGAGGAGGCGCTCGGTGAGCGTGAAACTGCGGGTCGCGTAGCCCGACAGCGCCCACTGGCTGACCGGCCCCTTGAAGGCGAGGTCGGCGAGAAGTGCGAGTGCGGCGCATGCTGGGATGGCCAGCAGCAGTATTTCGCGCCGACCGCGGAAGAGCCTGGCTTCGTCGTGCAGGAGGAGCAGTTCGGCCATCAGCAGGAGGATGGGCGTGATCCAGGCATTTTCCTTCGACAGCGCGGCAAGGGCGAGACTGAGTGCGGACAGGGCCCACCACGTCCGTTTGGCGCGCGTTGACGTCCGGCCCTTCAGGTAGGCGCAGACGCATAGGATCGAGAACAACGCGGCCAATTCGGTCATGCGCTGGACGATGTAGCTCACCGCCTGCACGTGGATTGGTTGAGCGGCCCACCACAGGGCAGCCGCGCTGCAGACGACGACCGTGCGCAGCGTCGTGGGGTGTCCCTTGGCAAATACTTGCAGCAGCAGCGCAAACACCGCCCAGGCCGTCAGGAGGTGAAGAAACAGATTGGTGATGAGGAAAGGACTCGCGTTGCCGCCGCCGCGCCACCAATCGATGGCGAAACTGATGGAGGGAACGGGGCGAAGTGCCAGATAGGCCCCGCGCGCGGCGTCGATGAGTGCTCCGACACTCAGATGCGCCATGTGCAGTGAGGCATTGTCAAGAATGTTCGGCCAGTCGTCGAAATGAAAGCTGTTTCGGCCTATATCCTGGTATGCAAGAAGGACGAGGACGGTCAGTGCTAGTAGCGCGACCAGGAAATGGCCAGGTGTTGCGGCACGAGCTGGCGTGGCGGGGGAAATGTCGGATGGCAAGGCGGCGTGCTCGATCATGGTGGTCGGCGCTTACTCGGTGCAGTCCCTGGCAACACCCAGGCGGCAGGCGCGAAGTCGGGCTGCTGCAGCGTCGGCCTGGCGTCCGTGCGTTGCGTAAATTCTCGCAAGATAGTGCCAGGCGATGGACTCGCGCGGGGAGAGCCTGACGGCCTTTTCAAAGTCTGGAAGCGCAGCTGCCGCTTTACCGCGCAGGTAGTTGGTCGTGCCCCGATTCGTCCAGGCGGGTGCGTATTCGGGATCGGTTTCGATCGCGCGGTCGAAATCGCTTGCGGCGAGTTCGAATTCGCCGGCCCGCAGGTGCACGAGGCCCCGGTTGTTGTACCCGAGGACCTGATTCGGAAACAGGCGAATCGTCTCTTCGTACACGGCGAGGGCCTGGTCGCGCAGGCCCATCGCTTCGAGCAGGACGCCGCGGTTGACGAAGGGGTAGCCATCGCCCCAGCGGGGCTCGATCTGGTTGGCGCGGTCGATTGCCTGTCTGGCGAGCTCGAGATTTCCCTGTTCCAGGTACTTCAGGCCGAGCTCATTCCAGACCCGTACGGAGTTGGGGGCGTGCCGTGTGGAGTTTTCCAGCAGGCTGATCTCGCTGCGCCAGTGCGGCAGTCGCTGCTGGGTCGACCAGATGCCGAAGGTGGTGGCGAACGCGACCGCCGCACAGGCGGGGAGGAAGGTGCGGCCAGGTGTTCGTGCGAGCCCGAATGCGATCAGGCCGGCAACGCCGACGGAGGGGAGGTACATGCGGTGCTCGAAGACAAGCTCGAGCGGAACGACCGTGCTTTCGATCAGCAGCGTGACGGGCACCCAGAGCACGAAAAAGGCGGCCAGCCGGGTACTGCGCTGGAATGCCAGCCAGATGCCGCTTAATGTCCACGCGAGCACGGCGCCCATGGGCAGCCAGAACTGGGGGGAGGCTGCGGAGCGGACGATTTCAATGTCGTGGTCGAGCGAGAAGCGGTCAGGGAGCGGCCACATGAGCTGAGAGAAATGGAACAGGACCACCTTGGGCTGGGTGAGCAGGCGCTCAGTGAGGGTGAAGTCCCTCCATGCGTAGCCGTGCAGGATCCATTCGCTGAACGGGCCGTCGACGAGCAGGGCAGCAAGGCCAAGGAATCCGAGGGCGACCGGCAAGGCCAGCAATCCTTTGTCCAGCCGGCTGCGCACGAGGTCCGAGTGCTGGCGAAGCACGAGGAATTCGGCCATCAGCATGAGCGCGGGCGAGATCCAGGCATTCTGCTTGGACAGCGCGCCGAGCATGAGGGACAGGAGCGGCAGGAGGGACAGCCCCCACCAAGGCGTGCGTCCGCGCCGGGCGGTGCGTCCCTGCACATAGGCCCAGACGCTGAGCACGGAGAACAGGGCCGCTAGTTCGGTCATGCGCTGCACCACGTAGCTCACTGCCTGAACATGGATCGGCTGCGCCAGCCACCACGCCGCGGCAAGCCCGGCCGCGATGATTCTCCGCAGCGGTGCGTGGTCCGCGTTGGCCTTACCCAACGTTTGAAGCAGGAATGCAAACACGGCAATGCCGGTCGCGCCGTGCAGTACGAGGTTCGTGACGAGAAAGTGTGCGGCGCGATCGCCTCCCCCGCGCCACCAGTCGATCGCAAACGTGATCGAGGCGATGGGGCGATGCGGGAGGGAAGCCCCCCGGGCTGCATCGAGCAGGCCGGCCAAGGTGAAGTCGTCGAGCTGGAGTGCCGGATTCAGGAGGATGTTATGCCAGTCGTCGAAATGGAAGCTGTTCGCCTCAATGCCGTGATAGGCGGCAAGGGTCACGGCGATGAGCAGCACGGCGACAATCGCGCGGGGAAGCAGGGACGACTCGGCTGTCTTCGGTAGAGGCACGGCGTTGGCGCAAAAGGGGGTGATTCGACGGGCGCGGCGTTAGTTTAAGCGGCGAATGTCAAAAGCAAGCATCGTTCCCGATTCGTGAGGATTAGCATGAATCGTGCTTGTGATGTCGGGGGGCGCTATCATTGTCGCTTCAATGACGAGGTAATGGCGGCGGCCCTGCCCGTTTCGATCGGATATTTCATGAACAGACTCAGTGTCATCCTGCCCGCGAAGAATGAAGGGGCGGTAATCAGGCGGGTGGTCGAAGGCATCAGGAATCATTTTCCCGATGCAGATCTTGTCGTGGTCAACGACGGCTCGACGGACGCCACGCGCGAGGAGGCGGAGCGCGCCGGCGCAAGGGTGGTCACGCACCCTTACAGCATGGGAAACGGTGCGGCGATCAAGAGCGGAGCGCGTGCGGCGACGGGCGATATCCTCCTATTCATGGATGCGGATGGACAGCATGATCCCGCCGATATTCCGCGCTTGCTGGGAAAACTGGATGAGGGTTTCGACATGGTGGTCGGCGCACGTGACGGCGCGTCGCAGGCGAGTCTTGGGCGCGGACTGGCAAACCGGTTCTACAATCGCCTGGCGAGCTACATGACCGGCCAGCGGATCGAGGATCTCACCTCCGGGATGCGTGCGGCGCGCGCCCACCAGTTTCGGGAATTCCTGCACCTGTTGCCGAATGGTTTCTCCTACCCGACGACGAGCACGATGGCGTTCTTCCGCGCGGGTTATCCGGTGGCGTACATCCCGATCAAGGCGGCGAAGCGGGTCGGCAAGAGCCATGTGCGGATTCTGAAGGACGGGGCGCGCTTCCTGCTGATCATTTTCAAGATCGGGACGTTGTATTCGCCGCTGAAGCTGTTTGCACCAGTGGTGGGTCTGCAGGTCTTGCTGGGCGTCGGCTACTATGCGTACACGTTTGCCGCTCATGGCCGGCTGTCACTGGCGACGATCTTCCTGCTGACATCTGCCGTGACGACTTTCCTGATCGGGTTGGTGTCGGAGCAGATCACGCAGTTGATGTATCGCTCGCCCGGAGAGGGGAGCGAATGATTTCCGGCGCCGTTACCGGCTCATCGGGCACGAGTGAATCCGCGAGCACGATTTCCTCGCGGGTCGTCATCGCGAGTTTCCCCTTGAAGCAGTTGATTCCGCGATGAGATCGTCGGTCGGGCGCAATGCCGCCTGGAATGTGGCCGGCATAGCGGTGCCTTCCATTGCGGGCATAGTTGCGGTCCCGCTGCTGTTGACTGGTCTTGGTGGCGCGCGTCTCGGGGTGTTTACACTCGCGATCGGATTGATCGGCTTTGCGGGCGTCTTCGATCTCGGGTTGGGGCGTGCGTTGACTCAGCTGGTGGCGAGCGAGCATGGACGCGGCGCTGTTCCGTCAGATCTGGCTACACTCGCCCGCAGGGCTCTTCGGATGTTGCTGGCGCTAGGGGTATTTTGGGCAGCAGTGCTGTGGGTGGGCACTCCGATGCTGGTCGGGCGGGTCTTCGAGTTCGAGGAATTCGTGGGCCGGGAGGCTGTGGATGGTCTCCGGTGGGTGGCTGTTTCATTGCCGGCCGCATTGGTGACGACAGGTCTCGTTGGCTGTCTCGAGGGTTTCCAGCGCTTTGCCGTTGTCAATTGCGTGCGCCTCTTCCTCGGCAGCGCGAGCTTTCTGCTTCCTGCGGTGACCGCAGTGCTTACGCAGCGTCTCGATCTTGCGCTGGCATCCTTGGCGGCAGTACGAATCGTCGCGCTACTTCCTTGGTTGCTTCTAGCACGCCCGCATTTGAGGTGCGGCGGAAAACAATGCACGCCGGATGGTGCGATGCGAAGGTTAATGCGTTTCGGTGCCTGGTTTACCATATCGAGCATTGTCGGCCCGGTGATGGTATTCGCCGACCGATTCTATCTTGCAAGCGTTCTTCCGCCGGCCGCCGTGGCTTTGTACACCGTACCGCTCGATGCCGTATCGCGATTGGCGGCGCTTCCGATGGGCGCTATCAATGCCGCATTCCCGGAGTTGGCAAAGCGATCGGGGGCAAGGACGAGTAGTGCGGACTTGGTGCGCCGAGCAGCAATGTCGATGACCCTGTTGTGGTTTCCGCTGGTTGCGATTCCCGTTCTGCTCGCCGAGGAATTGCTAACAGTGTGGCTCAACGCATCGATGGCCAGTGAGGGCAAAGATGTCGCGCGTTGGCTTCTGTTAGGCGTCTTCCTGAATGGCTATGCGCACATACCATATGCTGTGCTGCAGTCGTCGGGCCGTTCCGACGTGACTGCGAAACTGCATCTCCTTGAATTGCCCTTTTACGTGCTGCTACTTGTGCTCGCGGTTGCGCAGTTCGGGATCGTCGGTGCTGCCGTCGCGTGGTGTCTGAGAATCGTGCTGGATACGGGCCTGTTATTTGTCACGGCAGCACGCCTCGAACCGGCCTGCAGGGCGGTCCTGCGTGAAACGGGAATGCACGTCGCCGGAGGCGTTGGACTGTTGACGGCGTGCCTGCTGGATATTCCGTCGGAAATGCGCTGGCTGCTTGCCGTGGTCATGGCAATTCTGCTCGCTGAAATGTTGCGACGCTTCGGCCGTCAGAAGCCATGCGTCGAGAGCGGGAGAGTCGATCATCGCCTGGACTGATCAATCCCTGCCCGTCGAGTGGCCCGCGTCCGGCCGCGAGGAGGTCGAGCGATGCCCCGTGTGCAGATGCGAGCAACGTTCGCTGCTGCACACGGGGCTGACCGACCGCATCTTTCGTGTCGCCCCTGGTCGCTGGAGCATGTATGAATGCAAAGGGTGCGGCTCTGCCTATCTCGATCCGCGCCCTGACAGGGCGACGATCGGTCTCGCTTATGCAAATTACTATACTCATTCCTCACAGGGGGGAGTGACCGTCCGGCGGATCGGCGCGATCAGGACCTTGCTTCATGACTGGCTGAATGGCTATCTGAATTGCGTTTACGGGTTGCGGCGCCGACCCGCGAAGCCGCTCGGGCGCCTGTTGATTCCGCTGCTGGTGCCCCTGCGCGCGGCAGCGGATGCGGAATGCCGTCATCTGCCACGGCCGCCCGCGGGTGGCGGCGCTTTGCTGGATGTGGGGTGCGGCAACGGCCAGTTCCTTTCGATGGCGCGGGAAATGGGCTGGAACGCGGAGGGCGTGGATTTCGACGAGTGCGCCGTCAATGCGGCCCGCTCTGCGGGCCTCCAGGTTCGTCTCGGCGGCATCGAACTGTTCGACGGGGAGCGGGAACGGTACGATGTAATCACCCTTAGTCATGTCATCGAGCACATTCACGACCCGATCGACCTGCTTGGCCGCATCCACCGCCTGCTGAAGCCGGGAGGCATTCTGTGGTTGGAAACGCCGAACCTCAGCAGCGCAGGGCACCGATTGTACGGCCCGAACTGGCGCGGCTTGGAGCCCCCACGGCATCTCGTGCTGTTTAACGCGACGTCCTTGTGTTCCGTTCTGTACAAGGCCGGTTTTTCGCACATCTCCCAGAAATTTCCGGGTCTGGTGCTGTATTCGGTATTCGCTGCGAGTGAAGCGATCGAGCGGGGGGGCGATGTGCTGACCGCCTCGCGCAGGGGGCGGCCAAAGATGTCAGATGTGCTGGTCGAGGCTTACGAGATGATCGTTCCGTGGCGCCGCGAATTTCTGACTTATTTGGCTCGAAAGGAAAAATGAATGAGTTCCGCCGACGCGCCCGGCCGGATGTCGGAAATCAGTGAGAGCAGGCCTGCGCACGTGGAGATGTCGGGGGAGGAGGACGTGAACGTGAACGGAGGGCGCAAGTTTTCGCTCGGCGCCGTGATCATCGCGTATGAGCCTGACGTTGAAGCGCTGAATGAATTGGTCCATTCCCTGTTTCGCACGCTGGAGCCTCTCCCGCATCCGTTCCGGGTCTTCATCTGGGATAACTCGCCCTTGTCGGTGAGGGATTTGATCGATGGAGCCGACGGGGATCGGTTGGTCGTGATGGGAGGAGACGGTAAGAATCTCGGCTTCGGGGCGGCAGTCAATAGCGTTATCGAACGTACCCAGGAGGATTGGTATTTCGTTCTCAATCAGGATCTACGGATTGACCAGGGGGCGATGATACGTGCCGTCCGAGCCATGGAGAACGCCGGTCCGACGGTCGCGGTTCTGGAACTCGCCCACCGGCCCTGCGAACATCCGAAGGAATATGACCCGGTCTCGCGCGACACGCCCTGGTTTTCTGGCGCAGCGTTTTGCGTGACGCGACGGGCATTTCGGGAGACGGGAGGATTCGACGGCCGTCTGTTCATGTACGGGGAGGACGTCGACCTCTCTTTCCGTTTGCGAAGTCGCGGCCGGTCGATCAAGTACCTGCCGGACTGCGCAGTGTTCCATGACGATGTAGTCGGGCCGCACGGCCAGAAGCCCTTGCAGGAAGCGTATGACCGGGCGAACAACATTCTCCTGCGCCTGAAGTACGGTTCGGCCCTCGTCGCTGCGCGCGGGATGCTCTGGTTGTTGGCCGAAAGCCTGTACTTCCGGTTCAAGGGACGAAAGATCCCCGTCCTGCGCGTGTTGTCGCTCATCGCCAGTCGCGGCACGGCGATGAGGGCGGAACGTCTGCGGAAGGCGCAGGTTAGGCCGAAATTCGATCATTGGCGGTACTGCCGTCATCGCGTCGGTGGACAACACGTAATTGAACGGATCGCAGCGAGTCCGAAGGTTTCGATCGTGATCCGGACCATGAATCGCCCGCGGATGTTGAAGGAGGCGATCGAGACGGCGTGGGGCCAGACCCATGGGAACATCGAAGTCGTCGTGGTGGACGATGGCGACGGGCAGGGCAAGGAGGTTACCGACGAGTTTTGCGCGTCGTCTAGCCGCGAAATTGTCTACATCAGGACCAGTGGCGCCGTGGGACGGTCGGTGGCGGGAAATATCGGCCTCGCCCGTGCCAAGGGCGACTTCATCTGTTTTCTGGATGAGGACGATCAGCTTTATGCAGATCACGTCGAGGTGCTGGTCGCGCACGCCGTGACTAGGGGATTGTGCGTGTGCTACGCGCTGGCGGAGGAGATTTCCGCCGAATCCACCGCGGACGGATGGACCGATGGCCATGTGTCGGTGAGATACCGACAGGAATTTTCGCGCGTGCTTCTCTGGTACAAGAATTATCTTCCGATCCAGTCGGTGCTGTTTGCACGCTCCCTGTTCGAGGAACTGGGAGGGTTTGACGAGAGACTGGATCTTTACGAGGACTGGTCCTTGTGGGTCAAGTACTCTACGAGATGCGACTTCGGGTTCGTTCCGAAGGTTACCTCGCGGTACAGGATATTCACGGGCAGAAAGGCGCGCAGCACGTCCTTCGGCAACGCGTATGCCGCCGTCGCGCTTCGACACGAATACCCGGGGTTCGCGATTTCGCCGGCGGAGTTCAGGAGCATGGTGGCGGAATATCTGCGGTATCGCGGACTGTTCTGCATTACGCGCGAGCAGTTCGTCGCGCTGCGCGACAGGTTGGCGAGGTTCCGGCGCCGCTTCGGTGCCTGAGGCCCGCATTCTGCATGGATCAACGCAAAGCCGGGATGCCGTATTTGAGAAGCATCGTCAGTTTGCGTGGCACGAGTGTGAAGCCGTTCCCATAGGAAATGCTGCTACTTCGCCGGGTAGCCTGAACGGCGCTGCGCCGGCGTTTGAGCCGGTCGAAATCTTCCCACAGGCTGTGAAAGGGCGTTGCATACACTTCCCGCCAGATACGCGAATCGCTCTTCAACATGACAAGCGCGGCGCCCTCGATCGCGAGCGCGACAAGATGCAACGTCAGCACGGGCCAAAGCCAGGGGCTCGGCGTACAGATCGTCAACACAAAAGTCTTGTTGCGCTCGCTCAGGCGCCGGCGGCGATAGGTAGTCGATAGCCGGCCCGTATTTGCACGATTGCCGCCAAAGCTCTTCCCCTGGCGGTGGCGATAGGCGCTGGTCGCGGTCACCTCCACAGGATAGCCCGCGAGGCGCGCGCGGCAGCAAAGGTACATGTCTTCGGCGATCGATTCGAACCATTCTGGGAAACCGCCGAGTTCGTGCCAAAGCCTGCGGGGAATCCACAGGCAGGCCCCGATCACCATCGCGACGTCGCGGCGGTCGAGATCGAGGTTGGGAACGGGATTGTAGAAGGGGTCGAGGAGGCAGCCACGGTCGACGAGCTCGTTCGTCTCCCAGTCGTATTGCGGCAGCGTGAGGATGCCTTCGGGCTGTTGGAGGCGGGCGTGGGCGGACAGGGTGGACAGGGCGTCCGGGGCGAGGGCCGCGTCGTTGTTGAGCAGCAGCAGGTAGTCGCCGCGGGCTCGGTCGGCGAGGCGGTTGTTGGCAATGCAGAAGCCGACGTTGGTGCTGCTCGCGATCACCTCGACCTGAGGGTAGCGATCGCGCAGCAGGGCGAGCGATGCGTCGGTCGATGCATCGTCGTGGATGAGGATTTCGAACGCGAAATCGCAGTCTTGCGCGAGAACGGAGTCGATGCAGTCGGCCAGCAGGGATTCGCCGTTGTAGTTGGCGATGCAGATGGAGCAGGTTGGAGCGCTCATGGTCGGTTTACCGCTTCCCCGATGTGGCCTGTTCACGTGGCGTTGTTCGGGCCGGTGGTTCGGCGAGCTGGTCGACGATCCGTGCGTAGCCGTCGGCAATAACGGGCCAGTCAAAGCGATTCAGAACCGAAAGCCGGCCTGCTTTTCCGAGGCGCGCGCGCAGTGCGGGATCGTCGAGCAGGGTCCTGAGGGCCGTCGTCAGGCTGTGCGTGTCCTTCTGGGGCACGATCAGCGCATTGACGCCGTCTTCGAGGAAATCCCTCATCGCCGGTAGTTCGGTCGCCACCAGGGCGCACTCGCACCCCAGCGCTTCGACAGCGACGAGCCCGAATCCTTCTTGGTCACCCCCTTGGGCCACGATGGAGGGGAAAATCACGATCCCGGCTTGCTGGTAGAGGGCGGGGAGCTGGGCGTTATTGGCGCGGCCGAGGAACCGGACATGCATCGCAATCCCGAGCGCCGTGGCCAATTGTTCAAGTGCGGGCCTGTCCGGGCCATCGCCGGCGATCTGGAGGGTCAGGTCGGGAAAGTCCGGCAGCAGCGGTGGCAGTGCCTCGAGGAGGTACGCGAGGCCTTTTTTCTCCACCAGACGGCCGACAAATAGCAGCGATGTGCCGTTTCGCGCTGTCTGTGCGGGAACGAAGGTTTCCCTCAGATCGACGCCCATCGGGATGACGTCGATCCGCTCGGGCGCCGCACCTAGCTCGATTTCGGCGCGCTTCATCGCCTGACTTACTACGGTGTGGCGTTGCGCATGCCGCAGGACGAGCCGCTTGATCCACTCGGCGGCGGCACCCTTGAGGCCGAAGAGATCTCCCCCGTGGGAGGTGCACAGGATCGGGGGACGCGTGCGTGCGCCGGCGCATGCAATGGCAACGAGCCCCTGGGGAATCAGCCAATGCGCATGGATCGCAGCGAATGTCTGGTGGCGGAGTTGCTGGCGAACGGCTCGCCATTGACTCAGAAGGAAGAAGGGCAGGACGAGATAGTTGGCAGGGGTTTTCCGAAGCTTTGCCGTGATGCCGCCTTCGTAGGCGATGTTCTCCATCCGCTCGGGGAAATAGCGGTACCGGACGATGTTCAGTCCGTCGAATTGCTCGCGCACCGCGGCCCCCTTGGCGTGGGGCGCGAGGATCCAGACTTCGTAGCTCGCAGCAAGCCGGCGGCACAGTTCGTATACGAAAGGGGGCTCTGCGTCATCCTTCCATCGCGGGAAGGTGGAAGTGAGGACCAGAAGACGCGGTTTTTCCTGCCCAGCAGTACCCAAGACGCTTGACGTTTGTTGGGCTGCAGAGTTTCGGGTAGGCATTCGGGTAAAATCTCGATGTCGGTTCTGCGCCGCTCAGGGTAGTCGAAGTGTAGCCGGGGCGGCGGTAGCGGGCGGATTACATCATAGTCCGGAAGCTCAATGTCATCTGCTTGGTCGGGGCCTCCACGACCGTTTCGGGGGGCGAAGCACGTTCGCCGCACCCCCTGTTGTCCATCGAAGGCGCCAGGGCTGAAATTCGTGGTGTTCGCTGCACAGCGCAGTGATAAGTTGCTGGCCGTTCCAAGGCTGATGTTGTTCGCCGTACAGGTGGCGGTCGAGGGCGGCGAGTTCGTGGCCGGTGGCGGTGCCGCCAACGCGATGGGCGAGGGTGAGCAGGCCACCCTGGCCGGGGACGCCGATTTGGCGGGACCATTGCAGCAGGTTCGCGCGGGCGGCGATCGGGTCGTTGTCGCGGCACGCGCGGGAAATGCGGCGGAGCGTCGCAGTGGCCCGTCGGCGCATCACAGTGGCGCCGACGGCCAGCAAAGCGATCGCCGCGAGAAGGGCGGCGCTGGTGCCGACCGCTTTCGTTCGTCGCGAAGTTGTGCCGGACGGGGCTGGTTGTACCGGTGCGAGCGCGGCCGCAGCCGCAGCTACCACCGGCTCGTCCGTCGCAATGGCTCTCTCGCCGGGCGAAGCCATGACGGCAATGGGGCGCGGCAGCAGCGTGGCCTGGCGCGGCTGCCCGGCGACGGGGTCCCACCACTGCACCTGCAGGGCGGGGAGCCTGAAATCGCCACCCTGTCTGGGAACGAGCCGCCAGGTCTGTTCGCGTATGCCGGTGATCCAGCCGTCTTCCTCGCGCTCTTCGAGCCGCGGGGGTTCAGGATGTATCGAGAATCCGTCGGCGCCGATGTGAAGCGGGGGAATCTGTGCCGCAGCGACCCCCACGGCCTCGACGCGGATCCTGCGGCGCAGCGGCTGGCCGGGGCGTAGTTGCGGCATGTCGGGGTGCCAGAATTCGTTGAGGGTCACGGTGCGGGCAGGCAACCATTCCTCGGGACGGAGGCCCGTCGGCACCGGGCGGACGTTGCGGGTCAGGGCAGGCGCTTCGATTCGACGTTCGGACGCGGAGCCGCCGTCGGTACGCAGCGATACATGGCCGCCCGAGAGCTGCAAACTGCCGCTCGCAAACGGGAAGATGGCGTAACGTCGTTCGGTGACGCGGAGGCGCTGGCCGTCCCGCGTTAGTTCGCGGACGCTTTCGCCCGCCGGACGAATTTCGGCGAGCGCGGATTCGGGGGGGTGGAAGGAGAGGTCCCGCACGCTGACCGCCTGGTAGAGGCGTAGCGTGTAGCGCGCTTGCGCGTGGACGTGGAGCGTGTCGGGTTGCAGTTCCGCCTCGATCCACAGCGTCTTGTCTGCGGCGGGGGCGCCGCCCGTTTCAGCGGCGTGAGTCGGGCCCGGTGCGGCGGCAATGAGCGTGAGGATGAGGGCAAGCCGCGCGAACGCGGATGCGGATGTCCTCGAGGTTGCTCTGGACCTCACCATGGCAGTGCGACCTCGCCGCTCTGGCGGCGGCGGTGTTCGAGTTCGAGCTTGCGGCGCAACAGTCCCGCGGGTTCGTCGGGGACGCGGCGCAGCCACTGTTGGGCGAGGCGCTCGGCTTCCTGTTCGTGCGTGTCGCTGTTGGTGGTTGGGGCCGGAGGCGGTGGTGAGGCGGCTGCGGGGACGTTCCTGCCCGGAGCCGGCGGGTTAGCCTGTCCTGACGGCGGCGGGCGCTTCATCAGTTCGCGCACGAGCTCGCGATTGTGGAGGATGTCGGGGTCCTCGGGGCGTCGTTGCAGGGCGGCGTCATAGGCCTGGAGGGCCTCGTCGAGGCGCTGCAGGCGCGCCAGGGCGTTGCCGCGGTTGTAGAGCGAGTCGGCATCGTCGAAAGGCTCCAGCAGCGCGGCCGCCTCGGCATACTTCCCGACGCTGTAGTGCGCGACGGCCTTCCAGCGCGCGTCGGCGAACTGACGTGCGGCCGTCTCGGCAGATCCTCCGTTCAGAGCCTCCATCGCGCGCTGGTCCGGGCGCAGCCACCAGTCGGCAAAGTCGCGTGCGTTCGCGGCGGGCGGGGGCAGCAGCAGGACGGTGGCGAGCAGGACGAAGATGCCACGGCGGAAGGCGAGGGCGGCCAAGGGCAGCAGCATTACCAGCAGCCAAGGGCCGAGTTCGCGCGGTGTTGCGCGCGTCGCAGCCGCGCCGGCTCGCAAGGCCGAGGTGGGCTCCAGATGAGCGACGAGGGAGGTGACGTCGCCGTCGTCCGTGCGGCGGGCGAGATCGAGCCCGCCGCTCGCCACGATGGCGTCGTGCAGGGCGCCCCGGGTAATGCCGTCGGTGGAAAGTCGCAGCAGGGAGACCCGTATGCCCTCGGCCCGCAATGCCGCGACGGTCTGCACGGCGGGTGCGGCAGTCTCGCTGCCAGCGTGGAGCCAGAGCACGTCGCGCGTCGCGGTACCGCTTGTCGCCAGCAAATGTGCCGCCATCTGCAGCGCGCGCTCCGGGCGGTCGCCGGCGACGGGTAAGACGTCCGGCGCCAGTTCTGTGACGAACATGCGCAGCGTGGCGGTGTCGGTCGTCGGCGGGGCGACGAGGTAGGGCTCGTCCGCGTACGCGATCAGCGCGGTCTGGCCTGCGGGCATGCGGGAGAGGAGGTCGAGCAGCTTGATCTGCAAGGCTTCGACGAGCGGCGCGGTGTCGCGCGCGCCATCGAGGGCGGGGGACAGGTCTGCCACCAGCACGCGCATCGCGTCGCTGCGCAGGGCAATGCCGGAACGACCCTGGAGTGCAGGACCGGCCAGCGCGATGATCGCGAGTGTGAGGCCGAGCGCAGACAGCATGCGAACCACACTGCCGCGTGCGGTGCGTGCCGGTACAACGACATGCGGCAGCAACGGGGCGTCGACCACGTCCGCCCAGTTGCCGAACGGACCGCGGGGCTTGCGGGCGGGCAGCCATGCGAGTGCCCAGCAGGGCAGCAGTGCCAGCAGCCACCATGGACGCAGCAAGGTGAAGTCCGCCAGCCCGATCGCCACGTCGCTCGCGGAATTCATGCGCGCGCCGCCTCCGGGCGTGCCAGCCGGGTGCGCCAGCCGAGGGTTGCCGCAAGGAGCAGTGCGGCAGCGAGCGGCCAGGGGTAGAGCTCGCGCACGGGACGCATGGCGACTTGTCCGAGTGCGACGGGCTCAAGGCGGTCGACGAGGCGGTAGAAATCGGCCAGCGCCTGCCCATCGGTGGCTCGTCGGTAGATGCCGCCAGTCCGGTTGGCGAGTTCCCGCAGTGTTTCTTCGTCGAGATCGGCAGAGGGGGCGGCTCCGTCGCCATCGCCTTGCGCCGGCTCTGTACCGATGCCCACCACGTGGATGCGCAAGCCCTCGCGCCGGGCGATCCAGCCGGCCTGGGCAGGGGACAGATGACCGGCGGTGTTTGCGCCATCGGTGAGCAAGACGAGTACGCGCTCGCTGCCGCGAAACTCGCGCAGGCGGGTGGTGGCGAGGGCGATTGCGTCCCCGAGCGCGGTTTGGCGCCCCGCGAGCCCGATGGGGGTGCCGGCGAGCGCGTCGCGGACGGCGTTCAGGTCGAAGGTGAGTGGCGTATGCAGGTAGGCTTGTTTGCCGAACACGATCAGGCCGACACGGTCGCCGTCGCGGCGGGTGACGAAGTCTTGCGCGATCCGGCGCGCCACGTCGAGGCGCGTCGCGGGCGGCCCGTCGAGGCGCAGGTCAGCGGTGCCCATGCTGGCGGAGACGTCCAGCGCGAGCATCAGTTCGCGGCCGCTGACCGGGAGCGTCCGCAGTGCGGCAGGACCCAGCGGCCGCGCCGCGGAAAGCACCAGCAGTACCCATATGAATGTCGCGAGCATGAAGTTGAGGCTCGGGAGCGTCTTTCCTTGGGGGCGTGCAGCGGGGCCGCATGTCGCGGGCCCGGCGAAGGGGGCGAGCGATGGCACGCGCAGCACGGCCGCCGTGCCCGCCGGGGGCAGCCAGCGGCGCAGCAGCCACGGCAGAGGCAGGAGCGCGAGCAGCCAAGGCCACAGAAAGCTCACCGGGCCAATCTCCGATCATTACGCGAGCGCATCGTCGGGGGAGGACCCGTGTCGCTATCGGGCGGTTGGGCGGAGGTGCTCCCGGGCGCGTTGGCCTTCAACCAGCGCCGTGCAAGTGACAGCAGTGCCCGGGCTTCGGCGTCGGTCAGGGCCGTCGCGGTTTTTGCGGGGCGATAGGGCAGGGTGGCGAGCACGGCGCCTGCGCCGGCGGCGAATTCGCCCTGTCCGCCATATTCGTCGAGGAACTCAAGCCATGCGCTGCTGCCCAGGCCGGCAGGGTGTGCATGGGGAAAGCGCCACTGCGCATAGTGGCGCAGGACCGCGCCGGTGCAGCGTGCGAGTTCGACCGCGTCATGCGTGCGCGCATGAATCCGTGCGATGGCATCGAGTTCGCTCAGGGCAGCGCGCAGCGGTCGTCCGTGTCGGCGATGCCGTGCGAACCACACCGCAAGGGTGAGTGCCGCCGCACCGAGGATCCACCAGCCGGGCGCCGGTGGCCATAGTCCCGGGGTGGGGGGCAGGTGGATGTCGCGAAGCTGGTCGATCGAGGCCGTGATCATGCGGCGACCCTGGGGCGGAACAGCCCTGCGAGCGTTCGTACCGGGTCGTCGTGCGTGGCGAGCGTGAGGTGCTGCGCGCCGAGACGTCGCGCCAGTGTGGCAAGCCGTTCGCTGCGATCGCGGAAAGGTGCGCCGTATGCATCGCGTGCGGCCGGGGAGCGCAGGTCCAGCGTGCGTTCGCCGTCTGCTGCGGACATGCGGTAGATGCCGGGAGGGGGCGGGATGGATTCGATGCTGTCGAAGAGTTGCACCAGCGCGATGGCCGCCGCCCGGCGCAGCATCGCGAGTGCGTGCTCGCCCGCCACATCGAGGTGGTGGAAATCGGATACCACGATCGCGTGGCTCCCCGGGCGCACGCGGCGTGCGAAGGCGCGCAGTGCTACGGTGAAGGCGTCGGGGCCGGAGGCCGCGGGCGGGTGCGCGCCGATCGCGACGAGCTGGTGTATGAATCCGAGTGCGCCGTGTTCGCGTCCGCGGGCTGGCTGCTCCCGATGCGCGCAGCCATCGTGGATGGCGCCGCCGATCCGGTCACCGGCGTCCGTCACCGTCCATGCGAGCAGCGCGGCCAAGCGCGCCGCGGCGACCGATTTGAACGAGCTGCGTGTGCCGAAGCGCATTGTCGGACCAAGATCGACAAATACGCGCACCGGTCGCTCGCGCTCCTCGTGGAAGAGCTTCGTGAAGGGGCGTCCGCGCCGTGCCGTGTGCCGCCAGTCCATGTTGCGTGGGTCGTCGCCGGCCTGGTAGGCGCGCAGTTCGGCGAAATCGAGCCCCGTCCCGAGTTCGCGGCCGCGATGCATGCCGGCGCTGGTGCCATTCCCGATGCTCCTTGTCGTGCGGAGCATGGTGGCCTGGGCCCGCAGCGCGATCAGATCGTGTGGTTCCGGGACGACGGCGCCGGCCGCGCCGGTCGGCTGGGCTATGGGTGCAGCCTTCATGGCGTAACGCGAACCACGCTCAGGGTACCGGAACGCGTGCGAGCAGCGTCGCTGCAAGCGTGTCCGCGTTCATGCCGTCGGCCATCGCCTCCCAGTCGGGGAGGATGCGGTGGCGGAGTACGTCCGGCGCCAACGCCTGGATGTCGTCGGGCGACACGTAGTCGCGTCCGTGCAGCCAGGCACGTGCCCGGGCGCAGCGATCCAGCGCGATGCTGGCTCGTGGGCTGGCGCCGAAACGCACGGCACCTCCGAGGTCGGCCCCGTACTGCCCGGGGGTTCGTGTCGCCGCGACGAGGCGCACGATGTAGTCCTCGAGATCGGCACTCAGGTGCAGATCGAGCGCCGCGCGGCGCGCGGCGAACACCTGCTCCTGCGTGAGGACGGGTGACAGGGCCGGAGTAACGGAGGACGCGATGCCGGCCTGCGCTTCGGCGCGGGCAAGGCGCAGGATGTCCCGTTCGGTTGCCGCCTCCGGATAGCCGACGCGCACATGCATCAGGAAGCGGTCGAGTTGCGCCTCGGGAAGCGGGTAGGTCCCTTCGTGCTCGATCGGGTTCTGCGTCGCGATGACGAGGAAGAGGCTCGGCAACGCATGGGTCGTCTGCCCTATCGTGACCTGGCGTTCGCCCATCGCCTCGAGCAGCGCCGATTGCACCTTGGCCGGCGCGCGGTTGATCTCGTCGGCGAGCAGCAGGTGATGGAACAGCGGGCCATGTTCGAAGCGGAAGCCGCCGTCCTGCGGCCGGAAGATCTCGGTCCCGGTGAGATCGGCGGGCAGCAGATCGGGCGTGAACTGGATGCGGTGGAAGTCGGCGTCGATCAATGATGCCAGCGCGTGAGCGGCGCGAGTCTTGGCGACGCCCGGGGGGCCTTCGATGAGGAGATGCCCGTCTGCGAGGAGCGCGATGAGGAGACGCTCGACCAAGGCTGCCTGCCCAAGCACAGCGCCTTCGAGCGTACGGCGTAGGGTCTGGAAGGCGTGGTCGAGGGTCATGGGCGTGGATCGGGACGAGTCGCGTCGCAAGGTGCTGCCGGGCACGAGGCGGGCCGGTGCGCTGCGCAGGTGCCCGTCGTACCGTTCCGCAGGAAGGGTGAATTGTAATGCAGGGCGCCGGCAGGCACCGCGCACTGCGTTGCCGCGAGCGCGATGGTCAAGTGAGCCGTGCCGTCATGCCGGCTTTGCGACATCGCGCGAGCGGAAGGCAAGCCAGACGAGCGCCGCAAGCAGCGCCGCGAACAGGAAGGCGCCCTGGTTCTGCACCAACCAGCGCATGTCGACCAGGTTGCGCCAGGTTGCGGGACTGGCCCCCCCCACGAGCGCGAGCTTGCGCAGCCACCAGATCACGGCAGGGAGCACGATGGCGAAGCCGCCGACCAATCCGAGCCATTCCCGGCGCTCGCGGGCGTCCAGCGTCGGCCACAGCGCCAGGGCGAGCGGGATCAGCATGAGGCAGTCGTATTCCTTGAGGCGCGGCAGCAGCAGTGCCACGCCGGCGACTGCCACGAAAGCTCGCAACATCGAGGTCGGAGCGCGTTCGACAGCACGCAGCGTGAGGACGAGGACGAACGCTGCCCACACGGCATAGGCCGCGACGATCGACAGTCCGCTCTGCAATTCGAGGCCGGACTTGCGCACCAGTATCGAGAAGCCGAAGCCCGGCACCTCGTTCGCATGATCCACCGCGGTGCGCAACCAGTCAGCAAAGTGCGTCGGGAAGAGCAGCGCATCGCCCCCGTACCACGCGGCGACGGCAATCGCGCCGGCGAGCGGGAGGAGCATCTCGCGCCGCTGGAAGAACGGTAGCAGCAGATAGGCGGCATACAGTGGTTTGAACGGCGCCATCGCCACCCCCAGCGCTGCCACCGGCCGTCCTCCGGCCCCCCGCCAGATCAGCCAGGATAGCGCGCCATAGAAGGGAACGCCCATGTTTCCCGACACCAGCTCGGATACGAACACGCCTGCGGCCGGTGCCAGCACGAGCAGGGCGACGGCCTGTGGCGATCCGCCGATACGCCCGGCCACGTACAGGAACAGGGCGCAGCCCGCCGCATACGTGAGGACGTAGATGTACCCGAGCACGGTCGTGCCGGCCAGGGACGCCAGTCCGGCCATCAGTCGGGTGCCGGCGTAGGGGTAGGTGTGCGGCAGGAAGTAGTCGGTGCAGTCACCGACGAAGCGGTACGGGTCACCGTGCGCGAGAGTCGCCTCGATGGCGCAGCGATAGACCGTGGCATCCCACAGGTAGGCGCGGTGCTCCAGCAACAGGGACAGCCCGAACAGCAGGCCCGGGACCAGGCACAGCGCGAGGCCGGTGCGAAGCAGCATCGCGTTCATCGCGCCTGCTGCTCCGCGAGGCCCGTGCGCGGCATCGCTGGCGCGCCATGCGCCAGTGCCCAGCGCGCGAACTCGACGATTTCGCGCGTGCCGAGCTTCGATGTGCCGAGCCTTCGATCCGGGAAATGCACCGGAACTTCGCGGATGTCCGCTCCCGCGCGGGCCGCGTTCTGCAGCATCGCGACGATGAAGACGTATCCCTGGGCGCTCACATCGGTGAAGCGCGCAGCGCGCAGTGCCGAGGCACGCCAGGCCCGGAATCCGGCCGTGCAGTCATGCACGGGCGCGAGTCCCAGCCAGTGGCGGGCGACCAGATTGCCGGCCCGGGACAGCAGTCGTCGCCGCCAGCCCCAGTCATGCGGCGTGCGGTTCCCGCCCAGGTAGCGGCTGCCGATGGCGACCTCGGCGCCGTCGTCGATGGCCGCGAGCAGTCGTGGAAGATCGGACGGGTTGTGGGAGAAATCGGCATCCATCTGGATCACGACGTCGGGAGCGTGATGCGCCAGCGCATGGTTCAAGCCGCGCACGTAAGCCGCGCCGAGACCCGTGCGTGGGCCGCTCAGCAACGACACGCCGGGGAGGCAAGCGGCGCAGGCGAAGACCTCGGCCGCGGTGCCGTCGGGGGAGTCGTCGTCGACCACGAGAACGCGCACCCGCCGCTCCGGTGCCGCAAGCGCGGCGTGCACCGCCACGATCAGGCGCCCGATGTTGCCGCGTTCGTTATAGGTGGGAATGACGACGACGATCTTCATGAGAACTCGTTGCTAGGCGATGGCTGCGACGGGTGAGCGACGAACGTGCGCGCGGAGACGGACACGTCTGCCGGGGCGCGTAGAATACAAGCCCACGCCCCCAGGATCCAGACGCGTTTCATGCAAACGTCAAGCGCATGAAGATCTCCGTAGTCATCCCCGCGCGCAACGCCGCGGCCTCCATCGACGGCCTGCTCGACTCGCTCGAAGCGCAGTGCCTCGACGGCGTGGGCGGTTGCGAATTCATCGTCGTCGATGACGGATCGACTGACGCGACGGCACGATTGCTCGCCTGTCGCGCGAAGGTGCGCTTGCTGCGCCACGAGCGCTGCGCCGGGGCGGGGGCAGCGCGCAACACCGGCGCACGCGCGGCACAGGGTGAGTGGCTGGTGTTCCTCGATGCCGACACGCGCATCCGCGATCGCGACTTCCTGCGTCGCTGCGTCGGCCTCATCGCTAGCCGTCCCGGTTACGACGCAATCTCGGGCTGCTACCACGACGACAACCCGGGCGGCGGACGTTTCGCGCGTTATCTCGACGCGTGCGAAACCGTCATGCGCCGCGGCAGTCTCGATCGCAGCGCGCCCGGCTGCCTCGGCGGCTCGGTGTGTGCGATCCGCCGCGCTGTGTTCCTCGAGCTGGGCGGCTTCAGCGAGAATCGCCGTGTCGCGCTCGAAGACCCCGACCTGGGATGCCGGCTGGCCGCGGCCGGTTACCGGCTGTGGCTGTCGGGCGAGTTGCGCGTCGAGCACCGGCAGCCCGGCTTTTCCGATTACGTGCGCGAACTCGTCCCGCGCACGCGCCACTACCTGCAGCTCATCCGGCGCTATCGCAGCTTCAATCCGATGATGGGGGGCGCGGGCGAAGGGATAGGGCGCGGGGCACTGGTGATCGGCTTGCTGCTCGTACCCGCCGGCCTCGTGTTCCCCGAGCTGATGGCCGCGGCCCTGTTGCTGCTGGGCGTGGCGGGCTGGCAGGCGCGCACACTGGTGCGCGAGCTCGCGCGCAGGCATGGCGCGGCCGGCGTGCCGACGGGACTTGCGTTCCATGCCGCAGCCAGCGCCGCCATCGTCGCCGGCGGCCTGTTGGCGCTGCGGGACATCACGGCGCGCGGACTGCGCAGCATGGCGATCGATCTCGCGGTCGTGCTCGCCTACCTCCGCAGCCTGCTGTCGCGCGGTTCGCCGGGCTACCTGATCCAGTTCCTGACCCACCGCTGCAACGCGCTGTGCGGCCACTGCTTCGACATGCCGCAGCGGCACGCGATCGGACGAGACGCCGAGCTCGACCTCGCGCGCATCCGCCGCGTCGCGGCAAGCACCGGGTCGGTCGGCCACCTGTCCCTCACCGGCGGCGAGCCCCTGCTGCGCGACGACCTCGCCGAGGTCATCGCGGCCTACTACCGCAGCGGGGTGCGCTCGTTCAGCGTCTCGACGAATGGCTCCTACCCCGAGAAGATCGCTGCCCTCCTCACGCGCATCCCCGCCATCGCACCCTTCGGGCGCGTCATGGTGACTGTTTCGGTCGACGGCGTTGGCGACGCGCATGACCGCCTCCGCGGCGTGCCCGGCCTCTTCGCTCGGGTCGAAGAGTCGCTGCGCCTGCTGTGCGAGGCCGGCCCGTGGCTGCCCCAACTGCGCGTGCATGCGTGCGTCGCTGCCACCGCGGCGAACGCCCCGGAAGTCCCGGCGATTCTCGCGCGCCTGCGGCGATTTCCGCTGGATCAGGTGGAGCTCACCCGGCTGCGCGGCACCCCTGCAGATCCGGCCGTCCACGGTCCCGACGACGCGACTTATGCTCAGTTGGGGGCTGCGGTCGCCGCCGCGAACGGAGGCGCGAGGGGCTTGTCGCGCGCGTTCGCGCTGCTCGACCGCGCGATGTACACGATCGTGCGGTCGCCCGACGCGCCCTGGCCCTGCGGCGGCTGCCTTGCCGGTCGACGACTCACGGTGATCCGTGGCGACGGCGCGGTGCTGCCTTGCGAGATGATCCGTAGCGTGCGCACGCAGGATGCCTTGTCCCACGACGGATTCGTCATCGGCCGGCTGGCCGAGCACGGCGACGATCTGCGCGCGGTCCTGGCGAGCCCGCAGGCCCGCCGCATTACCGATTACATCCGCGATACGCAATGCCGCTGCTCCTTCGAATGCGCGATCTTCGCGACCATGAGCTACCGTCCGTGGACGCTGCCGCGTTTCCTGCTGCACAGCGTCGCCTCAGGTCGCGGTGGCTTCGTCGCGCGCGACCGCGGAGAGGAAGCGGTAGAGGGCGAGGCCCAGCAGCAGCGCGAGAATCCAGGGCGCGATCTGGACGGGCATCAACCTGGCGAGTTCCTTCGCCCCGAGCAGCGCCGCGAGCCCGCCGGCGAGCAGCCAGTATTCTTCGCGCCCCGCGCCGCGGCTCCGCATGTCGGCCCACAGCCAGGCCGCGGCAGGCACGATCAGCGCGAGGTCGTAGAGGAAGGCTAGCGGCAGCGCGAGCGGCGTCGCGAGGCACAGCACGGCCGCCTGCAGGCCGTGCGATCCCGTGTGTCGCCGGCCGCGCCACCACACCCACGTGACGATCGCCAGCATCAGCGCGCTGACGAGGCACTGGAGCACCCAGGCCTGATCGATCGTCATCCCCGCGAGGCGCGCCGCGGACCATGGCGTGACCATCGCCGGCAGCGCAAAGGCGCCGACCGTGAAGGCGTCGAGGTGGAACAGGCTGGTGCCGATGAAGGCGAACCACGGATCGTCGCCGAGTGCGAGCACGCTGAGCGCGACCAATCCCAGCACGCTCGTACTCGCCGCGGCGAAGGCCCGCCAGTGTCCGCCGGCGAGCAGCGCGAAGGGAATCAGCACGCCGAAATGCGGCTTCACGCTGGCGAGGCCGATCAGGAGACCTCCCCAGAGCGGACGATTGCGGAGCAGCAGCAGGCCCGCGCCGATCAGCCCTGCGGTGAGGAAACCGGTCTGGCCGTACATCACGTTGAACAAGGCCGGCGGCGCTGCGAGCGCGAACGGCAGGCCGAGGCGCTCGGGCAGGATGCGGCGCAGGCTCAGCAGGTAGGGCAGGGCCGTGACGCCCAGCCACCCCGCCCACGCGACCAGATAGGGCAGATAGGCGAGCGGGAGCACCAGCAGAATGAAGCTCGGCGGATACATCCACGGCGCGAAGCCGACCACGCCTGCCTGCTGCTCCGTGAGCTCGCCGTAGATCCGCCGTGCCGCCTCCTTGCCTGCAGCGGCCATTGTGCGTGGCATATAGACGAACTCGGCGGGCAGTTCGCGCACGATGATCGACGCCGCGTAAGTGGGCGTGAAGTCGGTAAACAGGGGCGTATCGCCGCGCGCGGCGTCGCGGTATCCGCCGATAATCTTCGTGCCGACAAAAATTGCGTAGCCCAGCACGATCAACCACAGCAGTACGCGCGGGAAGGCAAGCCCGCGCGCAACGACCGGCGGGTTCAGATCGCCCCCTTGTGCAGCGCCGTGGAGATGAAGGGGATGCCGAAGAAGGTGAAGAACGCGACGACGAAAGTGCCCGTGACCAGCAGCGAGTTGGTCAGCGGTGGCGTGCGGAAGGACGCGCGCACGTGCAGCGTCAGCCCAATCGCGAGCCAGGTCACCAGCGACCAGACCTCCAGCGGATCCCACGACCAGTAACGGCCCCACGCGTCTTGTGCCCAGATCGCGCCGGCGACGATGCCCAGCGTGTCGAAGATCAGCGCCAGCGCCATGCAGCGGTAGGCGGTGGCGTCCAGTTCCGCGTCCCCGGGGAAGCGGGCAAGCGCGCCGGTGCCAATGTCGAACTTGCGGAAGATCGTGATCAGTGCGATACCCAGCGCGACAAAGGCTGCGCCGAGAAAGATCTTCAGGAACCCAATGTGGATGAACAGCCATACCGTCCGGTAGGTCGGCGGCAGCGACGAACCGTCCATCGGGATCAGCATCATCCAGCCCATCAGCAAGGTCACGACCGGCAGCACGAAGGCGGCGAAGGCGCGCACCCGCGGCAACAGCACGTAGCCGAGCCACACTGCGGCGACGAGGCCCCAGACATTGGCCGACAGCATCTCGAAGGTGTTGATCACCGGCAGGTGGCCGATGCGCATCCAGCGCGCACCGAACGCGGCCGTGTGCAGGAGCCATCCGCCGATCAGCAGCAGCAGGATCAGGCGAGGCCAGTCGCGGCGGAACACCAGGGCACTGATGGCCGCAACGGTCGCCAGGCTGTAGGCAACGACGGACGCCCAGAAGGCGACGAGTTCGGTTTGCAGCAGGTCGGTCATTCTTTCTCGAACATCCTGATCTTGTCGGCGTGCTTTATCTCATATTTCGTCACGCCGCTCTCATCGGTGGTGCCGGGGATCGGCATCTTCACCGCGACCCCCTTGCCGTCGCGCCGCAGTTCCTCTTCCGTGAAGCCCGGGGGGATGCCGCGGGTCGGCCCCCACGGGCCGCGACCGAGTTTCGATTCCCATTCCCAGATTGCCGAGCGCGCCTGCGCGACCTTGAGGCGGAAGGGGTCCTTGTCGGTCACCACGTGCAGGTAGCTGCGCATGCCTCCGAGCGCGGATTCGAGGTCGCCCATCGCCTCCGAGGCCTCGGCATGGCCGAAGTACGCTTCCGCGCGCAGCGGGTCGCGGTCGATCGCCCCTTCGTAGTACTCGCGCGCCTCACCGAAGCGACCGCGCTGCATCATCACATCGCCCATCAAATGGAAGGCTTCCGCGTCTTCGGGTACCAGGAACATCGCCTTGAGGAGAGAGTCAGCGGCCTGTTCGGGGAGTCCGCGTTTCAAAGCCTCTCGGGCGAGCGCGTTGAGGGAGTCGAGCGTCGCGCGGCGAACTTCACTTACGTGGCCGGCTGCATCCTTGCCCGGGTCGACCTTCAGCCCCGTGCCGGACGCCGGTTCGGCCTCGCGGGACTCGTCGACGCGGAAATTCGCGGGCGCGTGCGGCGCGACCGACGGGAAAGGCGAGGCGGCGCTGTGCGGATTGCCCGATTCGACGCCGCGGCCAGGCATCAGCGATACCACCGTGGCAATGAGGGCGATCGAAAAGGGTACGGCGAGGATCGCGCCACGGCGGTAATCGCGCACCTCGCGAGGCTGAGCGTGAGTGGTCATTTCTGTGCGATTACCCGGGCGGTGCCGGCCTGCAGGTGGCGCGCGACGGCCTCCTCGTCGATTGCGAAGCGTGTGCCGAAACAGACAAAGCCGCCGTCCGGGCGGTTCAGGTTGCGCGAATAGATCGTCATCCCCCGCGCGTGCGTTGCCCAGCGGCCGCCCTTGAGGATCTTCATCGGGCGGTCGATGTCCTCGCGCAGCGAGCCCTTGGCTGCCGGCGCGGGGTTGCGCAGCCCGTCCTTGAGCGCGAGGTCGTAGGTGTTGTCGTACCAGTCGGCGACATGCTCGTACACGTTGCCCCCCATGTTGTACAGGCCGTAGGGGGAGCGGCCGTTGGCGAATGCGTCGACGGGCGCGGGGCTGCAGCCGGCGTGTGATTTGAAGCCCGCGAAAGTGTCATCGGGGTACTCATCGCCCCACGGGAACATGCGTTTGTCCGTGCCTCGCGCGGCCTTGACCCATTCCATTTCGGTCGGCAGGCGGAAGCCCAGCCATTGCGCGAACTCGGCCGACAGCTCGTTCGACAGGTGCGTTGCGGGGAGGTCCTGCTCGGGTTCCTTGAGCGTATAGCCGGCGGTGGCGTTTCCGGTCACCGAGCACCCGTCCCTTTCCCCCGCGTACTGGTTGCGGTGCTTGACGTTCGGCTGCTCCATGAAGCGTTTGAAATCGCGCGCACGCGCCTCGAACTTGGCGAGATAGAAGCCGTCCAGCCAGATCCGGACATCCCGGACGTACTCGCCGCCTATCGGTTTCTGATTCTGGGAATAATCGACGTTTTCGATGCCATACCAGAAATTTCCGGCCGGAATGTGGATGAATTCGACGCCGTTGATCAGCACCTCGCGCGGCAGGGCGACTGCCGGCGTCTGGGCGTGGGATGGCTGAGGCGAAAGGGCACAGTACAAGGCCGTGGCAATGATGGCGACGTGTTGGTAAAGCGGCATGTCGGCGTTCCTTAGTCCTCGCGCACGATGCGCAGCCCGATCAGTCTCAGGGTGTCGCTTTTCGGATAGTGTCCGCGCATCGTGCAGCGCGTCTG
This sequence comes from Aromatoleum petrolei, assembly GCF_017894385.1. Taxonomy (NCBI): domain Bacteria; kingdom Pseudomonadati; phylum Pseudomonadota; class Betaproteobacteria; order Rhodocyclales; family Rhodocyclaceae; genus Aromatoleum; species Aromatoleum petrolei. The sequence continues at coordinate 3,046,121 of NZ_CP059560.1, forward strand.
CACAAATTCGGTCCGCACGCTGCCTCCGCGGATCACGGCCGTGTCGCTTCCGGCGCTGTGGCGCGGGTTGTACAGGCTGTGGCGGGCGTAGGCGTTGGCGGCGTAGTCGTCGGCGGTCCATTCCCACACGTTGCCGAGCAGGTCGTGGAAGCCGGCGGCATTGGGCTTGCGACTGCCGACCGTTGCCGGTGCGACGGGGGCGCGGATGTCGGCAACAGCGATCTCCTGCAGTTCCGTCTCGTTCGCCGGAACGTCCCGGTCCAGTGATGTGGGGCTTGCGCCGCGGCAGGCGAATTCCCATTCCGCTTCCGTCGGCAGGCGGAAGCGATGGCGTTTGCCGTTCATCGCCGAGAGGCGCTCGGTGAATGCGCGCGCCTGCTCCCAGGTTACCCGTGTCACGGGCAGGTTGTCGGCGCCTTCGGCATTGCCGTCGGGCAGGGAACCCATCACCTGTTGCCATTGCCTGCGCGTGACTTCATGACGGCCGAGCCAGTAGGTATCGAGGCAGGCTTCGTGCGCGGGCGCCTCGTCGGCCGAGAGTGATTCCTTGTACTTGACGCGCGCCCACCCGTTTTCGTCTTCAGGCGGCAGCTGCGCATCGTTTCCCATGCGGAAGCAGGCCTTGCCGACGCGGACGAACTCGAGGCCCGACTTCGGGTCGGTCCAGGTGCGCGGCTTGCCAGCGTCCGCAGCGTGAAGGGCTGTGCTCGTCATTCCGGCGGCGAAGAGCAGGGCCGCGGTTGTCGCGGTGAGCGGTCTCATGGGCAGGTGGGCGTTTGGGGAATGGGTCGAAACAGGATGCGGGCGTAGAACCAGACCAGCGACAGGACCGCGAGCGCGATGCTGCCGATGAGCCACGGCTTGGTCGGGTCGGCGACGATGCGGTAGCCCATCCACGAGCCCAGCCGGACGTAGGTGAGAGTGCCGTTGGCGCGAACCACGCTCTGGCCGGGCTTGAGGATGTGGCGGTCGTTGCCGATACGCAGGATCAGCTGGTGGTGCAGCGGGTCGACACCGAAGTTGGTGCGAGAGCGGGCTTCGCCGGGACTCTCGTCGGCCTCGAAGTCCACCATCAGCCATGCCTTCTCGCCGTCCGGGAGCGCCCAGTCGTTGGCGCTCGCAAATTCGCCGCCATTGTTGTCGCGCAACTGCACGGTCCCCAGCTCGTCAGTGCCGTCGGGTTTCTGCCAGCGGAACACCGGTGAGAAGCCGCGATGTCGGCTCGTGTAGATGCGGTAGCCGTGGAGAATCAGAGGAATGTCGTCACCGATGTCTGCCGTGTGCGCGTCGCCATCTGTCGTCTGCCAGCCGACACGGTTGTAGGTCGCGTGATAGTGACTGCGGGCGGAGAAGTTCTCGGTGAATCCGAGGTTGGTGAAACGTATCCTGTCGAGACGGTTTGCATGGACGGGACCACTTTCCTGGGCGAGCATTTCGCCTTCGAAGCCAGCCCCGGCGGTCACGGTGGCCTGTCCCTCGAAGTAGGTCAGGCGGGCGATCACGAATGTGGCGGTCATCGCGAGCAGGGCCAGATGGAATACCAACAGCGGCAGGTCGGTGCGGAAGCGCCGATTCGTCGCGATGGCAGCGATCAGGTTGGCCGCTAGCAGCGAGAAAGGGACGAGCATCGCGAGCGTGGCGCTGCGGCCAGGTGTGCTCGCCCACAGTGCACAGCCGGCCGCCAACACGAAGAAGGCGGCCGACAGCTTGGGCGACGCGATTGCGAGCGCCCAGGCTGTCGGCCGCGCGGGTTCTGCGGGTGTGGACATCAGAATCCGCACGCGCTGGACATCCAGTCCTTGCCGTTATTCCCTGACACGCCGCAGCTCCCCTCCGTCCATTGGCCGCTGGCCTGCCATGTGTTGATGCGCAGCAGCGCGCGGTAGTAGTACGGCGCGATCGTTTCGGTGCTGGTGCTGCCGACCTGGGTACAGCCGGCGGCCTTGCCGCCTTCGGGGCCAACGCAGGCGAGGTTCACGAGGAAGGCCTTGTTCTTCCAGCCGTGCGGCACCGCGATGTGGCAGGCCATGCAGTAACGCGAGGTCTTGGCGTCCCAGCCGTGCGACGCCTCAGAGTCCGCGCCGGCGAAACCGCTCGCCGTGCTCGGATGATGACAGCGCCCGCAGATGCCGCCGCTGCTGTTGCCGTCCCGCGTGTTGCTGGGGGTTACCGAATCGTCCCATTTGCCCTTGAGGATGAAATTCTGCGGCGAGCCGTGCGGCCCCTGCACTTGCGCCAGATTCGGACCGTTGCCGGTGGCGCCCTGAGTCGTGCCCTGGCTCCAGGAGCCCGAATTTCCGTGGCAGTCGGAGCAATACATCGTCTGGGTGCCCAGGCCCGTGCTGAACGGGTTGCGGATATTGGTGAAGGTGCCGGACGAGTTGCGCGTGCGTTCTTTCGCATCGCGACCCGTCGGCCACATCACCGGGTGCCACGAGCGGTGGTTGTTGCCGGTGCCGCCGCCGATGGGGGAGGTGCCGCTCGGATTGCAGTCGCCGCCACCGCAGGCGGTGCCCGAGTTGGTCTTCTCGCCTTGGTCGGTGCCCGTGGTCGGTGGGTCGGTGGCCTTGACGGCCGAGAATTCGGCCGCGACGTTGGTGTATTTCGACATGCCGTTGGTGTTGGTGGCAGTGCCGCCCGTGAAGCTGCCGAGCGAGGGGAAGGTGGTACCCGCACCGTAGTCGGAATGGCACTTCAGGCACAGTTGGTATTCACGCGTGAGATAGGGGTTGGTGCGTGCTGTATCCTCGCTGCCGCCCGGTTCGCCGCGCTTGACGGTGTAGGTGCTTGGCGTTTCAGGGAAGCTGGTCGCCGTGGAGACTACGCCCGCGGTGGGTTCGACACCCCAGGTGCCACGCAGCGGGCCGGACGCGATGTTGCTTCCGGGAACGTGCGTACGCTGCGACGCGGAGCCCTTGCCGTTGAACAGCGCATTCTTCAGCACCCGGTGGGGGTTGTGGCAGTCCGTGCATTCGACGTGCCGGTTGAGGTGGTTGCCAGAGCCAAGCAGCGTGGGGTCCTCGATGAAATCTGCGCCGCACTTGTTGGTGGGTGTGTTGCAGCTTACGAAGCTGTCGCTGAAATTGCCGCCGATGTCGTGCTTCTCCGCGTTCGCGGGCTGGTCACCGCTTGCGATCGGCATGCGCTTGTTGCCGGTCGTCGTGAAGTCGCTGCGGATGTTCGGTACGCCCGTGCTTGCCGTCATCGTTGGCACGCTCAGGATATTGGCGGCAGCGGTGGTATGGCACTGGTAGCAGGTTTCCTCGATGGCAGGGTTGCCGCCCGCCTTTGGCGTGGCGGAACTGTCGGTGCCTTCGCGCAGGATCCGCCGCGAGCCCTGCACCGTGTGGGTGTCGTGACAGTTCAGGCAGCCCGCTTCCCAGACCTTGATGCCGGCCGGAAACTCGCGCTGCGTCGATGCCGTGCCCAGATACGAATACGTGGCGACGCTGGTGTTGGCGTGAGCGGAGTTCGACCAGGCCAGAAAAGCATTGCCCTGCCGATCCTTGTTCTTGTCGTGGCAGCCGAGGCAGATCTGGTCCGAGCTGGGATTGAAGTTGGTCCCGGGGCTGCCGCCTGTCTGGAAGCGGTTCAAGCGCAGGAATTTACTCGCGTCGAGGTGCGGATCGTGACAGCTCGTGCACTGTACCTTGCCCTCATGGTCGAGCGGCAGCATCGGCTTTGTGCCCCGGCTGCGAATCCCCACCACGGTTTTCGTCTCACCCGCGACTTGGACCGAATAAGGCGGCGAGCGGAATTCCCCGTCGCGCCTGGACAGGGTGTCGGATTCCGGAGGTGCGCTCTGGAAGGTGAAGGAGATCGGGTGGTCGTTGCGCAGATCGACGCCAAGGTTGCGCGTGTAGCCCGTCGTATTGTCGGTCGTGGGCATCTTGCCGTCGGGTGTGCCGACCATGGAGATGCTCTTGCCGGTGCCGGTGCCGCTGCCGGGAGAGTTCGCGACGGCGCCGAGCGCGAGCGTGCCGTCGTGGCAGGACAGGCACAGCTTGGAGGCACCCCCGGGCTGCCCGATCGTCCCGTTGAGAATGTCTTCGGCGTCGAGCGAGTTCGAGGTGTAGGGGGTGTAGGTGGCCGTGGACAGCGTGCGGTTCCACAGCGGGCCGGGGGCGGTGGCGTTGGCCGCGTGCGGGGTGTGGCAGAAGACGCAGATCTGGTCCGTGCCACCTGAGCTGGTCGCGGCGGATTTGACCGTTCCCGGGCCGTTTGCCGAGAGGTTGTGCTTGGTGTTCGAGATCTTCGCATTCGTGTTCTGCGCGGGTACCTGCGCGCCGTACCCGAGCAGGGCTGCAGCGACGAGCATCAGGGCATGGAATCTGTGGAAATTCTTCATAACCTTTTCAGTGCTGCGGGTATTTTGGCGCCCAGATAAATGCGAAACGACTAATGCTAAACGATTATGGAATCGGCGCGAAGTTGCGCGGTTCGGCGCCGGCCTGGACCTTGAGGTCGCGGCGCGTGGCGTTCACCTTGCGCAGCATCTGTTTGACCGCCTCGGGCATGCGCTGACCGGCCGCCATTTCCTGCATCTGGCCCGAGAGGTAGGAGTGGTTGATGAGAATGTCGAACACCGCCAGCATGAATTCCTGCTTCCACGATGACAGCTGATCCAGGTTCTGGAACTTGTGCATGAAGAAGTTGCGCGAGGCGCGGCCGAGTTCGCGCTCGACTTCCTCGAGCGTCATCGCGTCGGGTTTGACGACGGGCTGCACGAGGTTGTACTTGCTGTAGTCCTTGGTGGCGACGTGGGCCTCAAGTTGCGGGTAGAGGTCGGCGTAGGGCCACGGCGCGATGGCCAAGAAGAAGGCCATGTCGGGGTTGTAGAGCTTGGCGAGCTCCACGGCTTCCTTGAAGGTCTCCGGCGTGTCGCCGGGCATGCCGAGCACGAAGGAGGTCTCGGAGACGATGTCGGCGCCGTTGATGATGTCGATGGCGCGGCGCGAGTCGGCAGCCTTCGAGCCTTTCTTGAAGAGGTCGAGGGTGGCCTGCTGGCCGGCCTCGACGCCAACGTAGATGTGCTCGACACCGGCCTCGGCGTAGCTGTCCATGATGTCCTCGTCGCGCACGATGTCGTCGACGCGGGTTTCCATCAGCAGGCGCACACCGGGCTTGCGCTCGATCATGAGCTGGAGGATGCGTTCCCAGCGGGCGCGGTCGAAGGTCGGGATCTCGTCGGCGAGCATGGCGACCTCGACGCCGTACTGCTGGTGCAGCATCTCGATTTCGGCGACGAAGTTCTCGGCGCTGCGGGCGCGCCAGCCGCGGCGCCAGAAGAGCTTTTGCGAGCAGAACGAGCAGTCCTGCTGGCAGCCGCGCGCGGAGGAGACGATGGCGAGGCGTGCGTCGTTCTTGGCGCGGTACTTGTAGATAGGCCACTCGACGAGGTCCCAGGCGGTGGGCAGGGCGTCGAGGTCGCGGATGAAGGGGGCCGAGCGGGTGGCGATGACGCCGTCGTCGCGCCAGAAGGCGATGCCGGCGACCTTGGCCGGGTCGTCGCCGGCGTTGAGGCAGTCGAGCAGCTCGGGCAGGGTGCGTTCGCCTTCGCCGCGCACGACGTAGTCGATGGCGTCGTTGTCGACGCGCAGCATCTCCTGGTAGCAGAAGGTGGCGTGCACGTTGCCGATGACGGTGACGGTCTCCGGGTCGATGTCCTTGGCGAGGCGCAGCAGCTTCGTCGCGGCGACGATCGCTGCGGTGAACGCCGAGGTGCACACGACGTCGGGGCGGAAGTCCTCGAGGCGCTTGCGGATCTGGTCCTCGTCGTGCCACAGGGCCATCGCGTCGTAGTAATCGACCTCGTAGCCCGCCTCGCGCAGCGAGCCGGCAATGTACACGAAGCCGACGTTGAGCCAGGTACCGGCCGATTCGACGACTCCCGAGTGATAGGGCACGGTGACGAGCGCAACGCGCTTGATCTTGCGTTGGCGGGGGGTGACGGGACCGGTGCGTGGGGGGGGGATGAAGGTGATCGGGGAGCCGTTGGTTTTCATTGTTCTCTGTGTGCGGACATGCTGGGGGCCAGACTACCGGCGGCATGGTAGGTGAGCCCCTGTCGACGGGGTTTGACGTACATCAACGGCATTGCCGAAGAGGTGGCCGAACCCCGCGCCGAATAGGTCGGCACGCAGGGCGCGGGCGCGCGCAGGGGGCTCGCGGGGTTAGCGCACCGCGGCGGAGGAGTCGGTGGCGGATTCGGCGCGCGGAACGGGGTTGGCGAGCATTTCCTCGCTTAGCTCGTCGCATGGGCAGACGGGCGGCGTCATCGGCAGCGACGTCGGCACGGCACCGGTGGTTGCCGCCGGCTGGCGCGCACGGGCGAGGCCCATCTTGAAGCGGATGGAGAAATTCACGTAGGCCTCGAGGAAGCGGAAGATCCGCTTGTCGCCCATCGGCCCGACGGGGCGTTCGCTCGGCAGCGGCGTGACCTTGCCGTCGACGAGCTTTGCACGGCCGACGATCTGGAAGCTGCCGTCATGGTCGACATAGCCGAGGTTGTCGGTCTGCACGGCCAGTACGGTCGGCAGGTTGGCGAGGTCGTAGTGGCGCAGCAGGCCAACCTCGCCGGCAGGAAGCGGTTGCAGGTCGTCGAGGCCGACCGCGGCGACGCGCGCCCACGGCGGGGTGAGGCGGCGGCGTTGCGAGCTGCGGCCGTGAACGGCGGCGCGCAGCGTGTCGTCGAAGTAGTTGGTGGCGCTTTCGGCCATGCCGAGCACGTTCACGCAATGCGAGGCGGGGATGCCGAGCACTTCAACGGCGAGACGGAAGTAGTCGTCCTGCGTGAGTTCGCCGAAGCGCCCGCGGTAGCCACCGCCGTCACCGATGCGGCTGCCGGCGGGCAGGCGGAAGCGCAGACCGCGCGCCTTGCAGGCGTTGAAGAAATAGACGAAGGCCGAGGTCGAGCCGATCATCGCGAGCGGGACACCGGTCGCTTCGGATTCTTCTATCGCGGCGATCATGCCCTTGATGTCGAGGCCCGAGTAGTCGAGCAGGAAGCGGCTGTCCGGCGTGCCGAAATGGCGGCGTGTCTCGTCCATGCCGACCGCCATGCCCATCGAGGGCGCCATTTCGGGACTGGGCGCGAGGATGAGGATGCGGCAGCGCTGGCCGCGCGCGAAGTCGGGGAAGAGGTAAGCCGCGGTCATCGTGCGGTTGGCCGTGAGGATGAGCTCGCGGCCGATGTCGTCGCGGAAGATCTGCCCGCGCCGGTTGGCCGTGGTGCCGCTGGTGATCTGCGCCATCACGGCCTGCTCGGGCGGGAAGGAGGTGACGATCGCGGTCTTGAAGCTGTCCGTCGGGAAGGCGGGGATCTGGCGCCAGTCGGCGACCTGCGCCGGGGTGATGCCCTTGGCGGTACAGAATTCGCGGTAGGGGATGTTGCGCTCGAACTGCCAGGCGAAGATGTCCAGTGCGAGCTTGTCGAAGGGGCTGCGATCGGCGTCGACGCCTGCGGCGATCATCGCGCGGATGCGCTCGGCGAGCCCTTCGCGCACGGGGTCGGGCTGGGGGGCGGCGGCGGGAGCGTTGGTGGTCATGGCGGCGACTCTGAGTGTGCACACCGCGGACGTCGCGGCGGGGTCCGGTTCCACGCGGGCAAGGCGCGTGAGCGGGCCGGACAAGGTGTGCGCACTCTATCAACAGTCGTCATGCTGCTTGTTGACGAGGATCAGTCGCCCCGCCGGATGCGGGACTTACGGCGGATTGGAGCAGGTGTTCGTCATCCAGTCCTTGCCGGTGCCCGAAGTGTTGCCGGTGCCACCCTGGCTGTTGGCGATCAGGTTGGTGCCGGTCTTGCCGGCCGAGCCGCAATCGGTGTCGTTCCAGTCCGAGTTCTGGCGGAAGTTCACTATCTTGAGCTTGGCGCGACGGTAGTAAGGACCTTCACTGTAATTGGAGGCGTTGCCGTTGGTCGCGACCTCCTTGCTCCCGGCCTGGCCGGCCTCGGCGCCGACGTCATTGAGGTTCACGAGGAAGGACTTGTTCTTCCAGCCGTGCGGCACGGCGACGTGGCACCAGTTGCAGCGCATGCTGCCGACCTTCTCGCGGTGGTAGGAGTGCAGGTCGCCGCGGCCGCCACCGCGGAAACCGGTCGTGCCGCCGCCGTTGGCATAGACCGTCGAATGGCACTTGAAGCACAGGGCGTTGGTGTCGGGGCTGCCCGTGCTGGTGTTGTATGGGCCTTTCAGCAGGAAGTTGTTGGTCGAGCCATGCGGTCCCCATGGATTCGGGCTCGTCGGGGTGATGGTGCCGGCGGCGGTGGCATTGCCGTGGCAGTCGGTGCAGTGCATGGTGTTGTTGCCGACGTTGGCGCTCCACGGGGCGAGCCAGGAGTTGGCGTTCGCGTTGTTGCGCAGCGAGGTGGTGCGGCCGGTGCTGGCCATGACCGGGTGCCAGGAGCGGTGGTTGTTCGTGTTGTAGCCGGCGCCGCCATCGGTGCCGACGCTGCCGGGTGCGCCCTGGTGCGTGATGGGTGACTGGAATTCACGCGCCTGATTGGTGTAGCGCGTGTAGTTGTTGCGCTCGGTCGATGACGAAGGTGTTCCCGGGGCACCCAGTTCGGGGCGCTTGAGCCCGCTCGGATACACGTTGTCGTCCGTATAGGCATAGTCGGAATGGCACTTCAGGCACACCTGGTATTCGCGCGTCACCCACGGGCTGGTGACGGCGGTGGCGGCCCCTTGTCCGCCGTCGCCGCTCTTTTCCGTGTAGCTGTTCGGTAGTGCGAAAAAGCTGCGCAATCCATAAACGGGCTCGACGCCGAAAGTGCCGCGCAGCGCGCCCGAAGCGAGGTTGCCGTTGACGCCGCCGGGGACATGGGTGCGCTGGTCCGTCCCGGTGAGGTTGAACAGGCTGTTGCGCGTCACACGATGCGGGTTGTGGCAATCGGTGCACTCTGCGTGGCGATTGTTGACGTCGATCTGGCCGAGCGTCGGGCGATCCTCGGTGAAGTTGCGGTCCTTGATGTCGTGCGTCTCGACGCCGGATTTCTGTTCGGCGGTGGTGATCGGCATGTGCCGCAGCAGGCTGAAGTCGGATTTGATGTTGGGGACGGTGCCGGTGGCAGTGTCGACGATGCTCTCGCCCGCGGTCGTGTGGCACTGATAGCAGGTTTCCTCGATGGCGGAGACGGTGTTGGGCGTGGCGGTCGAGCCCGTCCTGAAACTGCCGACGCCGGTGCCGCCGGTGGCGCCGCTCACGCCTTCGCGCAGCAGGCGGCGCGTGCCCTGCACGGCGTGGGTGTCGTGACAGTTGAGGCAGGCGGCCTGCCAGACCTGCGTCGTCGTCGGGAATTCGCGGCGGTTCGCGGCGTCGGTCTTGTATTGCTCGTCGGCGATGGTTTGCGACGCGTGGGAGGACTGCGACCACGCGGTGCCGAGCTTGTCGTGGCAGCCGAGGCAGATCTGGTCGGACGCGGAATTGAATGCGCCGCCGGACGGGTTGGACGTCTGGAAGCGGTTCAGGCGCAGGAACTTCGATACGTCGAGATGCGGGTCGTGACAGGTCGTGCATTGCACCTGGCCCGCTCCCGCGGTGCCGGTCGGTTGCAGCGGCAGCAAGGGTCTGGAGCCGGGGCCGCGGATGCCGATCACGGTGCCGCTGCCGGGGGGGTGGCGCTGCTGCGCGTCCATGCGGCGCAGTTCGCCGTCGGTGCTTGCCAGCGTGTCGTTGAAGGTGAACGAGATCGGGTGGTCGTTGCGCAGGTCGATGCCGAGATTGCGCGTGAAGCCCGAGGTTGCGCCTTGCGGGCCGGCGGGCATCTTGCCAGCGTCGGTGCCGCTCATCGTCACCGATACGTTCGCCTTGCCGCCTAGCACGCCGACCGTGCCGATCGCCATCGTGCCGTCGTGGCAGGAAAGGCACAGCTTGGAGCTTCCGCCCGGCTGTGACAGCGCACCGAAGATCGTCTGTGCGTCGAGCGAGTTCGAGGTGTAGGGCGTGTAGGTCGCGCTGGATAGTTCGCGGTTCCATAGTGGCGCCGGCGCGCTGGCGTTGGCCGCGTGCGGCGTGTGGCAGAACACGCAGATCTGGCTTTCCGCGGTGGCCTTCACCGTGCCGGAGCCGGAGGAGGAAAGGTTGTGCTTGGTATTGGCGATTTTCGACTGCTGCGCCGATGCGGGGGCGATGCAAATGACGGCGAGCAGGGCGAACACCGCTCGACCCAGCCTGCGGGTCCAGCGACGGGTATCGACGAGCCCGTGCGGGGGGGGGGCGGCGTGGGTGGTCCGGGCCGCGGCGGTCGCGGAGCTTCGGCGGCCCCGCAGTGGAGGGACGCCGATGGAAGGGCCATCGTCGATGGACTCGTTCATCGTCTGTCTGGTGTGCGTTGACGGTTGGGACGCCCGCACGCCACCCAGCGCGGGGCCGAATCGACCGGCCCCATGTCGACGCCGAATCGGGTTTGCAAGTTCCGCCAGCCCGGTGGGTGAGGACGGACAGTCACGCTTGCTTGCGCAAGGCTCGTTGTTTTTTTCCGATTATCGGGTACGTCCCGGCGAATGCAAAGTGCCGAAACGCATGGGTACGTCAGCGCCCTGGCCGAGCGACCGCATGCGCGTGCTGGTCGCGGATTGCTGCGGATTACGTCGACGTCGAGGCGGGGGGCGTTTCCAGATAGGGGAAGTATTGCCGGTCGGCGCCCACGAGGTGCTGGGCCACGATGTCGTAGGCGAGGAACTGGAAGACTTCTGCGATCGGGAGTTCGGCGTCCAGCCGGGCGCGTTCGAACAGGTCGTTGGCCAATGCGAGCAGATGCCCATGTTCCGCCGCGTGCGCCTCTCTGTCGGGATAGCCGATGGCGGCGTGCAGTCGCTCTTCTTCGGTGAAGTGCGTGGTGATGTCCTCGACCAGGACTTCCATGGCTTCGAGGACTTCCGCGCGGGGCGCGTGCGCGATCACGGCCTGCAGGAGCCGATTGGCGTGTTTGAAGAGCTGACGGTGCTGGTGGTCGACCCGCTCGTTGCCGCTGCGGTAGCTTTCGCGCCACACCAGCTCGACGGGCGAGGAGGCGAGCCGGGTGCCATCGCTCGCGTACGCGGAGTAGGGGTCGGCGACGACGCGGTTGCGCCCCGTGTTCTTGGCCCGGTACATCGCACGGTCGGCCCGTGCAAGCCAGTGTTCGAAGCCTTCGCCGCAATGGTATTCGGCGACCCCGACGCTGATGGTGACGGGGCGTGCGCTCGACAAGTGCGCCTCCTCCACGCGGGCACACAGCTTGTGTGCGAGCTGCTTAGCCTCGCGCAGGGCGGTGTCGGGTGCGAGCACGACGAATTCCTCGCCGCCCCAGCGTGTGATGGTGTCGGCGCGCCGGATGCCGCTGCGGATGCGGCGGACGAGTTCGACGAGAACGTAGTCGCCGACGGCATGGCCGAGCTGGTCGTTGATCTCCTTGAAGTGATCGACGTCCAGCACGAGCAGGGAGACGGCGTGACCGTGGCGCTCGGCGCGCGACATTTCCAACAACGCGGCGTCCTCGAGGTGGCGCCGGTTCCATGCACCGGTCAGCCGGTCGGTGTAGGCGATGCGCTCCATCTGCTCGAGGGCATGGAGGAGCTCGGCGTGGCGTGCCTCGGCGTACTCGGCCGGATTGGGGAGGCTGCCCGTGCGTGTGCCGATCTCGGTGGCGATCATCCCCGAGGCGATGACTTCGCTATCGCCTGCGCGCAGCGGGAAGCGCGTGATGAGGAAGCGCCGTGCGCGCAGTCCCACGATCGCCTCTTCCTCGCTGTGAGTGACTTCCGTCGCGGCGCTGTTACCGATGCGCAGGGCGCGCGGTGCGCCGGCGGTGTGCAGCACGTCGTCCTCGTGCCGGCCCGGCAGCGATTCGGCGGGGAGGTTGAGGAGCTGTGCGAAGGATTCGTTGGCGTAGAGATAGGTGCCGTCGTTGCCACGAATGGCGATGAGCGCCGGTGACTGGGCAACGAGCGACTGCACGAGCGACGCGCGGGCGTCGTGAGCCGGGTTTGCCGATAAAATCAGGGTTTCGCTCATTCGACCAGCTTCCGAGTGCGTGATTAATAACCGCACTCCGGGCAATGGCTTGCGATCGTCGGCATTCTAGCGGGATCGGAGCCGGGTTGGCGTGATTCAGATCACGTGTTTTCCGGCGGTGGCGGCACGCGACGGCAGGGGCAAAGCGCGGTATAGTCCGCTCCGTTCGAATTCACCTCAATTGCCCGTTTCTATGCGTATTTCGTCCGATTGCGCGCATGCACTCGACATGATTTCGCGACCGACGCAGCGGAACGGCGATCTGCGTCAAGGGGGGGGCGGTGCCCGGCCCTGAGGCGATGCGTCGCATGGACCGCTGGCTCGGTGTGCCGTTGTGCGCCGCGCTGTCGGGAATGCGCAGGGCGACGCGCGCGTTGCGGCCGGTGCCGGAGAAGGAGCAGGCCGTGCGCCGCGTGCTCTTCGTGCAATTGGCCGAGTCGGGCAGCATGGTCCTTGCTGATCCGGCAATGCGTGCGCTGACGGCGCGCAGCGGTGCGCAGGCGTATTGCCTGACCTTCGCGCACAATCGCGACAGCCTCGCGATCGCCGGCACGGTGCCGCCCGAGCGCGTGTTCGTGATCCGTACGGGTTCGCTGCGCATGCTGGCGGCGGATGCCTGGCGTTTCCTGCGCGACGTGCGCCGGGCGGGCATCGACGCGCTGGTCGACCTCGAACTGTTCTCGCGCCTGACGGCGGCCCTGTGCCTGCTGACCGGGGTGCGCCGACGTGCGGGGTTCCACCGTTTCGAAGGAGTGGGGCTGTATCGCGGCGACTTGTACACGCACCCGCTGGCCTTTAACCCGCAACTGCACATGGCGCAGAACTACCTGATGCTGGTGGAGGCCTTGTTTGCCGAGGACGTGCCCCCCGCGCCGCGTGTGCCGGCAGCAATGCTGGTGCCGCGGGTGCGCCGGCGCGAGTTGGGCGCGGACGAACTGGCGCCGGTGCGCGACAAGCTGGCCCGGCTGGTGCGCGGTCCGGTGGGTGGCGAGCGTTTGGTGTTCGTGAATGCGAACGCAAGCGCGATGCTGCCGCAGCGGCGCTGGCCGCAGGGGCACTTCGTAGCGCTGGTGCGCGCGCTGCTCGCGCGCCATGCGGACGTGCGCGTGCTGTTGATCGGCGCTGAGGACGACCGGGCGACGACGGCGGCAATCGCGGCCGAGGTAGGCGAACGCCGCTGCGTGGATATCGCGGGGCAGTTCGCCCTCGGCGAGTTGCCGGCGCTCTTCACGCTTGGTGCCGCGCTCGTCAGCAACGACTCGGGGCCGGCGCACTTCGCTGCGGTCACGGCCCTGCCCGTGATCGCCCTGTTCGGCCCCGAGACGCCGGTGCTGTTCCGGCCGCTCGGCGAGGTGACCGTGATCAGTGCCGGCCTCGCCTGCTCGCCGTGCGTGAATGCCGGCAATCAGCGGCGCACGCGCTGCACCGATAATCAGTGCATGCAGCGGATTTCCGTCGCGGAGGTGTTCGGCGCGCTGTGCCGCGTGCTCGATGCGCGTGCCGCGCGCCCGGCGCACAGCGACCATCTGGCAGAGGTCGGGGCGTGATTCCGCGTCGGCGCATTCGGCTGGAATGGGCGGACCTGGCGGACGCCTTGCGCACGCCGTGGGTGTCGGCGGATGCGGCGGCGGATCAGGTGTCGGCATTCGAACGCGCCTTCGCCGACGCGATCGGCGCGCCGCATGCCATTGCGACTGCGAGCGGCCGCGATGCGCTCGGGCTGATCCTGGATGGTCTCGGGCTCGGCGAGGGCGACGAGTTAGTGATTCCCGCCTACACATTGGGCGAACTGGTGCCGCTGATTCGTGCGCGCGGGATCGTGCCGGTGCCCGCGGACGTGGATCCGGCGAGCTTCAACATGACCGTGGCGAGTGTGGCGGCGCGTATCGGACCGCGCACGCGCGCGATCTTCGTCGTGCACCTGCTCGGTGCGCCGTGCGACATCCGCGGCATCTGCGCCCTGGCCGATGCGCACGGGCTTGCGGTGGTCGAGGATTGCGCCCATGCGTTCGGTGCGTCGATCGATGGCCGACCGGCCGGGAGCTTCGGCAGCGCGGCGCTGTTCAGCCTGGAGGCGACGAAGGCGGTGGCGGCGTTCGGCGGCGGCGTCTTGGTGACTGCGGACGCAGCGCTGGCGGCGGCGGCCCGGGCGCGCCTGGCCGGTCGCGAACGACGCGAATGGCTGCCGGTGCGCAAGATGCTGCTCAAGTTTGCCGAAGAGATTGCGGTGCGCAGCCCCGCCTATGCGATTGCGGCGCGCCTGATGTTTTCCGCGCGTAGCGCCGGCGGGTTCGACCGGCTCTACCGCCAAGCGCATGACCGGGTGCGCGGCAAGCCCCTCGCGTTCAGCGCTTTCCAGGCGAGGCTGGGGCTGCGCAAGCTGGCGCGGGTGACAGCGCGGCAGAAGCGGCTCAACGCGCAGTGGGAGGCCCTTGCGCGCGATCTGCCGGCGCGCTTCGTCGCCCAGCGGCGCAGCGATTTTGGCCGGCCGGCGTTCTACAATTTTGTTGCGCGCTTCGACGGCGATATCGGCGCCCTGCGCGCTGCGGCGCAACGGCACGGTCTGGACCTCGGCATTGGTGGCGAGGTGATGGACGATACCGCGGCGATGCTCGGTTTCGCGGACTGTCCCGGAGCGGCGGGGGCCGCCGCGCAGGCGGTCCTGCTTCCGCTTTACGATGGATTGTCGGAGGCGCGGCTGCGGCGCACTGTCGCCGTTCTCCGGCGAATTGCGGAGGAACTCGCATGAGCGGCACGGAGCATCCGGTCGTCGTGCTGCGCATTGATCGCGAGGCGGGGCGTCACACGGGGCATCCGCGTCACCTGCATCCTGCGCTCGACCTGATGTACGTGCAGGCGGGCCTCGAGCAGGCGCTGCAGGTTGCGGTACCGTTGCTCGACGGCTGGCTGGGGCAATTCCGCGTCGAATCCTTCATTGCGCGCGTGCTGGCGCTGAAGCCGCGGGTCGCGGTAATCCGCGCCGTGACGTGGTGCCTGGAGGAGTCCGTGCGCGTGGCGGCGGCGCTGCGCGCGGCTGGCGTCGTCACGATCGCGGTCGGGCAGCAGGTGCAGCACGTGGCACGGACGCGCTTCGGCGGTTGGAACGAGGCCTACGATCTCGCCGTGGCGGGCGAACCCGAGGAGCAGGCGCCGCGCTTGGCGCTGCGCGTGCTGGCGGGCGAGGACCTTGCCGGTCTGCGCGCGGAGTGCCGCCGACGCATGGACGCGGGCGAGGTCGCCCTCGTGGAGGCTCCGCACGCGCTGCCCCGTCCGCGCTTCGGACGCGATGCGCTGAAGACATATGCCTTCCCCTTTCCGGTGCGTGGGCGGCCGGCGGCGCGCTGGGGCTACGTGCTCACCGCCTGGGGCTGTCCGCGACCGTGCCGCCACTGTACCGCCATCGTGCGCAAGAGCGTCGGGCGCGACCTGCGGGTGCGCCCGGTCGGCGATGTTGTCGACGAGGTGCTTGTGCTGCAGGCCGCCGGTGCGCAGGCGATCGCTTTCGAGGATGATTCCCTGCTGGTGCATCGCGGGCGCTTCCTGCAGTTGGCCGACGAGCTGGTACGGCGTGGCGTGGGGCTCCCATGGATGGCGAATGCCCGTCCCGACGAGCTCGACGAGGAGCGGGTGGCGGCGGCAGCGGCGGCTGGAGCAGTGTTGTTGAAGGTGGGGGTGGACAGCGGTTCGGCCCGTTTGATCGAGCGCCTGGGCAAGACTGCGGATGGTGCGGGGTGGATCGCCGCGACCGAGTCGGCCTTCGAGCGGCTGGATCGGGCCGGTATCGGCTCGGTGGCGCTGTTCATGGTCGGCATGCCGGACGAGACCGAGGCCGACGCCGAGGCGACGCTGGCGCTGGCGCGGCGCATCCGCCCGGACTACCTGCAGATGCAGATCTACCGGCCGTATCCGGACGTGCCCTTGTGGGGCGAGCTGCCGCAGCAGTCGCGCACGCACGGCGCCGAATACCATTACCTGACGCCGGCGACGAGCTGCAGCCTCATTCCGCCGGTGGCGCTGGCGGCCCTGCAGCGCCGTTTCTACCGCAGGTTCTATTTGAGCCCGGGGTTCGTCGCGCGCCACCTCGCCCGCCACTGGCGGCACTACCTGTCGGTGGCCGGGCTTGCGCGTGCCCCCGGCGCGTTGGCCTACCTGATGCGCGGCGCCTGAAAATCTGCACACCGGCCCGGCGTGGGGCCGGGCCCGTGCGGAGGTCAGTGACCGGAGCAGCCGCAGCCACCACCGCCACCACCGCAGCCGCCGCCGGTGGATGCCGGGATCGGAGCGGGCTCCTGGTCGCGTGCGCCGAGCTGGATGCGGAAATCGATGACGATGTTGCCCGGTTCGCGCGCAACGTAAGCGATCGCGACCTGGGCGCCATAACGCTGCTGGATCTGGTTGAGGAGGGGCAGCGGGTCGTGGTCGTTCACGAAGCGCATGGTTTCGCCGTCCTCGAGGGATTCGAGGGCGCCGAAGATCGCGGCGTGGCGGAAGCGCTTGGCGACGCCGCGGGCGTCAAAGGGAAAGACGGTGTTGTCGAGGATGGGCAGTTCGCTCATGAGTCGGGTCTCCGGGTTGGGGCGGCGATGGCGATATGAATGGCTTACGAAACAAGTACGGGGGTGCCGCAGGGTTCCGATCGTAGGGGGCGCAGGTGCCCCGCGCCTTGAGCCAGAACAAGAATTCACCCCCGTCCTCGCGAGTGCGAAGGGACACGGACGGACGCCCGCGATATGACGATGCACAGGATTCTTTCCGATGTGTTATCTTTAAATAAAACAAGAACATATTCAGGAAAGTGGATGAGGCGACCTGGGCGGAGTCCTTGCGGGCGGCGGAAAGCTGAGGCGATGGGGGGTGTCGCTGCGCCGAGACGCATGCGCCTGGGCCTGCGCGGCCGCTATGCACTGTACGGTGCGGCGCTGACCACGCTGGTCGTGGTCGTGATGGCCGCCTTGTCGTATTTCAATGCGCGCACGCTGGTGCACGGCATCGCCGCCGGGCACCTCGCGCAGATCGCCAGCTCGGTGTCGGAGCGTATCGAGCGCACGCTGGACCTGGCGCATCGCGAGCTGGTCGCGCTTGCCGGACAGCCCCTGCTGTCGAATGCGCTGCTCGACTCGCAAGGGCGCGATGCCTATCTGAGACCCTTTCTCGCCCGCCACACGCTGCCGACATCCGTCGACTACAACCTCGTCCTGGTCGATTACCGCGGCGACGCCGTCGCGGCGCGCAAGGCACCGCGGAGTTTCCGCGGCGAGGCGTGGTTGTCGGAGAAGGTCCTGCGCGGCGAGACGCATGTCGCCATCGAGCAAAGCGGCCCGGATGCGGTGCTGCGCATCGCGGCCCCCATCCTCGTGAATGCCACCGGAGCCTTCGAGGGGGCGCTGGTGTTCGAGGCGAACCTCAGCCAGTGGTTGCATGGCACGGGGTCACCGTTCGACCTGAACGACGACGGTCTGGTGGAGGTGGCGCTGAGCGCGGGTGGGGGCGTCGTCGTGCAGCGTGCCTTTCCGGGCAACCCGGCGCGGCTGGTGACGAGCGCGCACGGGGTGAGCGCGGGCTTGCCCCTGTCGGTGCCCTTGCAGGTGAGCGTGAGCATGGATGCCGATGTCTTCGAACGGCCCATCGAGCGCTTGCTCGCCGAGCATGTGGCGTGGGGCCTGGTCGCGATCATGCTGGTCGGTGCAGGCAGCTACGCGCTCGCGCGCGCGCAGACGCGCCGCATCGAGGAGCTTGCCAGCGAGGCGCGCGAAGTCGCGCTGACAGGGCGGCCGCGGCAGGGCTTCGGCGCGGGGCGCTTCGGCAACGACGAGGTCGGGGATCTTGCGGCGAGCCTGGTGCGCCTGCTCGAGGAGTTGAAGGCGCACGAGAGCGAACTGGAGACGCTGGTCGAGGAGCGCACTGCGGACCTGAACCGTGCGCAGGCGATTGCACATGTCGGCAGCTGGGTCTATCTGCCGCGCGAGCCCAGGCTCGAGTTGTCCGCCGAGACGCGACGGCTTTTCGGCTTGTCGGCCGAGTTGCAGCTGTCGTGGCAGGTGCTGTTGGACGCCGTGCATCCCGAGGATCGCGGCATGGTGCGCAGGGCATGGAAGCGCGTGCTTGCGGGCCGGCCTTTCGACATCGAGCACCGGGTGCTCCTGGGGGAGGAGGTCCGCTGGGTGCGCGAAATCGCCGAACGCATCGTGCTTCCGGGTGAGCCTCCGCGCTGCGTCGGCACGGTCGAGGACGTCACGGCGCGGCGCCTCACCGAGGCGCGCATGCGCGAGGCGATGGTGGTGTTCTCGGCGTCGAGCCAGGGCATCATGACGATGGACGCGGAGGGTACGATCACGTCGGTGAATCCCGCTTTCTGCCGCATCACGGGTTACGCGGCGGAAGCGGTGATCGGGCGCAAGGCCACGGTCTTCGGCTCGGGACGCCAGGACGAGGCCTTCAACGAGGCGATGTGGTCGGCGCTTGCGAGCTGCGGCGAGTGGGAGGGGGAAGTCTGGAACCGGCGTCGCAGCGGCGAAATCTACCCGCAGTGGCTGACGGTGTCGGCGGTGCGCGGGGACGAGGACGGTGTCGTCGAATATGTGGCGATGTTCAGCGACATCACCGAGCGCAAGCAGCATGAGGACGAGATCTGGCGCCAGGCCAACTTCGACGCGCTGACCGGGCTCGCGAACCGCAGCCTGTTGTACGACCGCCTCGATCGTGCGCTCGCACATGCGCGCCGCAATGGCAGCAAGGTCGGCTTGCTGTTCCTCGATCTCGACGGTTTCAAGTGGGTGAACGACACGCTGGGCCACGACGTCGGCGACGAGCTGCTGGTCGAGGTCGCGCACCGCCTGAAGGACTGCGTGCGCGAGCAGGACACCGTGGCGCGCCTGGGCGGGGACGAGTTCACGATCGTGGTAGGCGATCTGCAGGACGCGGAGCATCTGCGCACGGTCGGGGAGAAGGTGCTGGGCGTTCTGGAGCAGCCGATCGCGCTGCCGGCCACGCGCCACCAGATCTCGGGCAGCATGGGAATCACGGTGTTCCCCGACGATGGCGACGACGTCCACAGCCTGCTGCGCAACGCGGACATCGCGATGTACAAGTCGAAGCAGAACGGCAAGAACCGCTTCCACTTCTATGCGCGCGAGATGCAATGCGATGCGCTCAAGCGCATGCAGATGGAGGCGGACCTGCGCACGGCGCTCGCGCGGGATGCCTTCACGCTGGAATACCAACCCATCGTCGCGGCCGCCAGCGGCGAGCTGTTCGGTGCCGAGGCGCTGATCCGCTGGTCGCATCCGCAGCTGGGATCCGTGTCGCCCGCCGACTTCGTGCCGGTGGCGGAGGACAGCGGACTGATCGTGCCGATCGGTGCGTGGGTGTTGCGCGAGGCCGTGCGCCAGATGCATGCCTGGCGCGAGATGGGCCATGCGCTGTCGCATCTTGCGGTGAACGTCTCGGGGGTGCAGTTCCGCGACCCGGCCCTGCCCGAGCTGGTCGCCGAGGTGATGGACAGCTATGCCGTGGCGTCGGGCGCGTTGACGCTAGAGATCTGCGAGTCGGTGATGGTCGACGCCAACAGTGCAACCGAGAAGCGCATGCGTGCGCTGAAGGATCAGGGGGTTGCGTATTCCCTCGACGACTTCGGCACGGGATTCTCGTCCTTGTCGTATCTGAAGCGCTTTCCGGTCGATATCGTGAAGATCGACCGCAGCTTCGTGCGCGACTGCCCCGAGGACCGCAATGACGTGCATCTGGTGGAGGCCATCATCAACATGGCGCACAGCCTCGACCTGAAGGTGGTTGCGGAAGGCGTGGAGACGCAGGCGCAGGCGGATTTCCTGCGCGAGCGGGGATGCGATTACCTGCAGGGTTACCTGATCGCGAAACCGCTGCGCGCAGAGGCCTTCGAGGGGCTGCTGCGCGGCCGCGAGCCGCGAGCCGACCGCCGGGGGCTGTCGCTGGTGGCGGGCTGAAATCCGCCCTGCTTGCCGGGCCCTTCGACCGGCTCACGGCGAACGGCGACGTTGTTAGTCCGTGTATTCGAAGCGCACGCGCTTGACGTTGCACAGCAGTTCGTAGGAGATGGTGTTCGCGGCTTCGGCGATGCGGTTTACGGGGACGTTGTTGCCCCACAGTTCGACGCGGCTGCCCAGCTTCGCGTCGGGCAGGTCCGTGAGGTCGACGGTGAGCATGTCCATCGATACGCGACCGATCAGGCGCGTGCGGATGCCATCGACGGCGACGGGGGTGCCGTCCGGCACGGTGCGCGGATAGCCGTCGGCGTAGCCCATCGCGACCAGGCCCACGCGTGTGTCGCGCTCGGCGTGGAAGCGGGCGCCGTAACCGAGCGGTGCCCCCTCGGGGATCTCGCGGATCGCCATGACGGCGCTCTCGAGCGTCATCACCGGGCGCAGGCTGTTGGGCTCGCCGGGCATGGGGTCGGCACCGTACAGCAGGATGCCCGGGCGCGCCCAGTCACGGTGCGCATCGGGCCAGCCGAGGATGGCGCCGGAATTGGAGAGGCTGCGCGGGCCCGGCAGGTCGCGGGTGGCAGCGTCGAAGGCGGCGACCTGCTCGGGCGTCGACAGAATGTGGGGCTCGTCGGCACGCGCGAAGTGGGTCATCAGCGTGATGCTGCCGACCCGACCGTTATCCTTTAGGCGCTGCCACGCGGCACGCAGCTCGTGCGGCATGAAGCCGGCGCGGTTCATGCCGCTGTTGACCTTGAGCCACACGTCGAGCGGCAGCGCCGGCTTGGCGTGGTCGATGATGCGGATCTGCTCGGCGTGGTGCACGACCATCCACAGGTCGTGGCGCACGACTTCGTCGAGTTCGGCGGCGTCGAAGATGCCTTCGAGCAGCAGGATGGGCTGGTCGATGCCGGCCGCACGCAGTTCCAGCGCTTCCTCGAGGAAGGCGACGGCGAAGCCGTCGACCTCGGGGGCGAGGGCGCGCGCGCAGGCGACGGCGCCGTGGCCGTAGGCGTTGGCCTTGACGACGGCGAGTGCCCGGCCGCCGTGGCGGCCGCGGGCGAGGCGGTAGTTGTGACGCAGGGCGTCGAGATCGATCAGGGCGCGGGCGGGTCTCATGCGGCGGGGGAGAGGTTAAGGCCTTGCGAGCGGGAAGCCGCTACTTTGCCATAACGCGCGAGTCCCAGATCGGAATGACGGATCGCCGGCTGGCGGCCGGTGACGAGATCGGCCACCAATTGCCCGGAGCCGCAGGCCATGGTCCAACCCAGCGTGCCGTGGCCGGTGTTGAGGTAGAGCTGCGGATAGGCGGTTTCGCCGACGATGGGCGTGCCGTCCGGCGTCATCGGGCGCAGGCCGGTCCAGAATTCGGCCGCGGGGATGTTGCCGCCGCCGGGGAAGAGGTCGCCCACGACCATCTCCAGCGTCTCGCGGCGGCGCGGGTTGAGCGCGAGGTCGAAGCCCGCGAGCTCGGCCATGCCGCCGACGCGGATGCGGTCGTCGAAGCGGGTGATGGCGATCTTGTAGGTCTCGTCTAGCACGGTCGACACCGGCGCCTTGGCGGCGTCGACGAGCGGCACGGTGAGCGAGTAGCCCTTCACCGGATACACCGGCAGGTGGAGGCCCAGCGGCTTGAGCATCTGGCGCGAGTAGCTGCCGAGCGCGAGCACGTAGCGGTCGGCTGCGAGCACCTCGTCGCCGACCCTCACGCCGATGACATCTCCGCCGCCCACCAGCACTTCGCGGATGTCCTGGCCGAAGCGGAACTCGACGCCCAAAGCGCGCGCCTTCTCGGCGAGCCGCGAGGTGAACAGCTGGCAGTCGCCGGTCTCGTCATTGGGCAGGCGGAGGCCGCCGGCGAGCTTGCCGCGCACCGCGGCGAGCGCCGGTTCGGCGCCGGCGAGGGCGTCGCGGTCGAGCATCTCGAAGGGCACGCCGCATTCCTGCAACACTTCGATGTCGCGCGCGGCGGCGTCGACCTGGGCCTGGCTGCGGAAGAGCTGCAACGTGCCGCGCGTGCGTTCCTCGTAGGTGAGGCCGGTGTCGGCACGCAGGTCGCGCAGGACGTCGCGGCTGTACTCGGACAGGCGCATCATGCGTTCCTTGTTCACGGCGTAGCGGGCGGCAGAACAGTTCTTCAGCATCTCGGCCATCCAGCGCAGCTGGAACAGGCTGCCGTCGGCGCGGATCGCGAGCGGCGCGTGGCGCTGGAACAGCCACTTCATCGCCTTCAGCGGGATGCCGGGCGCGGCCCACGGGGTTGAGTAGCCGGGCGAGACCTGGCCGGCGTTGGCGTAGCTGGTCTCGAGCGCCGGGCCGGGCTGGCGGTCGATGACCGTGACCTGGGCGCCGCTGCGGGCGAGGTAGTACGCAGTGGTGGTGCCGACGACGCCGCTACCGAGGACGAGAACGCGCATGACTGACTCCGTGACTTTCGTTGCATTGAATATCGCCAGTCTAGTGATGGTTTGGTAGTGAAATTCACTCGAATATATGCGTACGCTAGTGATTAACCGTATATTTGGAGGGTGTTTTCCTCTGGATTAGTGAAATGCGCGAACTCGACCGCATCGACCGTCGCATCCTCGATCTGCTGCAGAAGGATGGCCGGATTTCCATGACCGATCTGGCGGCGAAGATCGGCCTCTCGGCGACCCCCTGCACCGAGCGCGTGCGGCGCCTGGAGCGCGAGGGCGTGATCACCGGCTACCACGCGCACGTGAATCCGCATGCGCTGGGCAAGAACCTGCTGGTGTTCGTCGAGATCAAGCTGTCGGCGAAGTCGGGCGAGGTGTTCGACCGCGTGAAGAAGGAGCTGAGCTTCGTGCCCGAGGTGATGGAGTGCCACCTCGTGTCGGGCGATTTCGACTATCTGGTGAAGGCGCGCATCACCGAGATGGGCGAGTACCGGCGCCTGCTCGGCAACATCCTGCTCAAGCTGCCGTCGGCGGCGGAGTCGCGCAGCTACGTGGTGATGGAGGAACTGAAGGAGACGCTGTACGTCCCGCCCGAATGAGCGGCGTCAGATCAGGCCGGGGATGTCGGGGCGGAACAGGCTGTCGGCGATCGGAGCGTCATATTCGACCGATTCGATGACCGAGCGGCCGATGTAACGGCCCATCGCGTAGTGGTGTTCGACGGCGGCATAAAGGCGACCGTTCGCGGTGCGAAAGTCCTCGTACACGGTACCGAAAACCATCTCGCTGCCGCCCGGGTGGGTAAGGATGCCGCGCGAGCGCAGGATGCGGCCGGACTCGGGATCGACTTCGGCGATCATGCGCAGCTTGTCACCGAGCGGCATTTCGACGAAGTGCAGGCGCACGTCGCCGAGGCGTTGCTCGCCGCCGTCGCGCAGCTGCTCGCGCGCCGCGAGCAGGTTCCACGGCAGGGCGACGCGCGCTGCCTGCAGGATGAGCGCGCCGCGGAAGGTTTCGCTCATCGGCTTGCTGCTTTGCCAGGCCGTCGGTCCGTCGATGATGCGCGTCTCGACGCCGGACCGATAGTGGATCTCGATGCGAAAGCGCTCGGCGCCCCGGTAGGCGCGCAGCAGGGCGCCTTCGCCACGGCTGTGCGAGAGCGTGCGCCCGCGCTGCAGGATGGTATTCGGCGGAGTGACGGTGCCATAGGCGCGCTCGATGCGCTCGAGCAGCGGGCCAAGATCCTCCGCGCCTGCTGCGCCGGCGAAGGCCAGCACCGCCGCGGCGAGAAGCAGCCGCAGCCAGGACGCAGGGGCGGGCCGGCGGGACATTGTCCTATTCCTTTTTCCAGCGGTCGTGACCGATGAATTCTTCCCAATCGAGGAAGCCGTCGCGGTTCTTGTCTTGCTGGTCGAAATTGTCGCTCAGGTAGGTGAAACGGCCCGTGACTTCCTCACGCGAGAGCTTGCCGTCCTTGTCGGCGTCGGCGCCGTCGAAGCGTTCGATGGCCTTCTGGCGCGCGGCGCGGCCCACGTCGCCGAGGTGGTCGTTGCGGTCGAGCGAGGGAATGCGCGACTGGGCCGCCGCGCTCAGGGGGACGGCCAGCGCGAGCGCGAGCAGGGCGGCGGCGAGGGACTGTGCAGGGGAATTCATGATCGGCTTGAGGCTGGGAGGCTGCGCCGGCGCGAGGGCGTGCCGGCGTGTCGTAAGGATGTTCCGCCAAATTGCGGATGCTGGCAATGACGAACGGGCCCATGTCCTCGCATGGCGCGGGCGCGGGTGTTCCACCCTGCAACAACTGTATCGCCGGCGACCGGCGCGCTGTGTCAAAGCGGATCAGATGTGTACGGCGATATGGGGGTGAAGCGTAGCGAAAATCGCTAAAAATGCGGTCAAAGTGCAGCAATCCGGACTTGGCCCGGAGTTTGCGAAGTGCGCCCAGGCCCGCCCACCGGCGCGGCTGCACGCACCGGTTGGCGCCCTTCGGGACAGGGGCGCGGGGGCGGAACGCAAACAAACAAGGCAGCAAAACCAAAGGCCAAGGAGGAAAACATGACAATTCGTGCGAAATCGGGTGTGCTGAAGCGGACGGCGATGGCGGGCGCGCTGTGCGCGCTGGGGCTGGGGCAGGCCCAGGCGGTGAGCTTCTCGCAGGGCGACTCGACGATCGACATCAACGGCACGATCAACGGCTTCTATTCGCACCGTACCGCCGAGTCGGGCGGCGTCAAGACGCGCGAATCGGCGCTCACCAACGGCCTGCTGCCGGGCTGGATCAACTTCGTGTTCACGACCAAGGTCGAAGGGCTGGACATCAAGGCGCACGTGGGTTTTGCGCCCGGCATCAACGACAAGTCGGACGTGGTCGGCCTGCCGAGCAACCCGGGCTGCGGCGGCGCGACCGGCTGTGACAGCCCCTTCTCCCAGATCGACACGCGCAACCTGTACTTCCAGTTCGGCGCGTCGGACTGGGGCACGATCAAGCTGGGCCGAGACATCGGCCTCTTCGGCCAGAAGATCATCCTTTCGGACATGACGCTGCTGGGCCTCGGTGGCAACAGCTACGCGGCGACGCCGTTCAACACCACCTTCGGCATGATCGGCCACGGCTACATGTATACCGGCTTCCAGCCGCAGATCACCTACACGACGCCGACGATGGGCGGCTTCTCGGCCTCGGCCGGCATCTTCGACCCGAACAAGTTCGCCGGCGACGAGACCAAGGATCCGGGCTTCCAGGCGATGCTGAACTACGACTGGAAGGCGGGCACGAGCACCACCGGGTCGCTGTGGGCGGGCTACGTCCACCAGGGCACGAGCGGCGACGGCAGCTTCGACGCCAACGGCTACGAGCTCGGCGCGAAGATCGGTATCGGCAACTTCGAGGCGGTGGCCTACGGCTTCGACGCGAAGGGGCTGGGGCTGTCCACGGTGGGCGCGCTGTATTTCTCGCCCTTCGAGAAGACTAAGGGCAAGGGCTACTTCGTGCAGGGCACCTACAAATTCGGCAAGACCAAGGTGGGCCTGAACTACGGCGAGAACCGCGACAGCAGCGGCCTGCTGACCGAGACCAACAAGTTCCGCTCGGCCACGCTCGGCGTGTATCACAGCCTGAACAAGTACATCACGCTGGTGGCCGAGTACAACCGCGAGAAGGGCACCGGGGCGGAGATGTTCCCGGGCGACCTGAAGACCCGCACGATCTCGCTGGGCGGCATCCTGTTCTTCTGAGCGGCGGGAACGGCACGGCCGGCGGCGCCCGCGCGGGGCCGCCGGCCTCCGCGCGCGGAGCGGGGCCCGCGGAAACCATTCCTTGCAGCATGCGGTCATAGGCGCGTTATCCTTCAGCATTCCACGCGCACCCTGGGCTCTTGCCGATGACCGACCCGAACTACGAGGCGCAACGCGCCGTTGCCACCGAGCTGGTGGCACTCACCCTGCTTGCGGACGGTGTGCTCGCCAGCCGCGAACTCGAGGCGCTCGACCGCCTCGGCATTCCCGAACTGCTGGGCGTCGAGCGCGACACCCTGATCCAGGCCATCATCGACCACTGTCGCGGCCTGCTGCAGCGACCCGAACGCGTCGACCCGGTGCGCATGCTCGACATCGAGCGTTTCGAGACGATGCTCGACCGCATCACCGACCCCGCCCTGCGCGAGATGGTGTGCCGCGCGATGCTGGTGCTGGCGAAGGCCGATGGCGTGATCTGCCTGCCCGAGCAGACCCTGCTGCGCGACGCCATGACGCGCTGGGGCATCCCGCTCGAGCAATTGCGCGATTGATGCTTCCGCGGCGATGCGGATCGCGTCGCGGAAGCGCTGGGGGGCGCTTCCCGCGCGGACGATTGGTCGTATGATGGGCTGCAGCCCCGCTGCGTGCCTCGCAGGCATGGGTCCGCAGGCCGGCAGGGCGGGAAAAACATGTTCAGACTGACCCGTTATTTTTCGATCGCGAGCGGGATCGCCTTGCTGGTGCTTTCGCTGCTGTTCCTGTGGGGATACCGCAGCAGCGAGATCGCCGAGCGCACGGAGATTTCCGGCGCACGCAACGAACTGCTCGCACGCACGGTCGCCAACGCGATCTGGCCGGAGTTCGGCGCCGCGTTGATGGAGTCGGAAGGGCGCGACGCCCTCGCGCTGCGCGAGCGCGTGCTCACCGCGCGCTTGCGGGAACGGGTCCGCGAATTGTCGGCCGGCGTGCCGGTGATCAAGATCAAGGTATACGACCTGAACGGCACGGCGGTGTTTTCCACCGTGGTGCGCGAGATCGGCGAGGACAAGAGCGCCAATCCCGGGTTTCTCTCGGCGCGCAGCGGCGTGACGATGAGCGAGCTCGTCTATCGCGGCCGCATGAGCGCGACCGAAGGCGAGATCGAGAACGTGAACGTGGTGTCGAGCTACATCCCCATCCGGCCCGATCCGGACGGGCAGGTGAAGGCGGTGTTCGAGCTCTATACCGACGTCTCCGGCGACATCCGCGAGATCGACCGCGATTCGTGGTGGCTGCTGCTCGCGATCGTGCTGGGATTCGGCGCCCTCTACGCGGTACTGCTGCTGGTCGTCGGCCGCGCCGACCGCATCCTGCGCCGGCAGTACGGGGCGCTGCGCGAGAACGAAGCCAGCATGCGCGCGCAGAACGAGGCGCTGGAGGCCGCCAACCGGCGCCTGCACATGGCGGCGAGCGTGTTCGAGCGCAGCATCGAGGGCATCGTCATCACCGACCCCGAACAGCGCGTCGTCGAGGTGAACCGCGCGTTTACCGAGATCACCGGCTACACGCCGGAAGAGGCGATCGGAGGGACGCCGCGCCTGCTGTCGTCGGGCTGGCACAACGAGGCTTTCTATCACGAGATGTGGAAAGCGGTGAACGAGCGCGGGTACTGGCAGGGCGAAGTCACCAACCGACGCAAGAGCGGCGAGATCTACCGCCAGTGGCTGACCCTGTGCGCCGACTACAACGACCGGCAGGAGCTCGTGTGCTACATCGGGATGTTCTACGACATCACCGAGAAGCGCCTGAGCGAGGAGCGCATCGCCCGCCTGGCCTACTACGATGCGTTGACCGGGCTCGCCAACCGACGCCTGTTCGAGGACCGGCTGGAGAACGCCGTGCTGCTCGCGCGGCGGCAGAATTCCAGCCTCGCGGTGCTGTTCATCGACCTCGACCGTTTCAAGCCGGTGAATGACAGCCTCGGCCACAAGGCCGGCGACGCGCTGCTCAAGCAGGTGGCCGCGCGCCTGAGCGGAATCGTGCGCGACTGCGACACCACGGCGCGCCTGGGGGGCGATGAATTCGGGGTGCTGCTCGCGGGTGACTCGGTAGATCGGCGGCAGGTCACCGCCGCGGTCGCGCAGCGCATCCTCGACGCGCTGTCCACGCCCTTCCTCATCGAAGGACGCGAAATTGCGACCGGGGCCAGCATCGGCATCAGCTTCTACCCGGAAGATGGCAGCACGCCCGAAGTGCTCACCAAGCATGCCGACGTCGCGATGTATCAGGCGAAGCGCGCCGGGCGCAACCGCTACCGCTTCTTCCTGCCGTCGATGAACGAGGGCGCGCTGGAGCGCCTGGGGATGGAGGAGGACCTGCGTCATGCGCTGGAGCGCGGCGAGTTCGAGCTG
This sequence comes from Aromatoleum petrolei, assembly GCF_017894385.1. NCBI lineage: Bacteria > Pseudomonadati > Pseudomonadota > Betaproteobacteria > Rhodocyclales > Rhodocyclaceae > Aromatoleum > Aromatoleum petrolei. The sequence continues at coordinate 3,074,117 of NZ_CP059560.1, forward strand.
CACTTCCAGCTCAAGGTCGATACCACCAGCGGCAACATGACCGGTGCCGAGGTGCTGCTGCGCTGGCGTCGGCCCTCACGCGGCCTGGTGCCGCCGGCGGAATTCATCCCGATCGCCGAGGAGACCGGACTGATCGTCGACATCGGCGCCTGGGTGCTGGAGCAGGCCTGCCGCAAGGTGGTCGAGTGGGGCGAACGCCTGCCGGCGGGTTTCCGCCTTGGGGTGAACCTCTCGATGCGGCAGTTGCAGGGCGACATCGACGAGGCCATGCGTGACGCGCTCGCGGCGACCGGCGCCGACCCGGCGCGCATCGAGCTCGAACTCACGGAGAGCATGCTGATGGAAGACACCGAACGCGCGATCGGGCTGATGGACAGGCTCTCCGCGCAGGGCGTGCAGCTCGCGCTGGACGACTTCGGCACCGGCTATTCCTCGCTGTATTACCTGAAACGCTTCCCGATTCACCGCCTGAAGATCGACCGCTCCTTCGTCAGCGAGTTGCCGCACGACCGCAGCTGCGCCGCGATCGTGCAGGCGACGATCGCGCTTGCGCGCAGCCTCGGGCTGGAAGTGATCGCGGAAGGGGTGGAGACGACCGATCAGCGCGACTTCCTGCGCGATGCGGGTTGCCCGGAATGCCAGGGCTATCTGTTCGGTTCGCCGGTGCCTGCGGAGGCCTTCGCGGCCCTGCTCGAGGGGCGGCGCCAGCAGATCGGAGCGTCGTGAGCGGTCGCGCAAACTTGCGCTGGCCGCGCCAGTCTACGTCAGGGGCGTTGCGGTAATATTGCGCACCTTCCGGAGCACGCGGCGCCGCCGCACGGAAGTCCGCCCGCCGGAGAGTCGTCCCGTAAATGCGTGTCCGAAAACTGCTCAAACCTCTGGCGATTCTCGTCGGCTGCCTGCTTTATGCCGTGCCGGACTGGCTGACCGACGAGTTCGGCTCGGTAACCATCGACCAGGTGCTCTACCACCTGCGTTTCGGCACCGAAGGCCTGATGACCAGCGACCCGGAGCTGACCCGCCGCTTCCTGTGGCGTGCCCTGGCGCTGCCGGTGGCGCTGGCGATGGTGCTGTGGGGGCTGGACGAATGGTTCGAGCACCTGCGCGCGCATCCGGAGAAGTGGCCGGTGCCGTGGCTGCGCCGCGGCTGGTACTGGTTGCGTGTCGGGATGCGCCGTTTCTCTCGCGCGTTGCTGCGTTTCATGCGCCACGGCGTGCCGCGGGCGATCCCGCTGGTCGTGCTCGGCGCGGGCGTCGCCTTCTTCATCGACAGCTTCTCGCTGGCGCGCTACGTGCGGGCCTACTTCGGCGAGGACTATTTCGCCGGCTCCTACGTCGACCCGAGCCGCGTGTCCGTCAAGCGCGGCAAGGAGCAGCCGAAGAACCTGGTGCTGATCTACGTCGAGAGCCTGGAGTCCACGTATTCCGACACCAACCTGTTCGGGCGCGACCTGCTGCACCGGCTCAACGCCTACAAGGGCAAGCCGCGCGTGGTGTCCTTCGACGACTACCGCGAGATGATGGGCGCGCACTTCACGATCGCCGGCATCGTCGCGACGCAGTGCGGGTTGCCGCTGAAGTCGGTGGCGCTGTTCGGCGGCAACGCCCAGGGCGAACAGGTCGAGAGCTTCCTGCCGCGTGCGCGCTGCCTCGGCGACATCCTCGCAAGCAACGGCTACACCAACGTCTTTCTCAACGGTTCCAGCCTCGCCTTCGCCGGCGTGGGCAAGTTCTTCAAGGACCATCACTACAGCAAGGTGATGGGGCGCGAGGAATGGGTGAGCGAGGGCGAAAGGCCCGAGCTGATGAGCGGCTGGGGCCTGTACGACGACGATCTCTTCCGCCATGCGCGCGGCGAGCTCGATCGACTGATGAAGTCGCGCAAGCCCTTTAACCTCACGGTCCTCACGATCGACACGCACCATCCCTATGGCCACCTGTCGTCGACCTGCGAGCGCCAGGGGTACCAGGACTTCGAGGGCATCGTCGAATGCACCGCGGGACAGGTTGCGGACTTCATCGAGTACATCAACAAGAAAGGCTGGTCCGACCGCATCGCCGTCGTGGTGCAGGGCGACCATCTCGCGATGGGCAACACCTCGTACGACAAACTGGTGAAGAATCCCAGCCGGCGCGTGTACAACCTGATGATCGGCGCGGACAAGAAACTCGTGAAGAACACCGACGAGGTCACGCACTTCGACATGCTGCCGACGATGCTGAGGATGCTCGGCTTCGAGGTCGAGGGCGAGCGCGCCGGCCTCGGCTACGCGGCGATCGGCCCGGCCAACGTGTCGCGCCCGCCCGACCGCATCGCGAAGATGACCGAGCAGCTGATGAACTACAGCGCGACCTACCGCGCGCTGTGGGACCTGCCGGTGATCGAACCCGCCGCCACCGGCGCCGGGACCGCCGATGTGGTGGTGACGCCGGTGCCGGTGCCGCCCCGTCCGCCCGCGCGCACGACCGTGCAGCGCGACATCGTGCACGACCGCTGAGCGGTCGATCCGGCGGACGGATACATCCGTTCGCCCTGAGCCCTTCGAGGCCGCTCAGGACAGGTTTGTCGAAGGGTGAGGGCGGGGCTGCGACAGGCCCGCCCGAACGGAAGTCCTGACGAAGCTGCGCCGCCTCAGGCGGCGTCCTGCGGGCGATTCACCTCGACCGAGATGTGGATCAGCTCCTCGTGCGGGGCGAGTGCGCGCTTGATCGCGGTGGGCGTGATTGCGGGGTCGCCCGTGAGCACGCTGACGATCGCGGCGAAGCGATTGCGCCCGACGCGCCACACGTGCAGGTCCACGAGGCGCGGGGCCTCGGGCCAGTGCGGGTGGCTGGCGAGCGCGTGGCGGATCTCCGCGACCACCGGGTGGTCCATCTCGCGATCGAGCAGCACGCGGCCGGTGTCGCGCAGCAGCCCGTGCGACCAGCGTGCGACCAGCACCGCGCCGACGATGCCCATTGCCGGATCGAGCCAGTTCCAGCCGTACAGCATGCCGCCGAGCAGGGCGACGATCGCCAGCACCGAGGTCGCGGCGTCCACGACGACATGCAGGTAGGCGGCGCGCAGGTTCAGGTCGTGATGGTGGTGCCCGTGCCCGTCATGGACGTGGTGGTGCCCGCCGTGGTCGTGATCGTGATGCGCGTGACCATGCCCGCCGTGCGAATGCTCGCCGGCGTGATTGAGGATCAGCGCGCACACGACGTTCACCACCAGACCGACCACCGCGACCGTGATCGCCTCCGGGAAGCGGATATCCAGCGGCGCGAGCAGGCGCTCGACCGAGCCGATGACCATCGCGATCGCGACGCCGACGAGGAAGATGGCGCTCGCGAAGCCGGCGAGGATCTCGATCTTCCAGGTGCCGAAGGCGAAGCGCGGGTCGTCGGCGTAGCGTCGTGCGGCGGCGTAGGCCAAGGCCGAGAGGCCGATCGCGAGCGCGTGCGAACTCATGTGCCAGCCGTCGGCGAGCAGCGCCATCGAGTTGAACCACCAGCCGGCGGCGATCTCGACCACCATCGTGATCGCCGTGATCAGCAGTACCAGGCGCGTGCCGCGTTCGCCCGCCGCGTTGCCGTCGTGGAAGCGGTGGTTGGGAGTCCAGTATTGCGGGGAATCGGGAGACATGGGGCGCCGACGGTGATCGTTATGTCATCAGTCTACATGCACGGCCAGCCACACGGTGCCTTCGCCGGTCGATTCGACGCGGTGGCGGCGATGCGGGGGGATCGTGAGCCAGTCGCCCGCGCGCATCGCGCGCCGCTCGCCGTCCGCGAACGCGATCACCGCCTCGCCCTGCACGACCATCACCCATTCGGCCTGAGCCTGGTCGTACCAGAAGCCGGGCGGGCTGGCGTGGCAGTGCGAGACGATGCGCTCGACGCGCGTGTCGGCGCGCGTGAACAGGGTGTCGAAGCGTTCGTCGCCGCCGGATGGCGGCAAGTCGTTGAGCACGTTTCCGTGGTCGGGCATGGGGTGGACTGCGCTTCGCATGTCGGCGTGTTCATGTCGGCACCCTTGCCCCCGCTGTCGCAATGTTGGAGGCGCAGGGTTCGGGCCGAAGGGGTCTCTGTGATGACTGCCCCCGTACGATACCGTCGAATCGGGCTCTTCGCAGCATTCGCGCCGGCAGTCGACACGATTGCCGATCCGGCGCCGCGCCTCATTGCCTTGTGTGGGGGCTTCACGCCCGTCTACGTGCTTACACGTAGACGGGCGCGCAGTCTCGCGAATTCCCTCGGCTGGCGCCTGAATCTATGCTTTTGCGATCGAAAAATGATTGATCGGCATATGCAATATTCAGATCATGCGCCATTCGCCATGACGAACTGGCGGGCCGCGGCGATCGTCTCCGCCGCCCGCCGCTGGCGGTTCGCCGGCACACTGCTGCTGGCGCTGCCGGCTGCCGCCGCGCATGCGGGGGCGCCCGCGGGAGCCCCTGTCGGCTGGATTTGCTGGTACGGGAAAGGGACGACCGTCTCCTGTCGGCTGGAGGCGCAGGACGCGCTCGCGCCTGCGGTTGCCAATCCGCCGTCCGCGGAGCCGGACGTCGGCGCCTTGCTGTCGCAGGGCAAGCGTCCCTTGCCCCAGATCGCTCGCACCATCCTGCGGGAACCCGCGCAGCTCGAGGGGAAAACGATTTCGATTCCGTTATTTACCGAATCGCACGACATGGATTTCGTGCAAGAACTTGCCGAAGCCGTGATGTGCGGGACGCGCAGGCTGTGCCGCGTGCGCTTTCTCCGTTCGCCGAGCGATATCGCCCTGGCGCTCGATGCCGCGGACGATCCCGCGGTCAACTGAGCAGGAGCGGCTGCCGCCGGGGGGCGCGACGTTGCGTCGCAACAACTCATCGCGCGGTCGTCACTTTTCCGCTTAATCGAATACGTTGTGGGCGGTAGTGTCGATTCGGGCAGGCTGTTTTATGATGCGGCGTGATTGTAACCAAATGCGATCATCGCCCGGGATCTCCCCGCCCGCAGCAGTGAACGCGGATCATCGGGCGGTGGCGCCACGCCCATGCCATGTCCGCGACGTACGCGGACACAACGAGAACGGATCCGCGATGATTCCCAGACCGCTTGCCCGGATGCATGTCCGCCTGCTGCTGCTGGTTCTTGCTGCGGTCCTGCCGTCGATCGCGATCATCGTCGACACGGGGCTCGAACAACGGCGCGAGGCGCGGGCCAGTTCGGAAAGGCTCGCACTGACCGTGGCACGCCAAGTGGCGACACGCCAGCGCGACATGATTTCCTATGCGCACGCGGCACTGCAGGGGCTGGCGGATGCGCCGGAAATACGGGCGCTGCATTCGACGCGCGACTGCAATCGCTGGCTTTCGCGCGTGGCCTCGCTCGGCGAACTCTACTCAGATCTCTTCGTCTTCGACCGCGGCGGGGAAATGCTCTGCAGCGCCAAGCCGCTCACCGGGCGCGTCAACGTCGCCGATCGCGCCTACTTCCGCCGCGCCGTCGAGCGGCGCGACTTCGCGATCGGCGAATTCATCGTCAACCGCCTCACGGGGAGGCCGATGGTGCTGTTCGCCCATCCGGTTTTCGACGAGCACGACGAAATCTCCGGGATCGTGGCGCTCGCGGCGGAGCCGCCGAAATTCGAATCGCTGCTGCGCGACCAGTGGCTGCCGGACGGCTCGGTGGTGACGATCGTCGACAGCGAGGGCGCGATCCTCGCCCGTCTGCCCGATCCGGACGCGCTGGCGGGGCGCACGATCCCGGGGCTGGCCGAGTTCAAGGCCGCCATTGTGGATGCCCGCGAAGCGCTCTTCGAGTCGGTCTGGCTGGACCAGGTCCTGCGCGCAACGGCGATCGTGCCGGTGCTCAGCATCCACGGCGACCTGTACGTGCGCGTGGGTATTCCGACCGCGCTGGCTCAAGCGCAGGCCGCACAGGTGTTGCGGCGCAATCTGCTGCTGGTCCTCGCTTTGACTGCGCTGGTGTTGGCACTCGGCTGGGTCGCGGCGCAGCGGCTGGTGTTGCGCCGGGTGCGTGATCTTGCGGACACGGCGCGGCGCATCGGTGCGGGGGAACTGCAGGCCCGTTGTGCGCTACCGCCGGATGGTGGTGAGTTGGGGGAGCTCGCGCGCACGCTGGACGACATGGCGGCGCACGTCGAGGCGTCGATGGCGCAACTGCGAAACGCCGCGGAGGAAATCCGCCTGCGCAACCGCGCCATCGACGCCAGCCGCAACGGCCTGATGATCTACCGCTACGCGACACCACCGGGCGTCGCCAGCGCGAATCCGGCGCTCCACGCGCTTCTCGCGGTGACCCCGGCGGAGCTTGCCGCCATCAGCCAACCGGTCGAACTGGTGCAGCGCGGTTTCGAGCGCGAGGGCTGCGAGCAACTGGCCGCCCTCATCGCGGCGCGGCGCGAGGGCGAGGTCACACTGCGCCTGTCAGCCCGCGACGGCAATCTCGCCTGGATCGAGGCGGTCGTCAACATGGTTCCCGGCGAGGAGCGAGGGGGCGACCACGCGGTGATCGAGTTCCGCGACGTCACCGAGCGGCACCGCTACGAGGAGCAGCTCGCCCATCAGGCGAGCCATGATGCGCTGACCGGCCTGCCCAACCGAAACCTGCTCCTCGACCGCCTGCAGCAGGGGCTCTCCCATGCGGCGCGCAATGGCGCCTGCTTCGTGCTGTGGGTGAACGTGGACCGCTTCAAGGTGGTGCATGACAGTTTGGGCCGTGCGGTCGCGGACGCGACGCTCGGCGACATCGCGCGCCGCCTGGCCGGCGCTGCGCAGGAGTGCTCGACCGTCGCGCGCCTGACGAACGACGAGTTCGTGCTCATCGCCGATCAGCTGCCGGGCCGGCAGGCCGTAGTGTCGCTGGCCAATCGGCTGCTGGAGGCAATGCGGCGGCCGCTCATGGCCGGCGGAGAGGAGCTGCGCCTGAGCGCCAGCATCGGGGTGGCCGAGTGCGGCGATGCCGGGCAGGATGCGGACGCGCTGCTGCGCAACGCCTGCGTGGCGATGAATCGGGCCAAGGAGACGGGGCGCGACACCTTCTGCTTCTACGATGCGAACATGAATGCCCGGGCCGCGCCGCGGCTGCGTCTCGAACTCGAGTTGCGGCGGGCCGTCGAGCGGGACGAGTTGTATCTGGTGTACCAGCCCAAGGTCGATCTGCTGACGGGCGAGGTGGTCGGCTGCGAAGCGCTGTGTCGCTGGCAGCATGCGGAACTCGGCATGGTGTCGCCGGGCGAATTCATCCCCGTGGCCGAGGAAAGCGGCCTGATCCTGCCGATCGGGCACTGGGTGCTCGAATCCGCCTGTGCAAGGATGCGCGACTGGCTCGATGCCGGGGTGGCGTGCCCGAGCGTGGCGGTGAATGTGTCGGCGCTGCAGTTCCTGCGCGACGATCTGGTCGCGGACGTGTCGGCCCTGCTGTCGCGCTACCGCCTGGACGCGGGAACGCTGATGCTGGAGATCACCGAAAGCACACTGATGCGCGAGCCGGAACGGGCGATCAGGACGATGCGAAGCCTGAAGGCCATCGGCGTCCGGCTCGCGATCGACGATTTCGGCACCGGCTATTCCTCGCTCGGCATGCTCAAGCGTTTTCCGCTCGATTACCTGAAGATCGATCGCGCCTTCATTACCGATCTGACGACCAATGCGAGCGATGCAGCGATCGCGGTGTCCATCATCGCGATCGCCCGCAGCCTCAACCTGCGCGTGATCGCCGAGGGGGTCGAGACCGAAGGGCAGATGCTGTACCTGCGCGGCCGCGGTTGCGACGAGATGCAGGGCTACCATTTCTCACCGCCGATCGCGCCCGAGGCTTTTGCGGACATGCTGGCCGAGGGGCGGGGCATGTCGCTGCCGGTGAAGAAGGACCTGCCCGAGCGCACCCTGCTGCTCGTCGATGACGAGCCGTCGATCCGGTCGGCCCTGCGCCGCATCTTGCGGCGGGAGGGCTATACCCTGCTGTTCGCGGGCAGCGCCGCGGAGGCGCTCGATCAGATGTCGCGCCATGCGGTCGGCGTCGTGATCTCGGACTTCCGCATGCCCGGCATGGATGGCGTGCAGTTCCTCGACCAGGTGCGTGGCCTGCACCCGCAGATCGTGCGCATGATCCTGTCCGGCTATGCCGATGTCGAGATGATCACCGGCGCGATCAACCGCGGTGCGGTCTTCCGCTTCCTGCACAAGCCGTGGGACGACCGCGAGCTGCTGGAGGCGGTGCGCGACGCGTTCGAGCGCTTCGAGCTGGAGATGGTCGCGACAGCAGCGTGAGCGCGGGAGCATCGCGGGCATGGCCAGGCCCGATGCCGAGGATGCACCGCCACCGATCCTGCTGCCGCTCGGTGGCGCAGCGCATGTCCCGGAACGATCGCGTGGCGGAGGCGGTCCCGAAGGCGTGTCATGACGCGCGGCATCCGCGAGCCCAGCCTGCGTCAGCTGCGCCGCTTCAACTCGAACAGCGGCACGACCTCGGGCAGAACCATGGCGGGTCGGTCGGGCTCGGCCTCGGCGAGGGGTTCGCAGGGCTTGAGCGTCGCGAGGCTGCGCACGGCGAGGTCGTGGTAGCAGCGCGTGCCTTCGACCTTCCAGTCCATCTCCTGCCGCGTCAGCGCGCGCACGACCTTGGCCGGCACGCCGGCGACCAGCACCTGCGGCGGAATCTCCATGCCGGCCTTGACGAAGGTGCAGGCGGCGACGATCGACGATTCCCCGACCACCGCGCGGTCCATCACCACGGCGTTCATGCCGACCAGCGCGTTGCGGCCGACGTGGCAGCTATGCAGGATCGCGCCGTGGCCGATGTGGCCGTTCTCCTCGACGAGCGTGTCGATGCCGGGGAAGCCGTGCATCACGCAGCAGTCCTGCACGTTGGCGCCTTCGCGCAGGATGATGGGGCCGAAGTCGCCGCGCAGGCTCGCGAGCGGGGCGACGTAGCAACGCGGGCCGATGTGCACGTTGCCGACCAGCACAGCGTCGGGGTGTACGTAGGCGCTCGGGTGGACGACCGGGCGCTGGCCGTCGATCTCGTAGCAGGGCATGGTTGGGGTTCCGCAGACAAAACGGGGCGCCGCGGCGCCCCTTGTTCTTATGGTGGAGTGTCGCGCGGCTTATTCGACGTGGTAGCGCCGTTGCACGACGCGGAAGCGGTTGGCGACGAAGGCGCTGTCCGACAGGCTCGCGTTCGCGGCCGGGTTCATGCCGACGCCGTGGTAGTCGGAGAAGCCCGCCGACTGGTTCACGAACACGCCGCCGGTGAGGTTGATCGACAGCGCGACGCCGGCGCGCCAGGTCGCTTCGGTCATCGCGTCGACCACTTCCGGCTTGGTCGAGTAGAGGCCCACCGTGAGCGCGCCGTGCTCGCGCACGATGCGTTCCGACAAGGCAACCGCCGCGGCGCCGTCGGCGACCTTGACGACGAAGGCGATCGGGCCGAAGCGCTCTTCCATGTAGCTCTTCTCGTCCGCGGCGTCGCACGCGAGCAGCACCGGGCTGCGCACTTCGGCGCCGGGGAACTCGGCGTGCTCCATCTTCGTCGAGGCGCGCACGACGCGGCCATGTTCGGGCGCTTCCGCGATGCGCGCGAGGGTGTCAGGCGACTGGATCGCGCCCAGCACTGCGGTGGCGACCGCCGGGTCGGCGAGGAATTTGTCGACGGAGCTGGCGAGATCCGCGCACACCTCGTCGTAGCTCTTGCGGCCCTGGTCGGTGTCAATGCCGTCGGCCGGGACGAGGATCGCCTGCGTGGTCGTGCACATCTGGCCCGAGTACAGGCACAGCGTGAAGGCGAGGTTGCGCAACATCGCCTTGTACTGGTCGGTCGATTCGATGACGACGTTGTTCACACCGGCGAGCTCGGCATACACCTGCGCCTGCTTCGCGTTGTTGATGAGCCACTGGCCGAAGGTATTGCCGCCGGTGAAGTCGATCGACTTCACGGCCGGGTGCGTCGCCAGCGCCTGCGTGGCCTCGCGCTTGTCGAAGGCGGCGAGCGTGACCAGGTTGGGGTCGAGGCCGGCCTCGGCGAGCACTTCACGCGCGATGCGCACGCTGATTGCGGCGGGCAGGATGGCGTTCTGGTGCGGTTTGACGATCACCGGATTGCCGGTCGCGAGCGCGGCGAAGAGGCCGGGATAGGTGTTCCAGGTCGGGAACGTGCCGCAGCCGATCACCAGCGCGACGCCGCGGCCGACGATCTCGAAGTGCTTCTTCATCTTCAGCGGCGGGTTCTTGCCCTGCGGCTTCTCCCACACCGTCTCGTGGGGGATGAACTTCATCTCGCGATAGGCGTAGGCGACGGCCTCGAGGCCGCGGTCCTGTGCATGCGGGCCGCCAGCCTGGAAGGCCATCATCCAGCCCTGGCCGGTGGTCAGCATCACCGCGTGCGCGATCTCGAAGCTGCGCTTGTTGATGCGTTCGAGGATCTCCAGGCACACCCCGGCGCGGCCCTGCGCGCCGATGCGCTGCCAGGCGGGCAGCGCCGCGTGCGCCGCGTCGATGAGCGCCTGGCCGTCGCACACCGGGTAGCGCACACCCAGCTCGACGCCATAAGGCGAGCGCTCGCTCGCCATCCAGCCGCTACGGCCGGGCTGGTCGAGGTCGAAATCCTGGCCGAAGCAGGCCTCGACGGCGCGGCGCCCGTCTTCCTGCGCCGACTCCCCATACACCTTGGGGCTGGGCATTTCGGGGTAGGGCGTCCAGTAGCCGCGGGTGTGGATCGCCTGGACGGCGGTTTCGAGGGTCGCGTGATGCTTGTCGAACAGCTGGGCGGGCGTGGTGTTGGACGTGACGTTGGACATCGAGGGTCTCCTCTGGTGGCGGGGCGGGGCTTCTGTGGCCCCTGCGGATCGACGGTGCTGACCTTGTTATAGCGGCTGGTGCGTTGCTGCGCTGCGGCGAAACTTGTCAAGCAAAAAACTGTTGTCTTTTGATCTGGATCAAGCTTACTATTGATTGACCGGTCGGTCAAACAAAGGCCGGACTACAAAGAAAGCTCGGAATACCGGGCGCAGACCCCCGCCGACAGGAGGCCTCGAAGCCAACTGGGCGATCCGAAGAAGGAGACTCTGCACAAGCGTCGCGCGCCGGCGCTTGTGCAGAGGGATGACAGGAGGAGACATGGGCAGCACTGATTGGAGCATGCAGGGCGAGACGATTCGCCTCGACGTGGTCGAAGGCGTGGCGACACTGACCTTGAACCGCCCGGACCGCCTGAATTCGTTCACCAGCCGGATGCACGAGGAGGTGCGTGCGGCCTTGGCGAAGGTCAGGGAAGGGCGCGCGGCAGGTGTGGTGCGCGTGCTGGTGCTGACGGGTGCAGGGCGCGGTTTTTGCGCCGGGCAGGACCTGTCGGACCGCGCCGTGGCGCCGGGCGCTGCGCCGGTCGACCTGGGCGAATCGGTCGAGAAAAACTACAAGCCGCTCGTGCTCGCGCTGCGCAGCCTCGAGTTGCCGGTGATCGCTGCCGTCAATGGAGTTGCGGCCGGTGCCGGCGCGAGCATCGCGCTCGCCTGCGATCTGGTGTTCGCCGCGCGCTCGGCGAGCTTCATCCAGTCCTTCAGCAAGCTCGGCGTGGTGCCCGACACCGGCGGCAGCTGGATCCTGCCGCGTCTGGTGGGGCCGGCGCGCGCGATGGGCATGGCGCTGCTCGGCGACAAGCTGGCGGCCGAGCAGGCCGAGGCGTGGGGACTGATCTGGAAGTGCGTCGATGACGAGGCGCTGATGCCGACCGTGCAGCAAGTGGCCGCCGCTCTCGCGAAGGGGCCGACCTTCGGCTATGCGAAGACCAAGCAGGCGATCTGGGCGAGCTCGACCAACGACTTCGAGACCCAGCTCAACCTCGAGCGCGACCTGATGACCGTGTGCGGCAACTCGAACGACTACCGCGAAGGCGTCGCTGCATTCATGGAAAAGCGCAATCCGAATTTCAAGGGTGACTGAATGAGCGCACTCACCCAGGATGTGAAAGTCGTCGTGATCGGCGCCGGCGCGATGGGCAGCGGCATCGCCCAGGTCGCGGCGCGCGCGGGCCATACCGTGTATTTGTTCGACGGCCGCGCCGAGGCGATCGCCGCCGGGCGCGCGGCGATCGAGAAGGATCTGAAGTTCCTCGTGTCGAAGAACCGCCTCGACCAGGGCGAGGCGGCGGCGACGCTGGAGCGCGTCGTCCCCGTCGCGACACTGGCCGAGGCGGCGGATGCCGGTCTCGCGATCGAGGCGATCGTCGAGAACCTCGATGTGAAGCGCAAGCTCTTCGCCGAACTCGAAAGCATGCTCGGCGCGGACGCGATCATCGCCAGCAACACCTCGTCGCTGTCGATCAATGCGATGGCGGCGGGCCTCGCCCGTCCGGGGCGGTTGGTGGGTCTGCACTTCTTCAACCCCGCGCCGCGCATGGCGCTGGTGGAGGTGGTGTCGGGGCTGGCGACCGATCGCGAGGTTGCCGAGTGCCTGTACGCGACGGCGCGTGCCTGGGGCAAGGTGCCCGTGCATGCGGCCTCGACCCCCGGCTTCATCGTGAACCGCGTCGCGCGCCCATACTACGCCGAGGCGCTGCGCGTGCTCGCCGAGCACGAGGCCAGCCCGGCGACGCTGGACGCCATCCTGCGCGAGGGCTGCGGCTTCGCGATGGGCCCCTTCGAGCTGATGGACCTGATCGGCCACGACGTGAACTTCGCGGTCACGAAATCGGTGTTCGAGGCTTACTTCTGCGACCGTCGTTTCGCCCCGAGCCCGCTCCAGCAGGAGTTGGTCGCCGCCGGCCGGCTCGGCCGCAAGACCGGGCGCGGGATCTATGAATACGGCGAGCTCGCCGCCAAGGCGCTGCCGCAGGACGAAGCGCCGCAGGACGGCGAACCGCGCGTCACCGTGGTCGGCGACATCGGCGCCGCCGCGCCGCTGCTGGCGCGCCTGGAGGCGGCCGGGATCGAAGTCCGGCGCGAGGCCGGCATGCACGGCAGACGTGGCTGGATGCAGATCGGCGCGGCGCGTGTGGCGCTGACCGACGGACGCACCGCAACCATTCGCTCGGACGAGGAGCAGGTGCCGAACCTCGTGCTGTTCGACCTGTGCCTCGACTACTCGACCAGCACCCGCATCGCGCTCACGCGCGCCGACCAGTGCGGTTTGGGCGCGCTGCGCGTGGTCACCGGCACCTTCCAGAAGGCGGGCTTCAAGGTCAGCGTGATCGACGACGTCGCCGGGCTGATCGCGCTGCGCACGGTGGCGATGCTCGCCAACGAGGCGGCCGACGCCGTGCTGCAGCGGGTGGCGAGCGCGCGCGACGTGGATACCGCGATGCGCCATGGCACCAACTACCCCAAGGGCGGCCCGCTTGCGTGGGCCGACCAGCTCGGCGCCGATTTCGTCGTCGAAGTGCTCGCGAACCTCAAGGACCACTACGGCGAGGAGCGCTACCGCGTGTCGCCGCTGCTGCGCCGCAAGGCCTGCAACAGGGAGGCGATGTATGACTGAGGCCGGCTACCGCGATCTCACGAACGGGCTCGATCCCCAGTTGGTTGCCGAGCGCGTGCGCGACGGCATGTCGGAGAACGACCGCGTGCTTCACGCCAACGGCCTCCGCTTCGAAGCTGTCGGGCCCGGCTACGCGAAGGTGACGATGACGGTGCGCGAGGACATGCTCAACGGCTTCGACATCTGCCACGGCGGCTTCATCACGCTGCTCGCCGACACCGCCTTCGCCTACGCGTGCAACAGCGGCAATGAGCAGACCGTCGCGTCCGGCATCAGCCTCGACTTCATGGCGCCTGGCCGTCCCGGCGAGGTGTTGTGCGCGGAGGCGAAGGAAGTGTTCGCTGCGGGGCGCACCGGCGTGTACGACATCAGCGTCACCAACCCGAAGGGCGAGCTGATCGCGGTAATGCGCGGCAAGTCCTATCGGCTGAAGGGGAGAGCGGTCGTCGAGTTGTGAGTGGATGCACGAGTGGAATTGTGAATGAGGTTTGACGCGGGTCACCCGGGATTCCCTAAGTTTGGGGAATAATCCCAACCTCATATGAAATCCGCGCAAACCGAAGAAACCACGAGGAGAGAGAGCAATGCCCGTCAAGATTCCGTCGCCCGGCGACCTGGAAGCGATCGAAAAGGCCAGCCAGGATGAACTGCGCGCACTGCAGCTGGAGCGCCTGAAGTGGAGCGTGCGCCACGCATACGAGAACGTGCCGCACTATCGCAAGGCCTTCGACGCCCAGGGTGTGCACCCGGACGACCTGAAAACGCTCGCGGACCTCGCCAAATTTCCCTTCACGGCGAAGAACGACCTGCGTGACAACTACCCCTTCGGCATGTTTGCGGTGCCGCGCGAGAAGATCGCGCGCGTGCATGCATCCTCGGGCACGACGGGCAAGCCGACGGTGGTGGGCTACACGCTGAAGGACATCGACACTTGGGCCAACCTCGTCGCGCGCTCGATCCGCGCGGCCGGCGGCCGCGCCGGCGACATGGTGCATGTGGCCTACGGCTACGGCCTGTTCACGGGCGGGCTGGGCGCGCACTACGGTGCCGAGCGGCTCGGCTGCACCGTCGTGCCGATGTCCGGCGGCCAGACCGAGAAGCAGATCCAGCTGATCCAGGATTTCCGCCCCGACATCATCATGGTGACGCCCAGCTACATGCTCACCGTGCTCGACGAGATGGAGCGCATGGGCATCGACCCGCACCAGACCTCGCTCAAGATCGGCATCTTCGGCGCCGAGCCATGGACGCAGGCGATGCGCGAGGCGATGGAGGCGCGTGCCGGCCTCGACGCGGTCGACATCTACGGCCTGTCGGAGGTGATGGGGCCGGGTGTGGCGAACGAGTGCGTCGAGGCCAAGGACGGCCCGGTGATCTGGGAGGACCACTTCTACCCTGAGATCATCGACCCGCACACCGGCGAGGTGCTGCCGGACGGCTCGGAAGGCGAGTTGGTGTTCACCACGCTGACCAAGGAAGCGATGCCGGTGATCCGCTACCGCACCCGCGACCTCACGCGCCTGCTGCCGCCCACCGCGCGCAGCATGCGTCGCATGGCGAAGATCACCGGTCGCAGCGACGACATGCTGATCATCCGCGGTGTGAACCTCTTCCCGACCCAGGTCGAGGAATTGATCTGCAAGAACCCCAAGCTCGCGCCGCAGTACCTGCTGGAGGTCGACAAGGACGGCCACATGGACACGCTCACCGTGAAGGTCGAGATCAACCCCGAAGCCGATGTCGGCCGCCACCCCGAGCAGAAGGAGGCGATCGCAAAGCAGCTGCAGCACGACATCAAGACCTTCATCGGTGTCTCGGCGAAGGTGCATGTGTGCGAGCCCTTCGCGATCGAACGCGTGACGATCGGCAAGGCGAAACGGGTGGTCGATCGCAGGCCCAAGGAATAAGCGCGCCAGGGGCGCAGCCCCGTGGCTGCGCGCCGCACGAGACAAGGAAGGAGGAGACAAGAGCATGTACACCCAAGCACTGGACATCCCGCAGCAGAACGCCGACAAAGGCCCGCGCGCGGTCGAGAATCCCGAGTACCAGGCCGAGTTCGATGCGAAGATCGACGCCGGCGGCTACATCGAGGCCAAGGATTGGATGCCCGAGGCCTACCGCAAGACGCTGGTCCGCCAGATCAGCCAGCACGCGCATTCCGAGATCGTCGGCATGCTGCCCGAGGGCAACTGGATCACGCGCGCGCCGACCCTGAAGCGCAAGGCGATCCTGCTCGCCAAGGTGCAGGACGAGGGCGGCCACGGCCTCTACCTCTACGCCGCGGCCGAGACGCTGGGCGTGTCGCGCGACGAACTGCTCGACGCGCTGCACACCGGCAAGGCCAAGTACAGCTCGATCTTCAACTACCCGACGCTCACCTGGGCGGACATCGGCGTGATCGGCTGGCTGGTCGATGGCGCGGCGATCATGAACCAGATCCCGCTGTGCAAGTGCAGCTACGGCCCCTATGCGCGCGCCATGGTGCGCATCTGCAAGGAGGAGTCCTTTCACCAGCGCCAGGGCTACGACCTGCTGCTGACGATGATGAAGGGCACCGACGAGCAGCGTGCGATGGTGCAGGACGCGGTAAACCGCTGGTGGTGGCCGTCGATCATGATGTTCGGCCCGCACGACAAGGATTCCCCCAACTCGGCGCAAAGCTCGCGCTGGGGCATCAAGCGCATCTCCAACGACGACCTGCGCCAGAAGTTCATCGACGCGACCGTCGAACAGGCGAAGGTGCTGGGCGTGACGATGCCCGACCCGGAGCTGAAGTGGAACGCCGAACGCGGCCACCACGACTACGGCGCGATCGACTGGGACGAATTCTGGAGCGTGGTGAACGGCCACGGCCAGGGCAACGTCGATCGCCTGGCCGCGCGCGTCAAGGCGTGGGAAGACGGCGCCTGGGTGCGCGAGGCCGCGCTCGAGCACGAGCGCAAGCGCGTCGCGCGCGAGCACCAGGCGGCCTGAGCAGGACATTCACGACACACCGACAGAAAGGGCGGCCGCGGCCAGCCCTCAGCAGAGGAGAAGAGACATGGAACGCAAGGAATGGCCGCTGTGGGAAGTCTTCGTGCGCAGCAGGAACGGCCTCGATCACAAGCACTGCGGCAGCGTGCATGCGCCTGACGCCAAGCTCGCGCTGCAGGTCGCGCGCGACGTCTATACCCGTCGCCAGGAAGGCGTGAGCATCTGGGTCGTCGAGGCCAGCAACATCGTCGCCTCGGACCCGGACGCCAAGCCCGAGCTGTTCGACCCCGCCGAGGACAAGATCTACCGGCATCCGACCTTCTACCAGCTGCCCGACAAAGTGAACCACATGTGAGAGGGCTGCCAAGATGACGACCACCCCCAACACGGATCACATCGAATACGTTACCCGCATCGGCGACAACGCGCTGATCCTCGGCCAGCGCATGTCCGAATGGTGCGGCCATGCGCCGGTACTCGAAGAGGATATGGCGCTCGCCAACATGTCGCTCGACCTCATCGGCCAGGCGCGCATGCTGCTTGCGCATGCCGGCAAGCTCGAAGGCAAGGGCCGCGACGAGGACCAGCTCGCCTTCCTGCGCACCGAGATGCACTACCGCAACCTCACGCTGTGCGAGCTGCCGAACGCGGACTTCGGCCGCACCATGGTGCGCAACTTCCTCTTCGCGAGCTTCCAGGTGCTGCTGTGGGAGCGCCTGCTCGGCTCGAGCGACGCCGAACTTGCTGCAATCGCCGCGAAGAGCATCAAGGAAGCCCGCTATCACGCCCAACACGCCGGCGACTGGGTTGTGCGCCTGGGTGACGGCACCGCCGAATCGCACGCACGCGCGCAGGCCGCGCTCGACTACCTGTGGCCCTACACGTCCGAGTTTTTCGTCGCGACGCCGACCGACGAGGCCGTTGCCGCGGCCGGCATCGGCCCGGCGTGGAGCGAGCTCGAAGCCGCGTGGGAGGCGGTGGTCGTGCCGGTGCTGAACGAGGCGACGCTGACCGTGCCGGCGCGCACGCCCTTCAAGTCCTACGGCAAGTTCGGCCGCCACAGCGAGCACCTGGGCCACCTGCTGTCCGAGATGCAGTACCTGCAGCGCACCTACCCTGGAGCCCAGTGGTGAGCGGAGCGGCGGCGATGCTGAGCGAAGCGCAGGCCTGGGACGTCCTCCAGGCCGTGCCCGACCCCGAGATCCCGGTGATCTCGGTGACCGAGCTCGGCATCGTGCGCGAGGTCCACGTGCGCGATGGCGGCCTGCATGTGGTCGTCACGCCCACCTATTCGGGCTGCCCGGCGACGGAGGTGATCGCGCAGAGCATCCACGATGCGCTGGTCGCCGCCGGGGCCGGTGAAGTCGAAGTCGAGACGCGCCTCGCGCCCGCCTGGACCACCGACTGGATCACCGAGCCGGCGAAGGAAAAGCTCCGTGCCTACGGCATCGCGCCGCCGGGCGGCGATGCCCCAGTGGGCGGCGCGCAGCCGATCCGCTTCGTGCCCCGAAAACTCGCCTGCCCGCGTTGCGGTTCGACCGACACCACGCGCCTGTCGCAGTTCGGCTCGACCGCCTGCAAGGCGCTGTACCGCTGCCAGAGCTGCCTGGAACCGTTCGAGTACTTCAAACCGATCTGAGAAAAGCATCGAATCGCCACGAGAAGCGATCGAGGAGACGAAACATGACGACGCACAGAACGCCGAAGTTCCACCCCCTGAGAGTCGCCGAGGTGCGGCGCGAGACGCCCGAGGCGGTGAGCCTGCGCTTCGAGATCCCGGCGGAGCTGGCCGAGGACTACCGCTTCGAGCAGGGCCAGCACCTCAACCTCAAGGTCAAGGTCAATGGCGAGGAGCTGCGCCGCTCCTACTCGATCTGCTCCGGCGTCGATGACGGCGAACTGCGCGTCGCGATCAAAAAGATCAACGGTGGGGCGTTCTCCACCTGGGCCAACGACGGCGGCATCAAGGCTGGCGACGTGCTCGAGATCATGACGCCGGAAGGGCGCTTCCACACCCCGCTCGACCCTGCCCACGCCAAGCACTATGTGGCCTTCGCCGCCGGCAGCGGCATCACGCCGATCCTGTCGCTGGTAAAGACCACGCTCGCCGCCGAGCCGAAGAGCCGTTTCACGCTGGTGTACGGCAACCGCCGTCAGGCGAGCGTGATGTTCGCCGAGGCGCTGGAAGACTTGAAGAACCGCTACATGTCGCGCTTCACGCTGTACAACCTGTTCTCGCGCGAGGAGCAGGAAGTGCCGCTGTTCAATGGCCGCCTCGACGGCGAGCGTGTGCGCATGTTCCTCGACACGCTGATCCCCGTGGACACCATCGACGAGGCCTTCATCTGCGGCCCCGGCGCGATGATCGACGAGGTCGAGGCCGCGCTGCAGGCCGCGGGCTTGACGGACCAGCACATCCACCTCGAGCGCTTCGGCGTGCCCGCGAGCGCGCCCGAGCACCACGTGGAACCGGGCGATGCGACACAGGCGAAAGTCACCGTGATCGCCGACGGCTTGAAGCGCGAGATGGAATTCCGTGCCGAGGATCCGTCCATCCTCGACGTCGCGCTGCGCGCCGGCATGGACCTGCCCTACTCGTGCAAGGGCGGCGTGTGCTGCACCTGCCGTGCGAAACTGCTTGAGGGCAAGGTGCGCATGGACAAGAATTTCACCCTCGAACAGCCGGACGTCGATGCCGGCTACATTCTCACCTGCCAGGCGCACCCCCTCACCGATCGCGTCGTCATCAGTTTCGACGAGCGCTGAGGGGCGGCGGCACGACGACGCGGAATTCCGGATGGCACGAGGCAAGGCACCCACTTTCGAGCTCCAGCGCGCGGCGATGTTGCGCGCGGCGGCGGGGCTGTTCGCCGAAAAGGGCTTCCACAACGCCTCGATGTCGGCCATCGCGCAGGCCTGCGGCGTGTCCAAGCCGCTGCTGTACCACTATTACCGCGACAAGGAGCACCTGCTGTTCGACATCGCCGACAGCTACATCGACGAGCTGCTCGCGATCGTCGCGTCCGTGGAGGCGCGCAAGCTCGGTCCCGAGGCCCATTTCTCCGAGCTCGTGACGCGCTTCATGGAGGAATACGAGCACGCGCAGGACCATCACATGGTTCTGGTGCAGGACGTGAAATTCCTCAAGGAGGTGCAGGCGGAAAGCGTCGCCGCCAAGCAGCGGCGCGTGGTGGCGGCCTTCGCCGACGCGCTGGCGCGGGTCGAGCCCGGCCTCAAGGGCCGCAAGCTCGACAAGGCGGTCACGATGATCCTGTTCGGCATGATCAACTGGACCTTCACGTGGCTGCGCGCCGACGGCCCGCTCACCTTTCATGACATGGCGCCCATCGTTACCGGGATCTTTCTCAATGGCGTGCGCGGGCTGATGCGTGGTGAAGGCGCGGGTGTCGCGGTGTCGGGGGCGGCGGCGGATGCCTGATGCGTCAGCCGGACGCAAGGGACCGGTACTATGCTCGGCATGCCGCACAGGCGGAATTTCTCACGCAACTTTGCGCCGGCGTGGCGAAGATGTGATTCAGATCAATAGTTGGACTGGCAATAATTTGTATCGTAAGCAATAATCGCCCGACGCGACTGCGGCTTCCCTCAGGCTCGGTCGCCAACAAACTACGAGGAGGAGACACACCATGAAACTGCGCACTTCCCTGATGGCCGCCATCGGTCTTGCCTTTGCCGCGACTGCCGCACAAGCCGACATCAACGTCGGCGTGACCGTGTCGGCGACCGGGCCCGCCGCTTCGCTGGGCATCCCGGAAAAGAACACGATCGCGCTGCTGCCGACGACGATCGGGGGCGAGAAGGTCAATTACATCGTCCTTGACGACGCCTCGGACACCACTTCGGCGGTGAAGAACGTTCGCAAGCTGATCTCCGAGGACAAGGTCGACGTGATCCTCGGTTCCACCATCACGCCGAACTCGTTGGCGATGATCGACGTGGTGGCCGAGGCCGCGACGCCGATGATCTCGATGGCCGCCTCGGCGCGCATCGTCGATCCGGTCGATGACAAGAAACGCTGGGTGTTCAAGACGCCGCAGAACGACGCGCAGATGTCGACCGCGATCATCGAACACATGACCAACAACGGCGTGAAGACGGTCGCCTTCATCGGTTTCTCCGACGCCTACGGCGAAGGTTGGTACGAGCAGTTCGCGTCCGTCGCCGATGCACGCAAGTTGAAGATGGTCGCCAACGAGCGTTTCTCCCGCACCGACACCTCGGTGACCGGCCAGGTGCTGAAAATCATGGCGGCGAAGCCGGATGCGGTGCTGATCGCGGGTTCCGGCACGCCGGCCGCGTTGCCGCAGAAGGCGTTCAAGGAGCGCGGCTTCACCGGCAAGATCTACCAGACCCACGGGGTGGCCAACAACGACTTCCTGCGCGTGTGCGGCAAGGACTGTGAGGGTACCTTCCTGCCAGCCGGCCCGGTGCTCGTCGCCGACCAGCTGCCTGACGGCAACCCGGTGAAGAAGAGCGCGGTCGAGTACATCACCAAGTACGAGGCGGCGCATGGCAAGGGCAGCGTGTCGACTTTCGGCGCGCACGGCTGGGACAGCGGCGTGTTGCTCGCCGCCGCCGCGCCGACTGCGCTGAAGAAGGCCAAGCCCGGTACCAAGGAGTTCCGTGCCGCGCTGCGCGATGCGCTGGAAGGCCTGAAGGAAGTGCCCGCCGCGCACGGCATCTTCACCATGAGCCCCAACGACCACCTCGGGCTGGACCAGCGCGCGCGCGTGATGGTGCAGATCCAGAACGGCGCATGGAAACTTGTCAAGTAAGTCGTCCGGCAGGTTCCTGAGTTGAAACCGTGACGGCCGGGCTTCGCCCCGCGCCGTGCGGGGCTTTCATTCGTTGCTGAAAGAATCGGGAGCGGCACGCGCCGCTCCCGATAGCGGGGTTCGTCCATGGATTTCCAGATAGCGCTGTTGCTCGCACAGGACGGCATCACCAACGGTGCGATCTATGCGCTGCTCGCGCTCGCGCTGGTGCTGGTGTTTGCCGTGACGCGGGTGATCTTCATTCCGCAGGGGGAGTTCGTCGCCTATGGCGCGCTGACCCTGGTCATGATCCAGGCCGGCACGGTGCCGGCGACGCTGTGGCTGCTCGTCGGTGCCGGGGTGCTTGCCGCCGTGGTCGATGCGCGCGGAGCGCTGCATAGCGGCCAGAAGGGGCGACTCGTGGGCGTGCTGGCGTGGAACGCCGGCTACCCGCTGGGGCTCGCGGCGCTGCTCTACCTCCTGCCGCTGGCGACGCTGCCGCTCGCCGTGCAGGTGCTGCTGGCGCTGCTCGTGATCGTGCCGATGGGGCCGCTGATGTACCGCCTGATCTACCAGCCCATCGCCGCCGCCCCGGTGCTGATCCTCTTGATCATCTCGGTCGCCGTGCACGTGGGCATGGTGGGCATGGGGCTCCTCTTCTTCGGCGCCGAAGGCTCGCGCACCCCGGCCTTCTCCGAGGCGCGCTTCGACCTCGGCCCGATGATGGTCACTGGCCAGACGATCTGGGTCGTCGTCGCCTCCATCGTGCTCATCATCGCCCTGTACCAGTTCTTCGGCCGCACGATTTACGGCAAGGCGCTGCGCGCGACCGCGATGAACCGCAACGGTGCGCGCCTGATGGGCATCTCGCCCGCGCTCGCCGGACGCCTCACATTCCTGCTTGCGGCCCTCATCGGCGCGCTGTCCGGCGTGCTGATCGCCCCGATCACCACCATCTACTACGACACCGGCTTCCTCATCGGCCTCAAGGGCTTCGTCGCCGCCATCGTCGGCGGACTCGCCAGCTACCCGATCGCCGCCGCCGGCGCCGTGCTCGTCGGCCTGCTCGAAGCCTTCAGCTCCTTCTGGGCCAGTGCCTACAAGGAAGTCATCGTGTTCACGCTCATCATCCCGGTGCTCCTGTGGCGTTCGCTCACGAGCCACCACGTGGAGGAAGAGGAATGAAGCTCGCACTGTCCGCCCGAACTGTCCTGGGCATCTTCCTCGCGCTGCTGCTGGTCGCGCCGCTGGTGATGCCGCCCTTTTACGTCACGCTGCTGAACTACATCGGCCTGTATGCGATGGTCGCCCTGGGCCTCGTGCTGCTCACCGGCGTGGGCGGCCTCACCAGCTTCGGCCAGGCCGCCTTCGTAGGCCTCGGGGCCTACACCACGGCGGTGCTCACTACCGCCACGGAGTTGCCCGCCTGGCTCGCTTGGGCGGGCGGTTCGCCCTGGCTCGCGCTCGGGGTGGGGCTGCTCTTCACCGCGACCGTCGCGTACGTCCTCGGCTTGCTCACCCTCAAGCTCTCCGGCCACTATCTGCCGCTGGGCACCATCGCGTGGGGCATCAGCCTGTACTTCCTCTTCGGCACGCTCGAGACCCTGGGCGGCCATACGGGCCTGACCGGCATCCCGCCCATCTCGCTCTTCGGCTTCGAGCTCACCGAAGGCAAGCACATCTTCTACCTCATCTGGGTCTTCCTGCTCGCGGCGGTGTTCACCACCCAGAACCTGCTCGACTCGCGCGAGGGGCGCGCCATCCGCGCGCTCAAGGGCGGCATGGTGATGGCCGAGGCGATGGGCGTGGATACCGCGCGCTCGCGCATGGTCATCTTCGTCATCGCCGCGCTGCACGCCTGTGCTTCGGGCTGGCTCTACGCCCACCTGCAACGCTTCGTGAACCCCACCCCCTTCGGGCTGCACATCGGAATCGAGTACCTCTTCATGGCGGTCGTGGGCGGCGCGGGCCAGGTTTGGGGGGCGCTGCTCGGCGCGGGCGTCATCACCATCGTCAAGCAGTGGCTGCAGGACATCCTGCCGCAGCTCTTCGGCCAGAGCGGCAACTTCGAGGTGATCGTCTTCGGCCTCATGATGGTCGTCATCCTGCAGCGCGCGCGCGAAGGCTTGTGGCCGATCTTCGCCCGCTTCGTGCCGGTGAAGGTGACCCAGCGCACCCTCGACGCCGCGGCCGAACCCTTGCCGAAGAAACCGCTGCCGGCGCGCGGCGAGGTGATCCTCGAAGCAAAGGAGGTCACGAGGAAGTTCGGTGGGCTGGTCGCCAACAACGCCATGAGCCTCACCGTCAAGGCGGGCGAGATCCTCGCCCTGATCGGCCCCAACGGCGCGGGCAAGAGCACGATGTTCAACCAGATCTCGGGCGTCGACACCCCGACTTCGGGTGAAGTGCTGTTCCTCGGCAAGCCCGTCGCGGGCCGCGGCTCGCGCGAGATCGCGCGCATGGGCATGAGCCGCACCTTCCAGCACGTGAAGCTGCTTCCCACCATGAGCGTGCTCGAGAACGTCGCCATCGGCGCCCACATGCGTGGCGACAAGGGCGTGTTCCCGGCCGCATGGCGCCTCGACCGCGCCGAGGAGGCGCGCCTCCTGAACGAGGCTGCGCGCCAGATCGAGCGCGTGGGCCTTGCCGAACATATGTTCGACGCCGCCGGCAGCCTTGCTCTGGGCCAGCAGCGCATCCTCGAAATCGCCCGCGCGCTGGCCGCCGACCCCTGCCTGCTGCTGCTGGACGAGCCGGCCGCGGGTTTGCGCTTCAAGGAGAAGCAGGCGCTCGGGGAACTCCTCAAGAAGCTCAGGGGCGAAGGCATGGGCATTCTCCTCGTCGAACACGACATGGACTTCGTCATGGGGCTGGTCGATCGCGTCGTCGTGATGGAGTTCGGCCAGAAGATCGCCGAAGGCCTGCCCGAGGAAGTGCAGCAGAACCCCGCGGTGCTCGAAGCCTATCTCGGAGGTGTGGAATGAACGGCATGAGCGTGGAGATCAACGTGATCAGCCAGACGATCGACGCGGCGCCGGCCGCGCCGCGCACGGTGCTCGAAGTGCGCGACCTGTGCGTGTCCTACGGTAAGGTCGAAGCCCTGTCGAACGCCAACATCCGCGTCGGCGAAGGGCAGATCGTCACCGTGATCGGCCCCAACGGCGCGGGCAAGACGACGATGCTGTCGGCGATCATGGGCCTGCTGGAGTCGCGTGGGCAGGTCACGTTCGACGGCGAGGCCGAATACGTGCCGCGGGTGGAGCGCATGGTCGCGCGCGGCATGAACCTCGTGCCGGAAAAGCGCGAGCTCTTCGCCGAAATGAGCGTCGAGGACAACCTGCTCCTGGGCGCCTTCCAGCGCTACCGCATGGGCAAGCGCGACCATGCCGAGACGATGAAGGAGGTGTACCACCTCTTCCCCCGCCTCGAGGAACGCAAGGCGCAGCTCGCCGGCACGCTCTCGGGCGGCGAGCGCCAGATGCTGGCGGTGGGGCGCGCGCTGATGGCCAAGCCCAAGCTCCTGATGCTCGACGAACCCAGCCTGGGCCTCGCGCCGCTGATCGTGCGCGAGATCTTCCGCATCATCGGCGAGCTGCGCCGGCGCGGCGTGTCCATCCTGCTCGTCGAGCAGAACGCGCGCGCGGCGCTGCAGGTGGCCGACTACGCTTACGTGTTGGAGACGGGCGAGATCTCGATGGAAGGGCCGGCGAAGCAGCTCGCCGACGATCCGCGCGTGATCGAGTCCTATCTGGGGCTGGGCGGAAAGCACCAGGCCATGCTGTCGACCTGAGCTCAGGCGGGGCACGTCGGCGCACTGCGCGCCGACGGTTTCAGCGCGCCGCGGGGCAGGCGGCCGGGACCAGTCGCGCGATCGGCCGCGCCGCGATGAAGGCGCCCAGCGACACGCACACCAGCCCCGCGAGCAGCCAGCCGGTCAGTGCCTCGTCGAGCAGCGGCGCCGCGGCCACGCCGGCGAGCACCGGCACCAGCGCGATCAGCGCACCGACCCGTTCGGCGCCGAGCTTCTCGACGGCCTTCAAGAACAGCAGCATCGCGACGATGGTCGCCCCGACGCCCTGGTACAGGCCCTGCAGCACCAGCGTCGACATCGGCACCGCGTCCATCTGCTTGGGCAGCCACAGCAGGTACACCGGCAGGTAGATCAGCGCCGAGCTGAAGGCGACGAAGCGCGTGAGCAACCACGGATGGAAACCCCAGCGTTTCGCGAGCACGCTGTAGAACGCCCACATCAGGGCGGATGACAGGATCAGGGCATCGCCTGCGAGCATCGAGGGCGACCACGCGCTGCCGCCCATGTAGGATTGGGCCGCAAAACCGACCCCCAGTGCGATGAAGGCCAGCCCGAAGGCGCGTTCGCGCGGCATGCGCTGGCGCGTCAGCAGCCACGCCACGGCGGCGACGAGGAAGGGCTGCATGCCCGGCAGCAGGATGCCGCCGTGCGCGGCCGGCACCAGCTTGAAGCCCGCATAAACCAGCACGCCGTACAGCAGGCCTCCGACCATGCCCAGCGTCCACAGGCGCGCATCGCGCCACGAGCCGCGCGGCAGGCTGCCGGCGAAGGGCAGCAGCAGGAGGGCAGCGACGCCCAGTCGCAGCGCGAGGATGTCGTGGCCCGTCAATGCGCTCTTGCCGCCGAGGCGCGAGACGAGGATGAAGCCCGTCCAGATCGCCACGGTGCCGGCGGCAGCGAGGTAGCCGATGGTCTGGTCCCGTCCGGTGCTCATGGTTGTTCCCGAATGCTGTTGGTACGGCTGCAACGATACGACTGGACAATGTTCGCGTAAAATGAATAATTCTGATTCGATGCATTCCTGAGAGAGAATGATGGATCTCGACGACCTGACCATCTTCCGTACCGTCGTGCGCGAGGGCGGCATCACGCGTGCGGCCGAGAAGCTGCACCGCGTGCAATCCAACGTCACGACGCGCATCCGTCAGCTCGAGGACAAGCTGGGCGTGGAGCTTTTCATCCGCGAGGGGCGACGCCTGATCGTGTCGCCTTCGGGGCGCGTGCTGCTCGACTACGCCGACCGTCTGCTCGCCCTCGCCGACGAGGCGCGCGCCGCGGTCAGCGACGGCACGCCGCGCGGGCGCCTGCGCTTCGGCTCGATGGAGAGCACCGCGGCGGCACGGTTGCCGGCGCTGCTCGCGCGTTTCCATGCACAGTACCCTGAGGTGCAGCTCGAGCTGCGCACGGGGCCGACCGGGCCGCTAATCGCCGAGGTCATCGACGGTCGGCTCGAATGTGCGCTCGTGAGCGGGCCGGTCAAGGATGCGCGCGTTGCGAGCGTGCCGGCCTTCGACGAGGAGCTCGTGCTCGTCGCGCCCGCCGGCCACCCGCCGATTGCCTCACCGCGCGACCTGTGCGCCCGCACGCTGCTCACCTTCGAACCCGGCTGCGCCTATCGCCAGCGGCTGCAGGCCTGGCTTGCGTCGGGCGAGGTCGTGCCCGAGCGCGTCGTCGAGCTCTCCTCCTATCACGCCATGATCGGCTGCGTGGCGTCCGGGATGGGCGTCGCGCTGGTGCCGCGCAGCCTGCTCGCGAAACTGCCGGTCGAGGACAGCGTGTCCATCCACGCGCTGCCGCCCGAGTTCGCGCTCGCACGCACGGTGCTGATCCACCGCAGCGGTACGCCGGGACCGACGGTGCGTGCGCTGGCCGAGCTGATCGGGCGCGGCTGAGATGGCGACCCTCTTCGGCGGTGCGCCCGCGTCCGCGCCGCCTCTCGGCACGCTGCGCCACCCGTGGCTGCTGGCGCTGGCCTTCGGCATTGCCTACCTCTTGCTCGACCGTGCGAGCTACCTGTACCCGATGCCGGACTTCAAGGTCACGCCGTGGAACCCGCAGCCCAGCCTCGCGATTGCCTTCCTGATGACGCAGGGCGGACCCTGGCTGTGGGTCGTGCTCGTGACAGTGGCGGTCGCGGAGATGACGATCCGCGACGTCGCCTCCCCCGTCGCGGCCTGCCTGATCGCGCTGGTGCTGTCGCTCGGCTACGCGGCGATCGCGGCGGTGCTGAAGGGACGGCTGCAGGGGCGGCTGCATGTGGCCGTGGCCCTGCGCCAGCGCGGCGACGTGTTGCGCCTGTTCGCCGTCGTCGCGGGGGGCAGCCTGCTGATCGGTGCGGCCTACGTCGCCGCAGTCGCACTGTTCAACGGCAGCGCGGCCGGCATCGGCACGGCGTGGCTGCGCTTCTGGATCGGCGACACGGTGGGTATCGTCGTATCCCTGCCGCTCATCCTCATGATGCTCGACGCCGCGCGCCGCGCCCAGGTGGCGATGCTGCTGCGCAATCCTGAGGTGCTGCTGCAGTTCGGCGCGATTCTCGCAAGCCTTTGGGTCGTGTTCGCGCTGCCCGCTGCTCAGCGCTTCAACTACTTCTACGTGCTCTTCCTGCCGCTGGTATGGACCGCGGCGCGCCATGGAATGGCGGGCACCGCGCCGGCGATGATCCTGTTGCAGGTGGGCGTCATCATCGGCATGGAGGCCTCGGGCATCAGCTCATTGAGCGTGTTCGAGCTGCAGGCGCTGCTGCTCGCTCTGGCGATGACCGGCTTCTTCGTCGCGGTGACGGTCGACGAGCGCCAGCGCGTCTCCGACGACCTGCGCCGCACCCTGAAGCTTGCGGCCGCGGGCGAGATGGCCGCGGCGATCACGCACGAACTCAATCAGCCGCTGACCGCGCTGAACAACTATGCGCGTGCCTGCAGTCTGATCCTCGAGTCCGATTCACCCGCCGCGCGCGACGCCCTGCCCGCGACGCTGGAACGCATTTCGGTCGAGGCGCGTCGCGCAGGTGACGTGATCCGCCGCCTGCGCGATCTCTTCAAGGGCGGTGTCGAGGGGCGCGAACCGGTCGATGTCGGCGCAGTCGCCGCGGCGATGGTCGACGCCTTCCGGCGTCACGCAGGCAGCCTCCACTTCCGGCTGGAGCTGCCCGCGGTGCGAGCTTTGGCGCAGGCCGACCGCGTGCAGGTCGAGCTCGTACTGCGCAATCTGCTGCAAAATGCGGTCGATGCGCTCGCGGCAATGCCCGGCGGGACCGTGGTCGTGCGCGTCGGTGCGGACGAGGAGCGGCTGCGCATCGAGGTCGAGGACACCGGGCCCGGCATCCCGCCCGACCGCGTGCTGACGGTGTTCGAACCCTTCGGCAGCGACAAGGCCCACGGCATGGGCGTGGGCCTGCCGATCAGCCGCGCGATCGTCGAGTCGCATGGCGGCCAGCTCGTCGCGGAACCCGGACCCGGCGGCCGCATCCACTTCACGCTGCCGCGACTGAAGGACTGAGCATGGACAACGACCAACGCCTGTGCGTCTTCCTCATCGACGACGATGCCGCGGTGCGCGACTCGCTGTCGCTGCTGCTGGGTGTCCGTGGCTACGCGACGCGCGTGTTCGACAGCGCCGACGCCTTCCTGCACGCAGCGGGCGATGGCGGCGAAGGCTGGGCCGGCTGCGTGCTCACCGACATCCGCATGCCCGGCCTGTCCGGCCTCGATCTGCAGCGGGTCGCCGCCGAACGTGGCATGCCGCTGCCCTTCGTCGTGATGAGCGCGCACGGCGACGCCGCCGCCGCGCGCCAGGCCTTCCGCCAGGCCGCAATCGACTTCCTCGAGAAGCCTTTCGACGATGCCGACCTCTTCGCCGCGATCGAGCAGGCCTTCGTGCGCGAACGCGAGCGGCTGGCTTCGACGAACCGGGAACGCACGGTCAGCGGGCGGCTGGCCTCGCTCACCGAGCGCGAGCGCGAAGTCTGCGACCTGATGGTGCAGGGCCTGTCGAACCACGAGATCGCCGCGCGCCTGGGCATCAGCCATCGCACTGCACAGGTGCATCGCGGCCGCGTGATGCAGAAGATGGAAGCCGAGTCGCTTGCCGCCCTGATCGCCGCCTGCCGCGCGGCCTGAGGCCCGCCCGCGCCGCGGGCGCATACGCCAATCCGCGTACGCGTCCTGTCCAATTTTCGGGGGCTCCCGCCGTCGCTAAGCTGATGGCACAAGGAGAGTTTTCCCGATGGCGAAGATCTCGCTCCTGATCTATCCGGAGCTCCACCGCATTCCGCCGCGCGAACGCGATGCTGCCCTGGGCAGTGCGCGCGAGACGCCGTTCGACGGCCTCGAGCTGGCCGCGATCGCGCTCGGCCTCGCGCTCACCGCGGGTGCGACGCGCTATGTGGTGTTCGACGGCCTAACCCACCGGATCGAGGCCTTCCTCGCCAATTTCCTCCTTGCCGTGCCGCTGCTCGCCGTGCTCGCCGGCCCCTTTTTCGTCCGGCGCACGCGGCGCGGGTTGCAGCATTACCTGAGAACACACCCGTCACGGGGACTACAAGAAAGAGGAGCACAAGGGCAATGACCGAGGCGACGACCGTACAGGTCCTGGCGGCCGGCCTGTTCGCGCTGGCCATCATCCACACCTTTTCGACCAAGTTCTTCGAGCAGCTCGCGCACCGCCACCCGGCGCATGCGGGCGTGTTCCACCTGCTCGGCGAGGTCGAGGTCGTGTTCGGCTTCTGGGCGATGGTGCTGATCGTCGCGATGGGATTCCTCGCCGGCCGGACCGAGGCGATTGCCTACCTCGACAGCCGCAACTTCACCGAGCCGATGTTCGTGTTCGCGATCATGGTGATCGCCGGCAGCCGTCCGATCCTGCGCTTCGCGCTCGCGCTCGTGCGCATGGCGGCGAACTTCCTGCCGCTGCACCAGAACGTCGCGTTCTACTTCATCACGATGGCGATGGTGCCGCTGCTCGGCTCCTTCATCACCGAGCCGGCGGCGATGACGCTCGCGGCGCTGATCCTGCGCGACAAGTTCTTCACGCACGGCATCTCCAACCGACTCAAGTACGCGACGATCGGCACGCTGTTCGTGAACATCTCGATCGGCGGCACCCTCACGCCCTTCGCCGCGCCGCCGGTGCTGATGGTGGCCGGGACCTGGGGCTGGGACGTCTGGTTCATGATCGCGAACTTCGGCTGGAAGGCGGCCCTCGCGGTTTCCTTCAACGGCTTGGTCGTGACCATGGTGTTCCGCCCGGAACTCACCGCGCTCGACACCGGCAGCGCCAAGAGCGGCGAGCGCATGCCCATGCCCATCGTCGTGATCCACCTGCTGTTCCTCGCCGGCGTCGTCGCCTTCGCCCATCACCCGGCGGTGTTCATGGGCCTGCTGCTGTTCTTCCTCGGCTTCACGACCGCCTACAAGCGCTATCAGGACCGCCTGATCCTGCGTGAAGGCCTGCTCGTCGCCTTCTTCCTCGCCGGCCTGGTCGTGCTCGGCGGGCAGCAACAGTGGTGGCTGCAGCCGGTGCTCACCGGCATGGATGCGACGACCGTGTATTTCGGCGCGACCGCCCTCACCGCGGTCACCGACAACGCCGCGCTCACCTACCTCGGCTCGCTGGTGCAGGGCCTGTCGCCGGAATTCCAGTACGCGCTGGTGGCCGGTGCGGTGACCGGCGGCGGCCTCACGATCATCGCCAACGCGCCCAACCCGGCAGGCTTCGCGATCCTGCGCGGGCATTTCACCGATGACGCGATCCACCCGGTCGGCCTGCTGCTGTCCGCGCTGCCGCCCACCCTGGTCGCGATCATCGCCTTCCAGGTCCTGTGAGGAAGACCGCCATGAGCACGTTCGACGAAATCATGCAGTGGTTCGAGACCCTGCCCGCGAGCTTCGCCTTCCTGCTGGCGCTGCCCTTCGTGATCGCCTTCGTCAGCCTGCTCAAGGACGCGGTCGAGCGACGTGGCGGCAGGCAGGGGCGCCGCGGCGGCGACAAAGGGCGGCCGGGCGGCCATGGCGAGCTGAAGTCCCTCCTGTAGGCGCCCGTGCCTCAGGCGGGGGTCTCGCCGAGCAGCGCCTCGTACAGCGCGAGGTCGCCCGCCGAGAAGCAGCAGAAGATCACCTCGGCGATCGCCGGCAGGGCGGCGACGCTCTCGCACACGGTCGCGACCGCGATGCGCGCCGCCTCGTCCTTCGGGTAGCCATACACGCCCGTGCTGATGCCGGGGAAGGCCACCGTTGCCGCCCCGTGCGCCGCCGCCACTTCCAGCGAGCGCCGGTAGCACGACGCCAGCAGCGCGGCCTCCCCGCGCGTGCCGCCATGCCACACCGGCCCCACGGTGTGGATCACGAAGCGCGCCGGCAGGCGATAGCCGCGCGTGAGCTTCGCTTCCCCGGCCGGACAACCGCCCAGGCCGCGGCATTCGTTCAGCAGCTCGGGGCCCGCCGCGCGGTGGATCGCCCCATCCACGCCACCCCCGCCCAGCAGCGAGGAATTCGCGGCGTTGACGATCGCATCGACGGGCAACGTCGTGATGTCGGCCTGGAGTGCACGAAGCGTGGCGGTCATGGGCGGTCTCCTGTCATTCCGACTGGGCGGTAATCAATCAAGCCTAGCTTCCTCCCGGCATTGGCTGCAAGGCGGAATGGTCGCCGTGGACGCAAGATGGCACTGCGAAGCGAGCTGTAACACTTGAGTACGGAATCTTGAGCGCTTGTTCACGGAACGTTCACATGCCGACCCCGAAAATGCCTGCCATGTCATATCGACATGCAAAGCAAATATTCGGAGCTCAAGTATGAAAGTTCGTCACCTCGTCACCGCAGCCACCACCCTCTGCATCGGTACCGCCGCCTTCGCCGGCCCGCAATGCACCGAGGCGCCCAAGTCGTCGTGGCTCACCGAAGACGCGATGAAGCAGAAGATCGCCGCCGACGGTTACAGCGTCGACAAGTTCAAGGTCACGTCCGGCAACTGCTACGAGATCTACGGCAAGGACAAGGAAGGGAAGAAGGCCGAGGTGTACTTCAACCCCGTCGACGGCAGCGTCGTCAAGGCCAAGCAGGGCTGACGCGGGCGTGCGGGAGGCAGTCATGAGCGGCGAAAGGGTGCGCGTCTGGGATTTGCCCGTGCGCGCGTTCCACTGGGGGCTGGTGGCGATGTTCGCCACCGCCTGGCTCACATCCGACGACGCCGAGGCGCCGCACCGCTGGGCGGGCTACGTCGCGCTGGGCCTGATCGCCTTCCGTGTCGTGTGGGGTTTCGTCGGCAGCCGCCACGCGCGCTTCGCCGACTTCGTGCCGCGCGCCGCGGAGCTGCGCGCCTATGTCGGCAAGTTGCTGCGGGGCCGCGAGCCGCGCCACCTCGGCCATAACCCGGCCGCGGCGGTGATGATCCTGTTCCTGATGGCGATGGTCGCGCTGATCGGCGCGACCGGCTGGCTGATGACCACCGACTGGGGCTGGGGCAGCGAGCTGCTCGAGGAACTGCACGAGGGCGCGGTGAACGCCACCTTGCTCGCGGTCGTCGTGCATGTCGCGGCGGCCATCTTCGAAAGCGTGCGCCACCGCGAGAACCTCGTGCGCGCAATGGTCACCGGCTACAAGCGGCCCTGACGCGCGGCACGGCTTCGATGAGCACGGGCGGCGCCGGCAACGATTCCGGTGCCGCCCGTGCTCGTGTGGCGCGTCAGCCATTGCTCGGGAAGGCGAACTGCGCCTTCTCGATGCCGGCCACGGCCCAGCGCTGCGTCATCGTCTTGCGCCGCGTATAGAAGCGCACCGCATCCGGCCCGTAGGCGTAGAGATCGCCGAACAGCGAGCGCTTCCAGCCGCCGAAGCTCTGGCACGCCACCGGCACCGGCAGCGGCACGTTTACGCCCACCATGCCGACCTGCACCGTGTCGGTGAAATAGCGCGCGACCGCCCCGTCGCGCGTGAACACGCAAGTGCCGTTGCCGAACTCGTGCGCGTCGATGAGGCGGATCGCCTCCTCGAGGCTCCGCACGCGCACGATCGCCAGTACCGGCCCGAAGATTTCCTCGCGATACACGCGCATCGACGGCAGCACATGGTCGAACAGCGTGCCGCCGAGGAAGAAGCCCTTCTCGTGCCCCGGCACCTTCAGCGCGCGCCCATCGACCACCAGCTGCGCGCCTTCCTCCGCACCGAGGTCGATGTAGCTCCTGACCTTGTCGCGATGCACTCCCGTCACCAGCGGCCCCATGTCCAGCCCGCGTTCCCTGCCGTTGCCGATGCGCAGCGCCTCGACTTTGGGCTTCAGGCGCGCGACCAGTTCGTCGCCGACCGCATCGCCCACCGCGACCACCACCGAGATCGCCATGCAACGCTCGCCGCAGGAGCCGTAGGCTGCGCCCATGATCGCGTTGACGGCGTTGTCGAGATCCGCGTCGGGCATCACCACGGCGTGGTTCTTCGCCCCGCCCAACGCCTGCACGCGCTTGCCGTGCGCGGTGCCGGTCGCATAGATGTACTCGGCGATCGGCGTCGAGCCGACAAAGCTCACCGCCTGCACGCGCGGATCGGTCAAGAGCGTGTCGACCGCTTCCTTGTCGCCATTGACGACGTTGAACACACCTGCCGGCAGGCCCGCCTCCGTGAGCAGCTCGGCCATCAGCATCGACGCTGACGGATCCTTCTCCGAGGGTTTCAGCACGAAGGTGTTGCCGCAGGCGATCGCCATCGGGAACATCCACATCGGCACCATGGACGGGAAGTTGAACGGCGTGATGCCGGCGACCACGCCCAGCGGCGGGAATTCGGACCACGAGTCGATGTCCGGGCCGACGTCGCGGCTGTGCTCGCCCTTCAGGAACTCGGGCGCGCCGCAGGCGTATTCGACCACCTCGATGCCGCGCGCGAGCTCGCCGTGCGCGTCCTCCCACACCTTGCCGTGCTCCTCGACGATCGCCGCGACGATGCGGTCGGCGTTGCGCTCCAGCAGTTCCTTGAACTTGAACAGCACGCGCGCACGCTTGAGCGGTGGCGTCTTGCGCCACGCCGGGAAGGCCGCGGCCGCGGCGGCGATCGCCTGCTCGACGGTGGCCTGCGACGCCATCGCGACCTGGCGCACGGCGTGGCCGAGGGCGGGGTTGAAGATGGGCTGCGCGCGGTTGTCGTCATTGACGCGGGCGCCGCCGATGTAGTGTCCCAGGGTTTCCATTTCGTGATGTCTCTCTCTTTGAAGTCCTGTCAGGCGACCGAGCGCAGCGCCTGGCGCACGGTGTCGAAGATGCGGCCCAGTTCGTCCGGCGTCGAATCGAGGAAGGGCGAGAACTGCAGCACGTCACCGCCGTTGCGAATCACGACGCCCGCCTCGAAGCACTTCAGGAACACCTCGAAGCCGCGCGCACCGACCGCCCCGGCGCGCGGTGCGAGCTCGACGCCGCCCATGAGCCCGCAGTTGCGGATGTCGACCACGTTCGGCGCATCGCGCAGCGCATGGATCATTTCCTCGAACACCAGTTCCGTGACGCGGGCGCGCGCGAAGCTGTCCTCCTCGCGGTAGGTGGCGAGGGTCGCCAGTCCCGCGGCCGCCGCGAGCGGATGGCCGGAATAGGTGTAGCCGTGGAAGAGCTCGACCACGTGTTCCGGCCCCTGCATCAGCGCCTCGTAGATCGTGTCGCGCACGATCACCGCGCCCATCGGCACGACGCCGTTGGTGAGTCCCTTCGCGGTCGTGATGATGTCCGGCGTCACGCCGAAACGCTCGGCGGCGAAGGGCGCGCCGACGCGGCCGAAGGCGGTGATTACCTCGTCGAAGATCAGCAGGATGCCGTACTTGTCGCAGATCTCTCGCAGGCGGGCGAGGTAGCCGAGCGGCGGCACGAGGATGCCCGTCGAGCCCGCGACCGGCTCGACGATGACCGCCGCGATGTTGGAGGCGTCGTGCAGCGCGGCGAGGCGCTCGAGGTCGTCGGCGAGGTGCGCGCCCCAGGCCGGCTGGCCCTTCGAGAACGCCATGTCGCCGAGGCTGTGCGTATGGCGGATGTGATCGACGCCGGGCAGCAGCGCCGCGCTGAACACCTTGCGGTTGCCGGGGATGCCGCCCACCGACAGGCCGCCGAAGTTCACGCCGTGGTAGCCGCGCTCGCGCCCGATCAGCCGCGTGCGTTGGCCTTCGCCGCGGGCGCGGTGGTAGGCGAGGGCGATCTTCAGCGCCGTGTCGACCGACTCCGACCCGGAGTTGGTGAAGAACACCTTGTTCATCCCGTCCGGTGCCAGGGCCGCGACCTCGCGCGCCAGGGCGATCGCCTTGTCGTTGGTGACCTGGAAGCCCATCGCGTAGTCGAGCGTGGCGACCTGCTCCTGCACTGCCGCGACGATGTTCGGATGGCAGTGGCCGAGCCCCGAGGTCCACAGTCCCGAGAAACCGTCGAGCAGCTGGCGGCCGTCGTCGGTCGTGTAATAGTGGCCGCGTGCGCCGTTGATCACGCGAGGCGATTTCCAGAACGCGCGATTCGCGGTGAAGGGCAGCCAGAAGGCCTGGTCGTGGGACATGCGAAGCTCCTTGTGGGGTCGGGAGCCATAGTACGGGCGCTTTTGCGTGCATAAAACGACAAGATGCGTACGCAAGGTTTCGAGTTGGTGAAACAATGACTGCATGAAACCGCGCGCCCTCCTTGCCAGCCTTGCCGAAGCCGACCTGCGCCTGCTGCGCGTGTTCATCGCGATCGCCGAATCCGGCGGTCTCGCGGCGGCCGAGCTGCGCCTGAACATCAGCCGCTCGGTGATCAGCCGCCATCTCAAGGATCTCGAACTGCGCCTCGGTGTGCGTCTGTGCGAGCGTGGCCGCGCCGGTTTCGCGCTGACCGAGGAGGGCGAGGTCGTCCTGGAGGCGGCGCGGCGCCTGCTGACGCAGATCGAGGCATTCCGTGGCGAGGTCGCCGAGCTGCACGCTGGCATGCGTGGCGAGCTCAACCTCGTGATGTTCGACAAGACCGTGTCGAATCCCGGCTGCCGCCTCGCCGAGGCGATCGCGCAATTCGGCGCTGAGGCCCCCGCGGTGTCGCTCAACGTCTTCGTCGCCGGTAGCAGCGAGATCGAGAAAGGGCTCCTCGAAGGCCGCTTCCACGTCGCCGTCCATCCCTTCCACCGCGCGAGCGACAGTTTCACCTCGGTGCATCTCTTCGACGAGAACCTGCCGCTCTACGCCGCGCCCCACCACCCCCTCGTCGCTGGCGGGCGCGTGCCGTCCGAAGACGAACTGCGCCGCGCCGCCTTCGTCGGCCTGGGCTACCACTCCCCGAACATGGAGCACTTCTGGCGCCTGGGCCTCGCGCCCGCGGCGCGCGCCTTCGAGCAGGAGGCGAGCGTGCTGCTGATCCGTTCCGGGCGCTACGTCGGCTTCCTGCCGGATCATTACGCGCAGGCCTTCGAGGCGCGCGGCGAAATCCTGCGCATTCCGTCCGAAACCCTGCGCTATGCGTGCGAATGGCAGGCTTCGATCGCGCGCACACCCCCTCCGGGGCGCCTCGCGCGGCGCTTCATGGAGATTCTTGTCGCGCTGCACGCCCCCGCAGTGCCGTCGGGCGCCTGAAATCGGCTCCGCGGAGTGGGTTTTCCGCGGATTATCGCGGTGAAATCCGGATCACGCGGAAATGGCCTGCCGATGACTGGCGCCCGCTTTGGTGTTTGCCCTGATTCCCGACTTGCCGCACGGCATCGCACAATGTGTCCATGGCATCGAAACATGCTTGGGAATTTGTATCGTTGACGCGGACGAATGCCCTGCAAGCCGCGACAATGCTAGAATCCGGCCGTTAGATGTGCAGCACCGAACAACTCACACACCAATCGAGGTAAAGCATGAACAAAGGTGAATTCGTCGAAGCCCTGGCTGACCGTCTGGATGTCTCGCGCGCGCAGGCCGACCGTGCCCTGTCCGCCGTGCTGGACATCATCGCCGAGCGCATGGCCGCCGGTGAGAAAGTGTCGTTCACGGGTTTCGGCTCCTTCGAGGTGTCCGAGCGCGCCGAGCGTACCGGCCGCAACCCGCAGACCGGCGCCTCGATCAAGATCGCCGCTTCGCGCGTGCCGAAGTTCTCGGCCGGCGCGACCCTGAAGGGCGCCGTCAACGGCTGATCCGTTCGTCCTGCACGCCAGTGACATGAGGCCCGACGCCGCAAGGCGTCGGGCCTTTTGATTTTCCGCTTTCCCGAAACCGCAAAATCGGCTACCATTGCATTCGTTGTGCAATGCAGCAGTCGGTTTATTTTCAGGTCTTAACTCGCGGAACAGGATTCCGCGGACCCAGCCGAGGGACTGTATCCACAGCCCCATCGCCCCCGACCCTCCCGTCGAACTCCTCTCGTTCTTCTGATCGATAGGCATCGCGAATGCCGGTTGGTGCCGATGCGCGGTCGCATCCGTCGTTTTTTGCGACGGAATCCGACCGGCCCAAGCCCATCGCGCGCTTGCCGCCACCGCGTCCCCCGTGGACGGTGCGATGCCTTTTCAATGGCCCGGAAAACCGGGCCAGATCCCCGTGCGACCACCCGTTGCCGCGGAAACACAGGAAGAACTCATGACGTTCAACGAACTCGGCCTCAACGAACTGCTGCTCAAGGCCATCGAGACCACCGGCTACACCGTCCCCACCGAAGTGCAGGTCAAGGCGATTCCCGCCGCGATCTCCGGTGCCGACCTGATGGTGTCGTCGCACACCGGCAGCGGCAAGACGGCCGCCTTCACCCTGCCCAGCCTGTCCCGCCTGGTCGAGCGCAAGCCCGCGCCCGGCGCCGGCCCGCGCGTGCTCGTGCTGACCCCGACGCGCGAACTCGCGCTGCAGGTCGAGAAGGCCGTCAAGACCTACGGCCGCCACCTGCGCTGGCTCAACACCGCCTGCCTGGTCGGCGGCGCACCCTTCTTCGCCCAGGTCAAGCAGCTGTCGCGCCCCGTCGACGTCGTCGTCGCAACTCCGGGCCGCCTCATTGACCACCTCACGCGCCGCAAGATCAAGCTGTCGGATGTCGAGACCCTGGTGCTGGACGAAGCGGACCGCATGCTCGACATGGGCTTCGTCGAGGACATCGAGACCATCGTCGCCGCGACCCCGGCGAGCCGCCAGACCCTGCTGTTCTCCGCGACGCTGGACGGCGTGGTCGGCAACCTCGCGAGCAAGCTGCAGCGCAACCCGCAGCGCATCGAGATCGCCCCGACGGTCGAGAACCGCGGCAACATCGAGCAGCGCCTGATGATGGCCGACAACATGGTGCACAAGACGCGTCTGCTCGAATCCGTGCTGGGAACGGACGGGCTGCAGCAGGCCGTGGTGTTCACCGCGACCAAGAAGAGCGCCGAGGAAGTGTCGCTGTCGCTGCAGGAAAAGGGCTTCGCCGCCGCTGCGCTGCACGGCGACATGCACCAGACCGCGCGCAACCGCACGCTGGACAAGCTGCGCCAGGGCCGTATCGGCGTGCTCGTCGCGACCGACGTCGCGGCGCGCGGCATCGACGTCGCGGGCATCAGCCATGTCATCAACTTCGACCCGCCGCGCCAGGTCGAGGACTACGTGCACCGCATCGGCCGCACCGGCCGTGCCGGCCGTGACGGCATCGCGATCACGATGTCGGGCCCGCGCGAGATGGGCATCATCCGCGCCATCGAGCGTTTCACCGGCAAGCGCATGGACGTGCACGTCATCGAAGGCCTCGAGCCGACGGCGCGTCCGACTTCGCCGCGTCGTCCGGGTGGCAGCAAGCCGGGCTACGGCAGCGGCCGTCCGTCCGGCGGTTCGTCGTGGAGCCGCGATTCGCGCGATTCCCGTCCGGGCACCGGCAAGGGCTGGTCGTCGGAAGGGCGGGACGGCAACCGTGGCGGCTTCGGCCGTGACGAGCGCAGCAGCGCCCCGCGCGAGGAGCGTCCCGGCTTCGGTCGCAGCGAACCGCGCAGCTTCGGCGACCGCAGCGCCTTCCCGCGCGATGACCGTGGTCCGCGCCGCGAAGGTTCGCGCGACGGCGCCCGTTTCGGTGGCGACCGTCCGGAAGGCGCCCGCCGTCCGCGTCCGGCTTTCCGTGACTGAACGTACTGAGTGATGCCAACCCCCGCGCGAGCGGGGGGGGCTACGACCGGCAAGGCCCGGGCCGCGCAGCAATGCGCGCCCGGGCCTTGCGTCTTCCCGCCTCAGTCGCGCAGGGCGCTGAACACGAAGCCCTTGTCCTTCTGCTGCAAGTGGCAAGCGTGGCATTCGGCGGCGGCCTTGGCGTCGAGCGAGGCCTTGCGCGTCTTCGGGTCGAACACCTGATAGCCCCAGCCGTCGGTCGCCTTGAATTTCCTGCTGTCGCGTGCCATCACGAGCACCGCCTTGTGCGCCCCCTCCGCGATCGCATTGTCCTGGGCGACCGCTTCGAAGAGATCGAAGGTGATCACCGCGCCGTCGGCGAACTTACCGCCCGCCTTGTAGCCCGCCAGCGCCTTCTTGTTGGCATAGAGGTGATGCATGCCGCCGACCGCTTCGAAGAGCGGGTGGCCCTGCTGGATCACCATCGACTTGACGTGGAAATCCCCGCGGTACGTGGTCGGGAAGGCGACATGGCTGTCAGCGGCGGCGCCCCAGGCGGCGGTGAGGAGGAGGCAGGCAAGCAGGGTCCTTTTCATCTCGGTCTCCGGCAGGAAGTGGTTGGTCGTGCAGGCGGGTCTTGCGCCGCGGCGCCGGCGACGCCTGCGTGGATGGCTGAAAGGTATCGATACGAAACCAATATGGCCGGCAGCGGTCTGCTTGTCAACGATTGTTTCGTGACGATACTATCCAGCCATGCGCTCAGGCCCCCATCTCCCTCCTTCTGGTGATCCCGAGTCCGGCCCCGGTTCGGCCGCACTGTTCGATCTGCTGCATTGCCTGGCGCGCGCGCTGCAGGGCGAGGTGCGCCAGCGTGCCGTGGAGCGTGGTCTGCTCCCCGTGCATGGCCAGGTGCTGGGTTTCCTGCGCGCGGCGAACCGTTACAGCAACACGCTGCAGGTGCTTGCCGAATATCTCGGACAGACCAAGGGAACGGTGTCGCAGACGGTGCAGCTGCTGGAGCGCAAGGGGCTCGTGCGGCGCGACGTGGACGCCAGGGATCGGCGTGTCACGCGCCTGTCGTTGACCGATGCGGGGCGCCGGCTGATTGCCGAGATCGAGACCGACGGCGCCTGGACGGCGGCGCTCGGCGCGCTCGATGCGGGCGAGACGGCCGATGCGACGCGGGTGCTGACGAATCTGTTGCGTCAGTGGCAGGGCGCCCGCGGCGGTGCGACCTTCGGCGTGTGCCGCAGCTGCGCGCATTTTCGCATCGAGGGGGCGGCGGCGTTCCGCTGCGGCCTCACCGGCGAGGTGCTCAGCGAATTCGACAGCGGCCAGATCTGCCGCGAACACCGCCTACCCGACCCGCGCTGAGGCGGGCGGGCGCCGCCCGGCGCGCCAGGCGTGCGCGGCGATCCGGACGATCCCTAGATGAAGCCGCGAATGGCGTCGGCGACCTCATCGGGTGCCGCAAAGTGCGGAAGGTGGCCGCCCGCCTTCAGCATCACGAGCCGGCTGTCGGGAATGTGCTGCTGCAGGTAGTGAGCGACCGCCGCTGGCACGGCGACGTCATCCTGCGATTGCAGCAGCAGGGTCGGTTGGGCGATCCGGCATACGTCCTGCCGGTGGTCGGACTGGAAGGTCGAGCACAGCACGGTCAGCACGCGGTCCGGCGGGATGCTGCGGATCTGATCGGAAAAATAGCGTGCGAGCTGCGGGCGATCCGAGTTTCCCATGGCCATGGGGGCGAACGCGGCTGCCCACTCGTCGAACTGCTCCTCGATCGCCGAGTAGATCTGGTTCAGGTCGTCCGCGGTGAAGCCGCCGTGGTAGTCCTCCGTGTTGAGGTAGCGCGGCGACGCGCAGATCAGCACGAGCTTGGCGAAATCCTCCGGCTTCCGGTTGGCCGCGAGGACGGCGGCCATCGCGCCGACGGAATGGCCGACGAGGACCGCGTCCTTCAGTTGGAGTGCATCGCACACTTCGAGCAGATCGTCGGCATAGCCTTGCAGGCCCAGGTAGCGTGACTGGACGAAGGCCTCCGGCAGCGAGGCCCCGGCGCCGACGTTGTCCAGCAGCACGACACGCCAGTCGCGCGCAAAATGGGGCACGACGCCGCGCCAGACCGACTGCTCGGTGCCGAAACCGTGTACGAACACGATCGTCCGGTCGGCATCGGCATTGCCGCAAATGTGCACGTTGTTTCGGACCAGGGGGTCGAAGTGTTTCATGGTTTCTGCTGGTGCGCGGTAGGGCTTGCGGTTGGGGAGGGCTCGGAAGCGGTCGTCGTGGGGGGGAAACGGTCGGACGGCGTCCTCGGCATGCCGCTCCGGCCGGTCGTGCGTTCCAGGAGGCGCACCAGCTTGGCACGGAGTTCCCGCGGATCGACCGGCTTCACGAGGTAGTCGTCGGCGCCGGCGTCGTAGCCTTTCAGGCGTTCCTCGATCGCGCCGCAGGTGGACAGGAAGATGACCGGGACGGGCGTAGTGCCGACTGTCGACGTGAGCCGACGGCAGGTTTCGTAGCCGTCCATGCCGCCGGGAAACCTGACGTCGAGGAGCACAAGGTCGGGGCGCTCCTGCGCAACTTGCACGAGCGCCTCTTCTCCGCTCGCGGCCGTGCGGACCCGGTAGTGATCGCCGAGCGCCGAACTCAGCTGGGCGCGCGCGATCTCATCGCCATCGACGACGAGCAGGGTCGGAGCGTGGCGCGTGCTCGTCATCTCGCCACGGCGCGCTTCCCAGCGCTCGATCCACAAGAGCACTTCCTCGGCGCCCATCGGTTTCGCCACCAGGTAGCCCTGCACTTCGTCGCAGCCGGCCGCGCGCACGGTCGCGAGATCCTCCTCGGTTTCTACCCCCTCGGCAACGACGCCGAGTCCCAGCGTCCTGCCGAGCGTGGCGCTCGATTCGAGGATCGCGCGTGCAGTCGGGTCCTTCGCGGCGCCATGCACGAAGGCGCGGTCGATCTTCAGTTCGGTGATGGGCAGGTGCTGCAGCCGCTCCATCGTCGAGGTGCCGGTGCCGAAATCGTCGATCGACACGCCGAAACCCTTCAGGCACATGCGCAACAACACGTCGAGGCCGTCCCGCCGGTTCTGCAGCAGGCGAGTCTCGGTGAGCTCGAGGATGATGTCCCGGGGAGAGCCCCCGGCCGAATCGACGAGTCCTTCCAGGGTCTCGGGCAGGTCGAGGCGAAGAAGGTTGTCCATCGAGACGTTGACGTTCAGCCTGATCGTGTGGCCGGCGACGCGCCATTCGCGTTGATGCGCCACCGCCAAGCGGAACACCTCGTGCGTGAAGCGATCGATCAGGCCGTGCTGCTCGATCACCGGGATGAAGGCACCGGGAGACAATAGACCACGTGCGG
Source organism: Aromatoleum petrolei (assembly GCF_017894385.1). Taxonomy (NCBI): domain Bacteria; kingdom Pseudomonadati; phylum Pseudomonadota; class Betaproteobacteria; order Rhodocyclales; family Rhodocyclaceae; genus Aromatoleum; species Aromatoleum petrolei. The sequence goes on from NZ_CP059560.1 coordinate 3,116,515, forward strand.
GGTGTCGCCAGCGTGCCAGGCACTCGAATCCGGAGACACGATAATCCTTCGCCGATACCTTGGGTTGGAACACCAGCGCGAGCCGACCCGTGTCGAGGCCGGACCGGATCTCGTCGGGTGTCAGCGGATCGAGGATGTCGTGCGGCGCGCGGTCGGCCGTCGGCCGCCGGCTGCGTTGCAGGACTTCCGCGAGCTGTCGCTCGGAGACAGGCTTCGCGAGTACGCCCAGGAACCCGAGGCCGTACTCGATTGCGAGACGTTCGGCGGCCTTCAGCACCGGGGCGCCCGCCCCCGACAGCACGACGACGTCGCCCATGAAGCCGCGGGCGGCGATCGTGCGGAGCAACTCGATTCCGTCCATGCCGGGCATGTTCAGGTCGCACAGCAGCAGATTGGGTTCGGGATCGGCCGACTGCAGCAGGCTGAGGCCCGCGTTGCCGTCCTCTGCGGTCAGCACCTGCTCGATGCCGAGGCGGTGCAGCAGATCCTCTGCGACCTCGCGCATGACCTCGTCGTCATCAAGCACGAGGGCGCGGAAATTCTTGATTGAGCGGGCAGAGTCCATTCGCTAGCCTTCCGAGCGCCCGCGCTGCGACATTCGGTCGTCGAGCAGGCGGGCAAACTGATTCAACGCCGTGCGGATCTGCTGCAGAGTCGTGGCCGCCTTGGCCATGTCCGGGTGGCTGCGTTCAAGGGTTTCGAAAAGATCGCCAAGGCCGGATGCGCCCAGTGTGCGCGCCGGAGACTTCAGGCGGTGGCTGACGGACGACAGTGTCTTCCCGTCGCCCTGCGCAATGGCTGCGTCGAGCCTGGGCAGTTCCGTGCGCGCAGAGGCGAGGAATTTTCCTATTAAAGCGTAAAACTTATCCGGCTCCATGCCGAGCAGATTCACCGCGGCGTCGATGTCGACGGGCGGTTGCGCGGCGACGTCCGCGGCGACGGCCGGGCCTGCGGCCGGGGCTGCGGCCGGGGGGGCGCCAATGCTCGCCTCGCGTGTCAGCCACTTCAGGAGCGTGGCATACAGCACTTCGGGAGCCACCGGCTTGGCGACGAAATCGTTCATGCCGGCTTCTTCGCAACGTCGGCGGTCCTCTTCGAAAGCGTTCGCGGTCATCGCGACGATGGCCACCGAATCGCCGATGCCCGCAGCGCGAATGGCACGGGTCGCAGCAAGCCCGTCCATGACCGGCATCTGCAGGTCCATCAGGATGAGCCGGTACGGACGCTGCGCGGCCAGCTCGACGGCCTCCGACCCGTTCGACGCGATGTCGACCATGAGGCCCGTGTCGCCCAACATAGCGAGCGCGACTTCCTGGTTCACCACATCGTCCTCGACGAGCAGGATCGGCGCGTCGGCAAAGCGCTCGCGCAGCTGTCGCACGGGGTCTGCGACGGTCGGGGCGGGGAGGCCGCCGGGGCCGTTGGGGCGCTGGCCGCGTTCGAGCCGGGCGGTGAACCAGAAGCGGCTGCCTTCGCCGGGGGCGCTTTCCATGCCGGTCTCGCCGCCCATGAGGTTCGCCAGGCGGCGGGTGATCGCCAGGCCGAGCCCCGTTCCGCCATACTTGCGTGTCGTTGAGGCGTCCACCTGCTGGAACATCTGGAACAGCTCCGCTTGCTGTTCCGCGGGGATGCCGATGCCCGAGTCCTGCACTTCGAAGCGCACGAGCAAGTGCGATCCGTCGTCCTCGAGCAGGATCGTTCGCAGCGAAATCTTGCCGGTGTCGGTGAATTTCACCGCATTGCTGGCGTAGTTGAGCATCGCCTGACGCACTCGCGTCGGGTCGCCGCGCAGCCAGATCGGGACGTGGTCGCGGTCGAGCTCGATCGTCAGGCCCTTCGCCGTGGCCTGCTCGCCGAGCAGCGAGCGCACGCCGTCGAGCAGTCCGTCGAGGGAGAAGTCGACGTGCTCGAGCACGAGCTTGCCCGACTCGATCTTCGACAGGTCCAGGATGTCGTTGATGAGCACGAGCAGGTGTTCGCCGGCGGCGCCGAGCTTGTCGAGGCGTTCGCGTTGCTCGTCGGTCAGCGGGCTGCGCTTGAGCATTCGGGCGAAACCGAGGATGGCGATCATCGGCGTGCGAATCTCGTGGCTCATGTTCGCCAGGAAGGCCGACTTCGACAGGCTCGCCTGTTCCGCCGCGGCGCGGGATTCCTCGAGTTCGGCGGTGCGGCTGGCGACGAGTTCCTGCAGATGGAGGCGGTGGCGCTCCACTTCCCGGTTGAGCCGTTTCCTTTCGGTGATGTCCTCCTGGACCCAGACGAAATGGCTGACCGTTCCATCCGGCTGCCGCAAGGGGCGGACGACGGCGTTGCTCGCGAACAGGCTGCCGTCCTTGCGTCGATTGAAGAGTTCACTGCGCCATACCTGCCCGCGCGCGCCTGCCTGTTTCTGCTCTTCAAGGGTCGCAGGGGGTGTCTTGTCCGAATTCAGCAGCGCGGGAGTGCGTCCGATCGCCTCGTCGCGAGCGTACCCGGTCTGGTCGACGAAGGCCTGGTTCACGTACTCGATACGATCCTGCAGATCCGTGATCATGATGAGGGACGGGCTCTGCTCCATCGCCATCGAGAGTTTGCGCACCTCGTCCTCGGCCTGCCGGCGCTCGGTGATGTTCTCGGAAAAGACCAGGATGCCCCCGACGGCACCCTTCGCAGTGCGCCATGGCCGGACCTCCCAGCGCACCCACTGCACGCTGTGGTCGGCGCGTTCGAAGCGGTCCTCCTCATTGCGCAGCACTTCGCCGGCGAGGGCGCGTCGATGGATCTCCCGCCAGTGCGACGGAATCTCCGGAAAGATCGCGTAGTGACTGCGGCCGATGATGTCCTCCCCGCCGAGGCCATAGTCGTCGCGCCAACGCCGGCTCGCGGCGAGGTAGTGCATGTCGTGGTCGAACATGGCGAGGGCCGCGGGTGCATGCTCGATGAACAGGCGCAGGCGTTCCTCGCTGGCCTGGAGCGCTTCGCGGCTGACGCTCTGCGCCTTCGCCAGATCGTCGAGGCGGCTGCGGACGCTCGCGATCTCGTCGATGCGCTGGTGCAGTGGCCCGCTCGCGGCCCGCGCCTGCGCGGTGTCCGAGACCAGCGCCAGCATCGCGCGCGTCAGGCGCCGTGCCGCGAGGCGCCCGCCCGCGAAGGCGAGCAGGATCATCGTGGCGAGGAGCAGGCCCAGCAACATGAAAGTTTCGTGCAGTGACCAGAGCCCGGCGATGCCGCCCGGGATGGATACGGTCGTCGACCATTGCGAAAGGGTCGACGCGGTCGAGAACTGCTCGGTGGCTTGGCGTTCCGTGGCGGCCCCGGAATTGCTGTGCGCGACGATCCCGTTCGTGCCGTCGCGCAGCGTGATGCTCCAGGTCGGGGGCAGGGGAAGTTCGCGGATCCGCTGCCGGAAGAGTTCGGCCGGCATCAGCGCAATCAGCACGTAGGGCGTCTGGCTCGTGCGCAGCACCGGAACGGCCACCGCCAGCAGTCGCTCTTTGAGGACCGGACCGAGGAACTGGTCGCCCACGGCGGGTTTGCCGGTCGCGAGCGACGCGAAGGCGTTGTAATTGCTGCCGGTCGTCTTCAGCTGCGGCAACTCCGCACCCAACGGGCGCGCCGTGTTGAAGATCATCCGGCCCGCACTGTCGGCGAGGATCACGTGCTGGCCGAAGGCGGCCTGGAATGCCCGTGCGTCCTTGTAAAGTGCCGACCAGTCGGCAGGGGGGCCGAAGCGGTCGGCGGCGGCGAGCATCTCGAGGGCGCGGATGCGGGCGCGAATCGTCCGGTCGATGGAGTCGGCGAAGTGACGTGCGAAGCTTTCGGCCTCGGTGGCGCGCTGGCGTTCGATCTGCTGCAGGTCGTGGTAGGCGATGAGCCCGGCGAACACGAGCAGCGGCGCGACGCTTACCCAGATCATGCGTGCGAGGTATGCCCGCAGCTTCATCGCCCCCTTCCTCCGTCCGGTGGCATGCCAAGGTCTTTGGCATACTCCCAAATGATATCAAAATGGCAATCAGAAGAGCCCGTGGATCGTGGGGGTGCGGGAAGGCATCGCCAAGGCTTCGACAGGCCCGACGCGAGCGGTATTTGCCGTCGCGCCTATGGTGAACGGAACGCGCCCGCGTGTCTGCGAAAAAATTCCGTCCGATCGGCGTCGGGGGGCTACGGAGCTTGATGCAATGACAACGCGTTAAGCCGCGCCTCGCGGGTCGCGGCGCACAATGAAAAACGGGCCGCGCGGGCCCGTTGTTCGTTACTTGCGGTGCGATGAGGGGCTCAAGACTTGCCGGCGTCCTTCGCGGCGCTCACCTCGACTGCGCGCAGCTTGGCCGCGAGCTTGTCGAGCACGCCGTTCACGAAGCGGTGGCCTTCGGTGCCGCCGTAGCTCTTCGCGAGCTCGATCGCCTCGTTGATGATGACGCGGTAGGGGGTGTCGAGGCCGTTCTTCAATTCCTGCGTGGCGAGCAGCAGGATCGCGCGCTCCACGGGCGAAAGCTCGTCGACCGAACGGTGGATGAAGGGCACGAACTCCTCCTGCAGCGACTCGACGTTGGCGAGCGTGCCGCGCAAGAGGCTGACGAAGAGTTCGCGGTCGGCCTTGTCGAAGCCGGTGACCTGGGAGACGTGGTCCTCGATCACGGGGACGGAGTTGCCCGACAGCAGCCACTGGTAGATGCCCTGCAGGGCAAATTCGCGCGCGCGGCGCCGTGCTGCCTTGCCGCTCATTTGAGCATCCGCAGCAGGCGGGCCATCTCGACCGCGGTGCGTGCGCAGTCGCTGCCTTTTTCCTGCATCCGCGCGAGCGCCTGGTCGTCGTCCTCGGTGGTGAGCACGCCGTTGGCGATCGGCATGCCGGTGTCGAGGCCGATGCGGTTGATTCCCGCACCCATCTCGTTCGACACCAGCTCGAAGTGGTAAGTCTCGCCGCGGATCACTGCACCGAGCGCGACCAGCGCGTCGTAGCGGCCGCTGCGCGCCATCGCCTGCAGCGTGAGCGGGATCTCCAGCGCTCCGGGGACGGTCGCGATGCGGATCAGGTCGGGCGCGACGCCGAGGCGCTGCAGCTCGGCGGTGCAGGCCGACAGCAGGCCTTCGCACACGTCCTGGTTGAAGCGGCTCATGACGATGCCGATGCGCAGGCCGTGGCCGTTCAGATCGGGCTCGAATTCGGGGATGTTGTCGTAACGGGCCATGTTCGGTTCTTTCGGAAACGGAAAAGCCGGAAATCCGCAGGACTTCCGGCGCGGTAAAACGTCGAGGGTACCACCTCAGACCGGATCGACGAAGCCCGTGATCTCCAGGCCGAAGCCGGCCATGCTCGGAATCTTGCGCGGGCTGGAGAGCAGCCGCATCTTGCCGACCTTGAGGTCGCGCAGGATCTGCGCGCCGACGCCGAACAGGCGGGCGTCCCATTTCGGCGGCTGATAACCGTCGCCGGTCAGGCTCGCGAGCAGTTCGCTGCCCGACTGCGGGCGGTACAGCAGCACGATCACGCCCTGTTCGGCCTGCGCGAGGCGGGCGAGCGAGAGGTTCACCGGGAAGGTGTGGCGGGCGCTTTCGGAGTCGAGGAAGTCGACGACCGAGATCGGCTCATGCACGCGCACGAGGGTCTCGCGCTCGGGGCGGATATCGCCCTTCGTCATCGCGAAATGCACTTCGCCGGTGGTCTTGTCCTCGAATGCGAACAGGCGGAAACGGCCGTGCGGGGTGTCGACGTCCTTCTCGGCGACGCGCTTGATCAGGTGCTCGTTCGACGAACGATACTGGATCAGGTCGCGGATCGCGCCGATCTTGAGGCTGTGTTCCTTGGCGAACTCGACGAGGTCGGGCAGGCGCGCCATCGTGCCGTCGTCCTTGAGGATCTCGCAGATCACCGCCGCCGGTTCGAGCCCGGCGAGCGCGGCGAGGTCGCAGCCGGCCTCGGTGTGGCCAGCGCGGATGAGCACGCCGCCGTTCTGCGCCATCAGCGGGAAGATGTGGCCGGGCTGGACGATGTCGGTGGGCTTGGCGTTGCGTGCGACGGCGGCTTCCACCGTGCGCGAGCGGTCGTGCGCGGAGATGCCTGTGGTGACGCCTTCGGCGGCCTCGATCGAGGTCGTGAAGGCGGTGCCGTGCGGCGAGCGGTTGTCGCGCACCATCAGGTGCAGGTCGAGCTGGCGGCAGCGCGCCTCGGTCAGCGTCAGGCAGATCAGGCCGCGGCCGAACTTGGCCATGAAGTTGATCGCCTCGGGCGTGACGTGCTCGGCGGCGAGGACGAGGTCGCCCTCGTTCTCGCGGTCTTCCTCGTCGACCAGCACGACCATGCGGCCGGCGCGGATTTCCTCGACGATTTCGGTGATGGGGGACAGTGCGGTCATTGTGCGGATTCCTCGCGCCAGGCGAGCAGGCGTTCGCAGTAACGGGCGATCAAGTCGATCTCGAGATTCACGCGGCTGCCGGCCGCGAGGTGCTTGAGATTGGTGACCGCGACGGTGTGCGGGATCAGGTTGATCGAAAATTCGGTGCCCTCGACGCGGTTCACGGTGAGGCTCACGCCGTTCACGGTGATCGAGCCCTTGCGCGCAATGTAGCCTGCAAGCGCGGCGGGGGCGCGGATCACGAGGTCGTGACTCTCGCCCACCGGGACGAAGCGGACGACTTCGCCGACGCCGTCGACGTGGCCGGTGACGAGGTGGCCGCCGAGGCGGTCGGCGAGGCGTAGCGCCTTCTCGAGGTTGACTTCGTTGCCGGCCTGGTCGAGGCCGGCCGTGCAGTTGAGGGTCTCGCGCGAGACGTCGAACTGCACGCGCGGGCCGTCCATCGCGATGACGGTAAGGCACACGCCGCTGTTGGCGATGCTGTCACCGAGCTGCACGTCGGAGAGATCGAGATCGGCCACGTTGACCGTCAGGCGGACGCCGTCCTGCAGGGGATCGATGCGTTCGATTCGGCCGCAGGCGGCCACGATTCCGGAGAACATGTTTTGGGAGGCGGGCGATTGAGGGAACGCCAATTGTAGGCGAAATGCAACCAAAAGCGATCGGAAGCCCGCCGCGATCGCTTCGGCGCCGTTCCCCGGCTTGCAGACCTCAGCGCAGCGCGCGATCGAGCACTTCGCTGAAGGCGTCCGCCTTCATGAAGCCGACGACGCGCAGGCCGTCGCGCTCCTTGCCCGCCGGGTCGAAGAAGATCGTGCCCGGCGGCCCGAACAGGTTGAAGCGCTTGAGCAAGGCCTTGTCGTCATCGTTGTTGGCGGTGACGTCGGCCTTCAGCAGCAGCATGCGGCCCATGCGCGCGGCGACATTCGGGTCGGTGAAGGTGAAGCGTTCCATCTCCTTGCACGACACGCACCAGTCGGCATAGAAGTCGAGCATCACCGGACGATCGGTGGACGCAAGCCGCGCATCGAGCTCGGCGATCGAGGCGACCTTCTCGAAGCGCGGCAGCTCGGCCGCGTTGGCGGTGGCGGCCTGCGCGCGCAGCACCGCGAGCGGCTGCAGCGGGTCGCGCGAGCCGGCCAGTGCGCCGATGAGCATTGCCGCACCGCCGATCAGCAGCACCACGCCGACACCCTTCCAGAAGCGCTGCCAGCCTTTCGCGTGCGGCGGCAGCGGGTCGATCGCATGCAGGAAGATGCCCGAGAACACCAGCAACGCCGCCCACGCGAGCATGGGCAGCAGCGGCGGCACGACGGGGGTGAGCAGCCACACCGCGACGGCCAGCAGCATCACGCCGAAGGCCTTCTTGACGCCTTCCATCCACGCGCCGGCCCTGGGCAGGACCGAGCGGGCGGCGACGCCGACGGCGAGGAGTGGCGCCCCCATGCCCAGCGCCATCGCGAACAGGGCCGCGCCGCCGAGTGCGGCGTTGCCGGTCTGCGCGATGTAGAGCAGCGCGCCGGCGAGCGGGGCGGCGACGCAGGGGCCGACGATCAGCGCCGACAGCACCCCCATCACCGCGACGCCGCCGAGGCTGCCGCCCTGCTGGTGACTGGCGGTGGAGGACAGGCGGCTCTGCAGCGCCGTCGGCAGCTGCAGCTCGTAGAAGCCGAACATCGACAGCGACAACAGCACGAACACCAGCGCGAAGGCGCCCAGCACCCAGGCGTTCTGCAGTGCGGCGGCCAGCATGGTGCCCGAGAGGCCTGCGGCGACGCCGGCGGCGGCGTAGGTGATGGCCATGCCCAGCACGTACACGAGCGACAGCACGAAGGCACGTCCGCGCGAGATGTCGTGGCCGTGGCCGACGATGATGCCCGACAGGATGGGGATCATCGGGAACATGCAGGGGGTGAAGGCGAGCAGCAGGCCGAAACCGAAGAAGCTCAGCAGCACCAGAGGGCCGCTGGCGTCGCGCAGCAGGCCGGCGATGCGTCCGCTCTCGTCGTCGGATACGCCGCTGCCGCCGGTCGCGGCGGCCGCCTGCACGGGCTTGTCGTCGCGCCCGAGCAGGCCGTCGAGGAAGTTGCCGCCGGTCTTCATCGGCTTGGCGAGGAGGTCGATGTCGGCGGTCTGCTCGTTGGGCGGGTAGCAGATGCCGCCGTCCCAGCAGCCCTGCACGCTGCCGAGCAGGCGGAATTTCGTCGTGCCTTCGGGCGCATTGACCGGCAGCAGGATCTTCACTTCCTTGCGGTAGGTCTCGACCTGGCCGAAGAAGTCGTCCTTCGTGACCTTGCCCGCCGGGCGCTGTGGCGTGCCGAAGCTGACAGTGTCGGGATCGGCGCGGAAGCGGAACTTGTCGGCGTAGAGGTAGTAGTCGCCCGCGATCTTGACGGTGACCTCGACTGTCTGCGGGTCGAGCGCCTGCGCGGAGAGCACGAAGGCCTCCTCGGGGCGCATCGGCGAGCCGCTGACCGCGCCTGCGGCGTGGGCGGGGACGGACAGCGCGAGGAGGCTCGCGAGCAGGGCAATCAGGGACAGGAGGCGGTGCATGGGTTCGTCGGCGTTGCGCGGTGGCGCGATTGTAGGGTGGCAGGGGCGGCAGGTCTTCGATATGGATCAAGACCTGCGACTTGCGCCTGCTCAGGAAGCGGTCGGGGCTGCGCTCTCGTCGTCCGGTAGCGGGGCGGTTTCCGCAGCGACCCAGTCGAGGTAGCCCGGCAGGCCGCGCATGACAGGGACCGCGACGATTTCCGGAAGTTCGTAGGGATGGTTCTCGCGGATCGCCGCCTCGAGTTCCGCGTAGCGCACGGGTGTGGTCTTGATCAGAAGCGGGACTTCCGCTGCGATCTCGAGCTTGTCCTGCCAGCGATACACCGAGCGGCAGGGCGCGAGGACGTTCACGCACGCGGCCAGGCGACGCTCGATCAGCAGCGTGGCGAGGGCGTCGGCGCAGGCCGCGTCGGGGCAGTTGGTGAGGACGACGAGTGCTTCGGTCATCGCGCGTTTCTCCGCATGGGCAAACGCGGGATTGTCCCAGACTCGGGCGCTGCGCGCATGCGCCGCAGGGTTCTGCCTGCGGGCGCGGCGCGCTATGCTGGGACTTTTCCGCAACTTCATCCCCCGATGACCTCTTGCCCCGATGTTGCCGCGTCCGCCCGCTGGCCCGACGTTCCCGCCTGCTACGACTGGCTGTCGCTAGACCGCCGCGGCACTTGGCGGCTGCGCGGCGAGGCGGTCGAGCATGCGGGACTGGCGGGCTTCCTCAACGCCAACTACGGCTGCGACGAGTCGGGCAACTGGCTCGTGCGCAACGGACCGCAGCGGGTGTACGTGTCGCTGGATTACACGCCCTGGGTGCTGCGCCTGCATCCGGACGGCAGCCTGACGACGCATGCCGGGACCGAGGTTGCCGCCGTGGCGGCGGCCTGCCTCGATGAGGAGGGGAGCGTGGTGCTGGACACGGACCTCGGCGCCGGCCTGCTCGACGACCGCGATCTCGCGGCCTTCCTTGCCGAATGCCGCTTGGCGGACGGCAGGGTGGCCGACGACGAGGCGCTGCTCGCGGTGATGACGGGCGGTTCGGGCGAGGGGGGGCAGGTGACCTGCCAGGTGAGGTGCCAGGTGAGGTGGCGGAACCTGCCGCTGCAGGCGGTCGAACGTGCGGCGGTGCCGGCGCGCTTCGGTTTCCGTGCGCGCCCTGCGCCCTGAGCGGGAGCGCGGCGATGGTGTCGGCGAGTTTCCGCTTCTACGAGGAACTCAACGATTTCCTCGCCCCGACAAACCGTTACCGCGACGTCACGGTGCCGTGTGCGCGGGCGGCGACGGTCAAGCACATGATCGAGGCGCTGGGGGTGCCGCACACCGAGGTCGAGTTGGTGCTGGTTAATGGCGAGTCGGTGGGATTCGAGCGCCTGCTGCGCGAGGGCGACCGCGTGTCGGTCTATCCGCGTTTCGAAACCTTCGACATCACGCCGCTGCTGCGTGTGCGCGAGCATCCGCTGCGCACGACGCGCTTCGTCGCCGACGCCCATATGGGCGGGCTCGCGCGCCTGCTGCGCATGACGGGCTTCGACACGCTGTACGACAACAACTTCGCCGACGAGGACATCGAGGCGATCGCGGCCCACGACGGACGCATCGTGCTCACGCGCGACCGCGAGCTGCTCAAGCGACGTACGATCACGCACGGCTGCTACGTGCATGCGCTGAAGCCGGAGCTGCAGTTCGCGGAGGTCCTCGCGCGCCTGGATCTCGCCCGCAGCGCGCGGCCGTTCACGCTGTGTCTGTCGTGCAACGCACCGCTCCATGCAATCGACAAGGCGAGCGTCGCGCACCTGTTGCCCGAGGGGGTGCGCGAGCGCCACTCGCGCTTCAGCACCTGCGACGTGTGCCGGCGAGTGTTCTGGGAGGGAACCCATTGGGTGAAGATGCAGGCCTTGCTCGCGCGCCTGCTGCCGCGCGAGTGAGCCGGACCGCGGCGACGGGGTCTGTCGGTTTCCGGCTCGTCGAGGCATTATGACCCATGCTTTTGACTGACCTGCCGCTGCCCATCGATACCCTCATGCGTAAGGGAGATTTTCTGTCGGGGCCGGAGGCGGAGATCCTGTCGCATCCCCTGACGGCAAGGTCGAGTACGCCAATGAAACGGCTCGCTGCCTTCCAGGTTTCCAATCAGAGCTGAGGCGCTGGCCAGTTCTCGCTGGCGCCAAGATGCCCGGACAGGCCTTGCATGGACGCGGCGAGGGTGTCCGCGAGCTGGTGTACTGCATCGTGCAACCGGTCCGTCTCGCCGGCCCGGATCATTTTCTCCAGCCGCACGGCATGTGCCCGCAGCGGTCTCAGGCCGAGGCTGGCGGCCACCCCCTTGAGCGTGTGCGCCATCAGTCCCAGTTGTTCGAGCTTGCCTTCCTCAAGGTGTTGCTGCAATTGTGCAGAAGCGTCGCGGTACTGTTCGATGAACAGCGCGGCCAGTTCCCGGTAGAGCGCGACATCGCCGCCGATGCGCGCCAGGGCTTCGTCCAGTTCCTCCTGCGGCAGAAGGTCCAGGGGGCCGGCGGAGACTGCCGGATGGTGCGCCCCGCCTTCGGACGGTGAGGGAGACGGACGGTCGACGGCATCGGCGAGCTTGAGCCAGCGCGCCAGCACGTCAGGCAGGGTGCGGAAATCGATGGGTTTGGCGACGTGGTCGTTCATGCTGGCCTCCAGGCAGCGGTCGCGGGCGTCGCTGAAGGCGTCGGCCGTCATCGCGAGGACGGGCAGGGCAGCGTCGCTGAAGTAGCGGCGGATCTGTCGTGTCGCCTCGTAGCCGTCCATCACCGGCATGTGCAAATCCATCAGCACGAGATCGTAGCGACGCTCGAGCGCGCGCGCGACCGCTTCGGTACCGTTGTTTGCGATGTCGACGATCATGCCCATGCGGCGCAGGAACTCGCCGGCGACCTGCTGGTTGAGTGGATTGTCTTCGGCGAGCAGGATGCGGCGGCCGCGCAGGCTCGGCGGGCCACTGTCGCCCGCGTTGCAGGAAGCTGCGGCCCGACCCGCGCCCTCGGCGGCGGGCGCGAGGCGCAGCGCGAAGTGGAAGCGGCTCCCGGCTCCAGGGGTGCTCTCGACGCCGATCGAGCCGTGCATCAGTTCAACCAGCTGCTTCGATATCGCCAGCCCCAGTCCGGTGCCGCCGAAGGGGCGCGTGGTGGCGTCGTCGACCTGGGAAAAGGGCTGGAAGAGGCGGGTGAGCTGGGATGCACTCATGCCGATGCCGGAGTCGCGCACGACGAACTCGAGCAAGTCGCCGCTCGAGCCGCCCGGCAGGCGTCGCAGCTCGAGACTCACCTCGCCCTGGTGCGTAAACTTGACGGCGTTACCCGCGAGGTTCAGCAGCACCTGGCCGATGCGCAGGGCATCCCCGACGTAGTCCATCGGCCCCTGCTCGTCGAGCGTCACGCGCAGTTCGAGCCCCTTCTCGCGTGCGCGGAATTCGAGCTGGCTGACCACTTTCGCGAATAGCTCGCGCAGGTTGAACGGGGCTGCGCGCAAGTCCATGCTGCCGGCTTCGATCTTGGAGAAGTCGAGTACGTCGTTGATGACCTGCAGCAGGCCGTCCGCGGCGCCGCTGATCTTCTCGAGGTAGTCGCGCTGCTGTGCGTCGAGCGGGGTGTCGAGCGCCAGTCGCGTCATGCCGATGATGGCGTTCATCGGCGTGCGGATCTCGTGGCTCATGGTCGCGAGGAACCGGCTCTTGGCGCGGTTGGCGGCCTGCGCCGCGTCGACGGCCTGCTCGAGGCGGGCGTTCGCGTGCTTGAGGGCGGTGATGTCCTGCACGATGCCGATGACGTCGATGGCCTCACCCGCGGCGTCGCGTCGGACCTTCGCCTCGATGTTCACCCAGCGCAATTCGCCCGCCGCGAGGATGCGGCTTTCCGTGCGGAATTCGTTGCCGCCGTCGAGCGCCGAGCGCCATGCCGCCTCCACGCGCGGCCGATCGTCCGCGTGCAGCGCGTCGAAGAAGTCCCGCGCACGGGGCTCCGAATCGCTGGGCAGGCCGAAGATCCTGCGGGTTTCGTCGGACCAGCTCATCGCGTCGGCGCGCAGGTCGTGCGCCCAGCTGCCGATGTGGCCCACGGCCTGCGCCTCGGCGAGAGCGTCACGGCTTGCCTGCAGCTCCTGGGTGCGCCGGACGACTTGGCGTTCGAGGTCTTCGCTGAACTGGCGTTGCGCCTCGAGAGCACCGCGCAGCGCGCGCGACAAGGCTCCGATTTCATCCGGATTGTCGTCGGCCGGGATCGCGGGCGCGTCCTGCCCTGGCGCGGCGGAGACCGCGCCGGCCAGCCGGTCCAGACGCACCGTGAGGCGGCTCGCGAGACGGGTGGAGTAGCGCCACACGAGCCACATCAGGGGAATCGCGAGTGCAATGAGCAGCAGTACGATGTCGCGCAGCGGTTTGAACCAGGGGTTGTCGCTGCGGTAGAGCTCGAGCGTGATCCGGTACAGATCCGGGTGGCGCGAGTGTTGCAGGAGCTGGGTCACCGGCTGCGTGCCCGGGCCGTGCGCGGCCGTGTCCCGGAGCGCGATGGGCGGGGCGTCGGTGCGTCTGACGATGAGGTTGAAGTGTTGGTCCAGCGTCCCGCTCGCTCCCGTCATCAGTACCGCGAGGTCGATGCGGTTGATCAGTACGCCGATCACGTCGTCCGTGTACGGGAAGATCACGGGGTAGGCGGCCAGGATGTGCTTGCCTTGGTCGACCGCGATCGGGTGCCGATCGGGGCCTTGCGCCGTGAGAAGCCGTGTAGCGAGTTCTTCGACCGTGGCGTTCGATTCTGCAACGAGGTTCGCAGCACCGGCGAGGAAGCGCCCGCGGTAGTCGAGGAGGGCGAGCTGGGAGGCCTTGCCGCTGTTGTGCTGACGCAGGAAGGGCCGCAGGTAGGCCTCGCGTCCGGCAGTATCAGTCAGCGCGGTCCAGATCAGCGGACTGCGGCTGAGCTCTTCCTCAGAGTCGATGATTTTGGCGAGGCTGGCGCCGAAGGTGCCGGCCAGCACCTGCAGCGTCGTCGTCTGTGACTGCCGGATCGTGCCGGCAATGTTGTATGCCTGCAAGGACAACGCGCCGATGCCGGTGAGGGCCAGCACCGACATGGCAAGGAGGAATGCGCTTTGACGGATGCGGGCGGCGAGGCCCGAAGCCTTGGCCATCGCTCGCGGTTCAGCGTCTGTCCGGTCGTGCGGGAATGAGCGGGACCAGCACGTCCTGCGCCGTGTAGCGCGCCATGAACACCTGCTCCGGCGATAGTGCGTCGTGCCGATTGGGCGCGAACGGGCGGTCGTAGTTGCGCACGAGCCCCTTGTAGGCGGGCAGCTGCTCCAGCGCGTCGCGCACCCTGGCACGGTCGGTCGATCCGGCGCGCGTGATCGCGCGCGCGAGGAGATGCGTCAGGTCGTAGGCATGCGCAACGCCGACCGGCGCGCGCACCTGCTCTGCGCCGGCAATGCCGTAGCGCGTCTTCAGCGCTGCGAGCACGCGCTTCGCGATCGGGGTGTCGAGGCCGATGAAGCTGAAGGTCTGCACCACGGCGAAGTCGACCTGGTCGAGCGCCCCCCCCGACATTTCGGCGAAGGCGCCGCCGGTGACGCCCCAGTGGCTGATGATGGGCACACGCTCACCCTGCGGCAAGGCCGCCACCTCGCGCACCAGCAGCGACCCTTCCGTCTCGTTGGCGACGAGGACGATGGCCTGTGCGCCGGCTGCGCGCAGTTCACGGTATTGCTCGAGCAGCGACTGGTCGCCCCAGTTGTACCAGCGTTCGCCCGCGATGCCCACGCCTGCGGCGGGGGCGGCGGCAGCGAGGGCATTGCGGTTGCTGCGTCCCCAGCCGGTGTTCGGCAGCAGGATGCCGACCCGGCGGGCGCCGCGCTGCTGGCGGGCGAAGTTCAGCATCACCGGCGCCGCCCAGGAGTCCTTCAACGACAGGCGGAAACTGTAGCTGGGGCCATACTTGTGTTCGGTGATGGGGTCGGCCGAGCCCCAAGGATCGAGGATCAGCACGCCCAGTTCCTGCGCCACGGGCAGCCATTCGAGGATGACGGGGCTGAACTTGCCGCCGAACACGCCGACGAGATCGGGCATTGCGGCCAGCTCGCGCAGGTTGTCGACGCCGATCGCCGGGATCGAGCGGTTGTCGCGCATGACGAGGGCGAGTCTGCGGCCGCCAAGCACGCCGCCTGCGGCATTGATCTCCTCGATCGCGATTTCGATGCCTTGCTGGATCGCTTGGGCTGACGTGCTGGTCTTGTGTCCGAATTCGGCATCGAGCCCGATCAGCACGGGCGGAGCTTCGGCTGCGGCGTGCGCGACGAGCGCGCTTGCCGCGAGTGCGCCAAACAGCACGCGCAGGAAATGAGGCAGCATTGTTGGAGGACGCCTATTGGCTGGCGCGTTCAGGTGTCGTCGTTGAGCAGGGCACCCAGGAGCTGGAAGGCCTTGCGTTCGGACAGCTTGTCGGCGCGCGACATGTTGAGGATGGTGCGGGCGAGCGCCTCGGCGATGGGGCCGACCGTGGCGCGCGGCTTGTCGAAGAGCGCCGTCGGCGCTGCAGCGGCCTGCGCAAGCAGCGCGGCGATGTCGGTTCCCGCCTGTCCGCCTGCGGGGGTTCGCGGCTCAGCATCCACGTTCGCATCGGGGGCGGTGCTGGCCGAGGTGCCCAGTACGCTCCATACGGATTGCGGCACGGACTGTCGTGCCTGCGGCGCGTCGAGCCAGCCTGGCGGAAGTCCGAGGGCTTGCTCGATGGCCTGGGCAAACGGATCCGACACCGGCTTGCGGCCCGAGGTCATCAGGCTTACCCGGCTACTGGTGAGCTTCGCTGCGTGGGTCAGCGCAATCTTTGCGCCGCGCGCCGCCGTCAGCATGATCAGGTTGCGGCGGCGCGTCTCGTTGCGTTCGTGCCGAACGGCCGCGGGTGCCGCCGAGTGAGCCAGCGGCTGCGCGTCGTGTTCCATGCCGATCTATCTCCGTCGCCTGCAGGATCCGTTGTCCTGCACAGGGTGCGCGCACTTGCGAGTGCAGGCCGACAACTTTCGGTGTCACCAGAACGGGCTCCAGCCCGGCATCTGGAATTGTTACCTATTAGGCCTGCATTTTCGGAAATGTTACCTTTGCATAGGGGGGGCGTCAATCGGCGTCGAGCGAAAACTCCCGGGCCAGATCGACGCAAAAGCACCGCAGGGCTTCGCCAAAATCTTGTGCATGCCCGCGGACGGCCTGGACGTCGCCTGCGCGGGCCGCCGTCCGCAGCGACTCCAGCGTCCCGAGCACTTCATGCGCGCCGATCGTCTCGGCGCCGCCCTCCATTGCGTGGCAGAAATCCAGCACACCGCGCAGGTCGTCGCTTGCGGCGAGCCGGTCCAGGCTCGAGATGCGGTCGGCAGCAAGCTTGTAGAACTCTTCCGCGACGGCGTGCTGGATCGTCCGGTCGGGGCCGATGTAGAGCGTGATGTGGGCGAGGTCGATGCGCGAATGTCGCGGCTCGAGGGGTGCGTCCTCAGCCTTGGCCGGCTCTGCCAGGCGAAGCCCCCAGCGTATGGCGCGCTCGAAGAGCTCTGCGCGGACCGGCTTCGCGAACATGAAGATGTTCTTGTAGGTGCTGCGGATGCGGGCGAAGTCGCCGGGAGCCGAGCTGATCACGAGCACGGGCAGCGATTCGTATTCGGGTTTGGACTTGATGACGTCCAGGAAAGCGACGCCGTCGAACTTTGGCATGCGCAGGTCGAGGATGATCAGGTCCGGCGTGCGTTCCGACAGCGCGAGCAGGGCCGCATAGCCGTTCTCCGAGGACAGGATGCGGATGTCACTGCCGAGCTCCTTCAGCTTGCTGGTGTACAGCGTCCGGCAGAAGGGGTCGTCATCGATGAGTAGTACGTGGTGAAGGGATTTCATCGTCCGAGCATGCCGACTGATTGTCCATTAATGATGGTACGCGAGCTTGCTGCGGAAAGCAGCCGTACGGCGCCACAAATAGTTACCTCTATGAGGTAAACTATACCTTTCGTCAGATGGGTCCATGTGTCCGTGCGTGTTCGAGCGGGACTGGGTGCGAGGGGAGGGCAGCTTGGCCGGAAATGAAGCGGGAGGGGAGGCCGCACGCGAGGTGGAGGGCGTCGGGCGGATCCTGGTCGTCGATGACGATCCGTTCATGCGCGAGCTGATGCGCGGGATGTTGCGCGAGCATCCCGCGCAGATTCGTGTCGCCCGCGACGTGACGGAAGCGCGTGCCGTGATCGGCACGTTCCGGCCACAGGTGATCTTTCTCGATGTCGCCCTGTCCGGGCCCCGTGACGGGCTTGAGCTGTGTGCCGAGCTGCGGTCCGGCGCGGACGCCTGGCGTTCGCTGGTGATCGTGATTTCCGCGCACGGTGCGCTTGCGGACATCGATGCTGCGCTGCGTGCCGGTGCCCACGGTTACCTGCTGAAGCCGTTCTCGGCGACCCAGGTCCGGGGGGTGCTTGATGCGGCCGAAGCGTGGCTGCTGGGGGCCGAACGCCCATTTCGCCATTACTGGCCATTCGATCGCCATCCTCCACTGGCGGTGATCATGCCGGGGGCCGCTGGAGCCGCGCTGCCGGCCGTCACGCAGGCCGCCGCGCGCAAAGGCCCGATCCTGGTCGCAGAAGACGATCCGGTGAACCGGAAAATCATCCTGAAGCAACTTTCGGTGCTCGGCTATCAGGCCGACGCCGTGGAGGATGGCGAGCGCGCGCTGGAGTTGTGGCGCGCGGGCGGCTACGCGATGCTGCTGACGGATCTGCACATGCCGCGCATGGACGGTTACGTGTTGGTGCAGACGATTCGTGCCGAGGAGCAGAAGGGCGGGCGGCCGCGTGCGCCGATCCTCGCGCTGAGCGGCACTGCGCCCGAGGGCGCTGAGCCGTACCGCGACGCGGGTATCGACGCATATCTGGGCAAACCGCTGCAGCTCGACGTGCTGCGGGATTCTTTGCAGCGCTGGCTTGCAAACAAATGAGCGGACGCCGGCACAAGAGGGCGAGTGAATGCGGGTGAAAACGCTGATCGTCGACGACGATCCCATTTTGTGCAGGCTCCTGGCGAGCCAGTTGGCTGCGCTGGATGTGGGCGACGTGCGCAGTCACGTACGGGGGCGCGAAGCGCTGGTACAGGTTGCCCGCGGTGAAGCGGAGGTCGGGCTGATCTTCGCCGATCTGAGGATGCCTGAGCTCGACGGCATCGAGTTCGTGCGCGAACTCGCCCGTTTCGGCTACCGCGGCAGCCTCATCCTGATGAGTGGCGAGGATCCCCGCATCCTGCATTCCGCCGAACGCTTGGCGCGCGCGCACGGGTTGCGGGTGCTCGGCTCGCTCAGCAAGCCCACGACCCCGGCAGGGCTGCGTGCGGTGCTCGACCGGCACGTGTCGGGGATGGCAGCGTCGCAGGCGTCGTTCCGCACCTTCTATAGCGAGGAATTGCGCCGGGCGATTGCGGCTGGGGCGCTCGTGAATCACTACCAGCCGACGGTGTCGCTCACGACCGGTGCCGTGGTCGGCGTCGAAAGCCTCGTGCGCTGGAACCATCCGGAGCGGGGGCTGGTGTATCCCGACGAGTTCGTGCCGCTCGCCGAGCAGAGCGGACTGATCGATGAGCTTACGCAGGCCGTTCTCCGCACCGCACTGGACGACGCGCGACGCTGGTTCGACGCGGGATACGCGCTGCAGATCGCGGTGAACGTGTCGATGGACAACCTCGTCGCGCTCGATTTTCCCGAAATGGTCATGGAGGAACTCGCTGCCTCCGGCGTGCCGCCGGAGCGCCTCGTCCTGGAGGTCACCGAGAGTCGACTCATGCAGAATTCCGTCGTGGTGCTCGACATCCTCGCGCGCCTGCGGCTCCGGCGCATCACGCTGTCGATCGATGATTTCGGCACCGGCCACTCGTCGCTCGTCCAGCTGCGCGATCTTCCCTTCAACGAACTCAAGATCGACCGCGGCTTCGTCCATGGCGCGTGCGAGGACGAAGGTTTGCGGGCGATCGTCGAGGCAAACCAGCGCCTGGCGCGCAGCCTCGGCTTGCGCACGGTCGCGGAAGGCGTCGAAACCCGTGCCGAATGGGAGCTGCTGCGCTCGTGCGGCTGCGACTTTGCGCAGGGCTGGTTCGTTTCGTCGCCGATGCCCGGGCACGAGTTGCCCGAGTGGTTCGAGGACTGGGAGATACGGCGGCCCCGTCTGCTGGAGCCGCTCGCGGAGGCGGTGGATTAGGGCTCAGCCGCTCGGCAGGGTCAGGATGCTCGACTTGCGGAACTCGTCGCTGGGGAACACCCGTCCGCTCAGCATGGTGTTGAAGATGTGGTCGAAGACCACGCCCGGTTCGCCCTTCTTGTCGCCGGAGCGGAAGTAGGAATGGCCCTTGGGCGGGTCGTAGCGGGTGTTCACGTCGTCGCAGTCGATCGCGAAAACGTTCTTCGGCGTGCGGTCCATGTCTTCCGGGCCGGTGTGGCCGAGGCGGCGCGAGGCTTCGGCGTTGCGCAGGTTGGAGACCTTGCTCGCGCGCAGCGCGAGGTCGTCGGAGGCGTAATACACGACGACGTTGCGCGAGGCGTGGCAGATCAGTTCGCCCGGTTCGCCACGGTGCAGCGATTCATTGACGATGTCGGCGGCGACCAGGAAAGTGTTGCGGAACAGCAGCGGCAGGCCCTGCGGCTGGTCGTAGCGGCGCCAGTTGGCGAGGGTCTGGCGCAGCACGCGGTTGCCCATCGAGTGCGCCAGGACGTTGATGCGCTTGAGGCAGGGGTCGTCCTCGGGGTTGTATTCGGTGGAGGCGCGCCATTCCATGAATTTCTGGAACATGCGCGCGAGCGCGAAGGCGCTCTGGTCGGCGGCCTTCTGGTCGTCCCAGTAGTCCTTGACAATGCCCAGGTCGTTGTCGCACGGCCAGATCACCGGCACGACCAGCACCTCGCCGGCCTTCTTCTTGTTGCACAGGCTCTGGAATTCCTCGACGTTCTTGAACACCGCCTCGGGGAGGTTCGAGAAGCCGTGGATGTAGAGCAGCACCTGGCGGTACTTCGACTCCTTGATCGCGCTGAGCAGGGCCTTGCTGCCGATCTCCTCGTAGCTGTCCTTCTTCTTGCGCCGGCAGCAGTAGAAGGCGCGGCTGGAGGCATTGTTGCCGAGGTCGAAGACGAAATTCGGGTTCAGCTCGGGTTCGGTGTTGTGGGTCGGCATTCTGCTGGTGATGAACAGCATGGCATGTCCTCCGCGTCGGGGTGGCATGCCGGTTCAGGCATTCTGCGGAGCCTCGCCCGGCATGCATTGATGGTAGGCGAGGATCATGCGAAAGCAAGGCGGCGCGGGCCGCCCGCCGATCAGCGTGCTGAGGACGGCAGGACTTCGCGGCTGACCATCACCTCGGTCGCGACGAGGTAGTAGACGACGCCCTTCGCGTCGATGGTGCGGATCAGGATCGGCAGGCCGAAGTGCTCGGTTGCGAGCCATACGTCCGTCATCTCGCGTGCGCTGCCGTAGCGTGCACGGACGTGGCGTGCACGCCAGCCCTGGCCGAAGGGCAGGTGCACGGTCTCATCGCCGATCGTTTCCAGCTGGAAGTTGCGCAGCGCGCCGCCCGCGGTCACGGGCAGCGAGCCGCCGGCCGTGGCGCCGGGGTAGCCGAGTTGGTAGAGCAGCGACAGGATGTCCTGCGCGTTGTCGGGCAGGGTGTCCGTGGCGCCGGCGCTGCGGAATTCGCTGGCCTTGCGGTCGAGTTCGGCAAGGACTTCGCCGGGGCGCCCGTCCTCGCGTTCGGTGAAGCGTTCGGGGCGCAGGCCCGCCGCGGTGATCCGGCCCGTGCTTTCGCGCAGCTTGCGTCCCGGGCGGAACAACGGGATCGTCGCCACGGCGGTCGGTTCCACGAGTTCGGAGATGCGGTAGCTGTCGTCGTCGGCAATTTCCCACTGGTGCGTCGCCTTGCCCATGGGAAGCTGCTTCTCGCCCATCAGCGCCAGGTAGGCGATGCGACCGGCACGCGGCAAGGCCTGTCCGCCGCTGCCGGCGACCGCTATGGTTTCGGCCGGAAGCGCCAGCTCCTCGGCAGCGGGCGAGGCGCTGGGCTGTTCCGCGGTGTCCGCCGCGGCTTCGGGGACCGCTTCGACCAGCGCCTCGGGGGGCGGCTCAGGCTCGGGAGCGGGTGGCGGTTCGGCCGCGGGGGCGGGTTCCGGCGCAGGCGGCGCCACGGGGGCGGGCTGGTCGATGGGCAGGTCGGCGATGCTCGCCTGCGCCGTCTTCGGTTCCCCGGGGGGGCGCGGCTTCTTTCTCACCGGCGGCGGCGCGGGGGGCGGCGATTCGCTCACCGCGATCTGCGGTGCGCTGCGCACCAGCGTCACGTCGAGGCGTTGCAGCTCGGGCAGGGGCTGCAGATCGACCTGCGGGCCGATCAGCACGGCGAGATGCAGCGCGAGGGACAGCGCGATGCCCAGCAGCAGGGGGCGCGACAGCAGGGGAGAAGGGGCAGGCGTCGGTGGGGTCATTGATCGCTGCCCGGTACGGCCGCGAGTCGGATGACGAGCGCATTGAAACGGCGGGCGGCCGCAATTCTAGCGCGACTTCGCTCGGGCTTGGCCACGACCTCGCGGGACGTTGTGTGACTACCCGGGCGTGGCAGCAGATTTCGTCGGCGCAAGCGTGCCGAAGCATTGCTCGATGCGCTGCTGCAGCCGGTGGCGGTAGAAGTCCACGAACTGCCGCGCGTGCGCGGGCTGGTGCCGGCCCGGCGCATAGACGGCGTACAGGCCGCCGCCGGGCGGCGTCCAGTCGGGCAGCACCCGTACGAGGCGGCCGCTGTCGATCGCCGGCCGGGCGCTGAACTGGTCGAGCGCCGAGATCCCCGCGCCGCCTTCGAGCAGGGCGCGCAGCGCGGCGGCCGAGTCGGCGCGCAGGTGGCCGCGGGTGCGCACGCTGCAGCTTTCCCCGTCGACATGCGTGAAGCTCCAGGTCAGCGGCGTCGGCAGCAGGCTCAGCGCGATCCATTCGTGCCGCGCAAGCTCTTCGGGATGGAGCGGCTGTCCGGCGCGCGCCAGGTAGTCGGGCGAGGCGACGATGTACTGGGCGAAATCCGAGAGCTTGAGCGCGCGCATCGACGAGTCGCGCAGCCAGCCCATGCGGAAGCTCACGTCGAGGCCTTCCTCGACGAGATCGACGACCTGGTCGCTGGTGCGCAGTTCGATGTGCAGTCGCGGATGTCGGGCGGCGAACTCGGCGACGACCCGGCCGAGCGCCTGCACGGCGTGATCGACGGTGCAGCCGATGCGCAGCGTGCCGTTCAGCTCCGCCGACGGGCTGCCGAGTTGCGCGAGGGCGTCCTCGATGCCGCGCAGTCGCGGCACGCATTCGGCGTACAGGGTGTGGCCGGCCTCGGTGAGCGCGACGCGGCGCGTGGTGCGGCTGAGCAGGCTGATCCCGAGCTGCGTCTCGAGGCGGCCGATCTCGATGCTGACCTTGGCCTTGGCGATGCCCAGGCGATCGGCCGCGGCGGTGAAGCCGCCGGCTTCGGCGACGGCGGCGAAGATCAGCAATCCGTTGAGGTCGATGCGGTCGGCGATGCCCATGGGAGGTCTTCTTTGTCGGTTAAATGAAAACAGTGAATTCTGGACTGGACTGTTTTTGAAAACAATCCGCAGTGTGAAGATGGCGCCGCTGCAGACAGCGACCCATCCATCCATATTGCTTGAATCAGGTGACATCCATGAACATCGCTCTCATCGGCGCATCCGGTTACGTCGGCTCGGCCCTGCTGAAGGAAGCGCTCGCGCGCGGCCACCGCGTCACGGCCATCGTCTCCAATCCCGCGAAGCTGGTGGTGCAGGCCGGGCTCGAAACGGTGAAGGCCGACGTGCTCGACGGCGCGGCGCTCGCATCCCGGCTGCAGGGCCACGACGCCGTCGTGAGCGCCTTCAGCGGCCACGCGCAGGCGGACGTGCGTGGCTACTACGTGCAGGGCATGCGCGCGATCATCGCCGCGGCCAAGCAGGCGCGCGTGCCTCGCCTGCTGGTGGTCGGCGGGGCGGGCAGTCTCGAGGTGGCGCCGGGCGTGCAGCTCGTCGATACGCCCGAGTTCCCGGCGCAGTGGAAGGGCACGGCCGAAGGCGCGCGCGATGCGCTGCAGCTGCTGCGCGCCGAGCCGGAGCTCGAGTGGACGATGCTGAGCCCCGCGGCCCATCTGGAGCCGGGCGAGCGCACGGGCCGCTTCCGCCTGGGCTCCGACCAGCTGCTCGTCGACGCGCAGGGGGCGAGCCGCATCTCGCTCGCGGACTACGCGGTGGTGATGATCGACGAGCTGGAACGCCCCGCGCACGCGCGGCGGCGCTTCACGGTCGCTTACTGATCGCCCGCGGCACGCACGGGCGGGGCGCCCAGGGTGCGCAACACGCGGTTGTAGCCGCCTTTTGCGGCCAGGCTGGCAGCGCTTTCGCCGTCCTCGTTGAGGGCGCGTGCATCGACGCCCCGCGCGAGCAGCGCGCGCACGTAGTCGTCATTGCCGACCTGCGCGGCGACCATCAGCGCGGTCCAGCCGTTCCTCGTCGTCGCATTGACGTCGGCGCCGCGCTCCAGCAGCAGGGGCAGCACGTCGTTCCGGCTGCCGGCGGCGCGAATCAATGGCGTCGAGCCGGACTCGCTGCGTGCGTCGAGTGCCGCGCCGGCGTCGAGCAGCCGCCGCGCGATCGCAGCCTGCGTGCTGCCGTGGCCGCCCGCCGCCGCCATCAGCGCGGTTTCGCCGCGTCCGTTGCGTGCGCCGAGGGTGGCGCCCTTGGCGAGCAGGGCATCGACGAGCGCCGCGTGGCCGCCCGCGGCGGCAAGCATCAGCGCCGTCTGGCCCTCGATGCCGCTGCGGTCGCCGCTTGCGGCATTCACATCAGCGCCCCGCTCGATCAGGTACAGGGCCAGCTCGGGTGCGGGCTTGTGCAGCGCGAGCAGCAGCGGCGTGGGCTGCCAGTCCGACATCGAGCGCGTGCGAGCTTCGAGTTGCGCCCCCTTGTCGAGCAGGAGCTGCACGAGTTCGAGCTGGCGCTCGAGACCCTCGCCCTCCTGGCGGCTCGCATACACCGTTCGGTGCAGCGGCAGCCAGCCGTCCGCCTTGTCGGGATTGGGGTTGGCGCCGCGCGCGAGCAGTTCGCGCACGGCGTCGAGTTGCAGCGCGCCTGCCGCAAGGCCCAGTGCGGTGTCGCGGCCGTCTTCGCTGAAATCGACCTCGGCGCCCAGGTCGAGCAGGCGCTTCATCACCGCCAAATCGGTGTCGGCCGCGGCCACCATCGCGCGGTTGATCGCCGTGTGCGAGGGCTTTTGCGCGAGCAGCAGCTCCAGCACCTCGGCGCGGCCGGCACCGGCGGCCCACGGCAGGGCGCGATCCACGTCCGCGCCGGCCTTCACCAGCTGCTGCGCGAGCGCGAGGTGGCCCTCGCCGGCGGCTCGCATCAGCGCGGTGACGTCGCCCGCATCGACGCTGTCGACCGGCATGCCGGCGCGCAGGTACAGGGCGACCGCGTCGGCGTCGTTCTTCCCGGCGAGTTCGACGAAGGTGGCGGGATCCCACGCGAGGCCCATCTGGCTGATGCGCACGCGCACCTTGTCGGGGGTGTCGACGACCAGCGAATAGGCCCACAGGCCGAAGAGCGCTGCCGCGACGAGCGCGACGGCCGCCTGCAGCGGCCGCTGGCGCAGCAGGCGAGAGAGGGTGTGGCGCCAGCCCGGCGCGAGAATGCGGATGAGCTCGGTGAGGTCGCGGTCGAAGCTGGTGTTGCGGATCTCGAAGGCGTTGCGCTGTGCGAGCGGCGCCAGCCCGCCGGGCAGGTCCTGCGCACGCGGCATCTCGGCGTCCTCCAGCAGCACCGGAATCACGCGCAGGCCGCGCTTGAGTGCGCTGACGATCTCGGTGCGGACGAAATCCTTGTCGTCGGCGAGGCGCCAGTGCCCCGCGTCGTCGGTCGCGGTGAGCCACTGCTTGCCGATCAGCACCAGCAGCACGTCGGATTGCTCGATCCTGTGGCGGATCGCCTCGACGAAATCCTCGCCGGCGGGGATCGCCTCGACGTCACGGAACACGCGCTCGCGGCCGAAGTGTTCGACGAGACGGTCGAAGATGCGGCCGGCGTCGCCGCTGCAGTCGTCGCGCCGGTAGCTGATGAAGATCGCAGGATTCGCCATCGCTTCGCCCCCGTCTGCTCCGGTCGGGGTGGCGGCCCGATGCGACCGGGATGTGCCCGACAGTATGCAGCCTAGCCGCCGCTGAGTGCGCCGACAACGACGAGTTCGTCGCCGTCGGCGAGCGCGCACGACAGCGCGAGGGCGGGCTCGCGGTTGATGAAGAAGCGCACGTGCGGACGGATCGCGCCGTGTTCGTCGACGACGCGAAAGCGCAGGCCGGGATGGCGGCGGTCGAGCTCGTCGAGCACCTTGCCCAGCGTCGTCCCGTTTGCGACGAGCTGCGACTGGCCACCGGTGTAGCTGTAGAGCTGACCGGGGACGACGACGCGGACGGTCACTGTACGACCCTCCTGTCGCTGCGCTCCATCCTTCCCAAGGGAGGAAGCGCGCCCCCTTCGGGCGGCCGTGCGGGGGCGCTCATGGCGCAGGCGTGGCGAACTCGACGGAGAAGATCTCCGGCAGGTGCTCGGCGAGGGGGAGCCAGGTGTCGCCCTCGTCGTGGCTGCCCCACAGCTCGCCGCTGGTGGTGCCGAAATACAGGCCGAGCGGGTGGCCGGTGTCGGCGCAGAAGGCCTGGCGCTTCACCGTCCACCATGCGTGGCCGCGCGGCAGGCCGTTGTCCTGGCGCTCCCAGCTCTCGCCGCCGTCGCGGCTGCGATACACGGCGGGCTTGCCGCCGGGCGAGGTGCGCGGCCAGTTCTCGTTGCCGTCCATCGGGAACACCCACAGGGTGTCGGGGTCGCGCGGGTGCAGCACGATGGGGAAGCCGATGTCGCCGACCTCCGCCGGCATCGCGCGGCCGACGCGCTGCCAGCGGTCGCCGGGACGGTCGAGCCGGTAGATGCCGCAGTGGTTCTGCTGGTACAGGCGGTCGGGCTTGAGCGGGTGCAGCGCGACGCGGTGCGGGTCGTGGCCCACGTCGGCATCGGGATCGGGCAGGAAGTCGGCGGCGATGCCGCGGTTGAGTGCCCGCCAGTGCACGCCGGCGTCGGCGGTCTCGAAAGTGCCGCCGGAGGACAGCGACACGTACATGTGGCGCGCGTCGCGCGGGTCGATGCAGATCGAGTGGAGTGGCGGGCCGCCGGGAATCGGGCCGATGACCTCGCGCAGGTTGGGCAGGAGCTCGTGATTGAAGCCTGGCACTTCCTGCCAGGTCTCGCCGCCGTCCCCCGAGCGGAACAGCCCCGGCGGCACCGTGCCGGCGTACCACACGCCCGGCTCGGAGGCGTGGCCCGGGGCGAGCCAGAAGACGACGTCCACGCTCGCCGCCTTGGGGTCGGCGGACGGGGCGAAGGCGGGAGGTTTGGCGGCCTCCTGCCAGTGTTCGCCGAGGTCGGTCGAACGGAACACCGTCGGGCCGAGATGCCCGGGGCGGGTGCCCAGCAGCAGCGTCCTGTGGTCGCGCGGGTCGAGCACCATGTGGTGCACCGCCGAGCCGAGGAAATGCGGGCCGGTGAGGCGCCACTCGCGCCGCCCGGCGTCGCTGTGCAGGAGGAACGCACCCTTGCGCGTTCCGATCAGCAATACGATCTGGTCCATGCGCTCGCCCTCCTCAGATTTTTCAGGATAGTCGCTATGGAGGGCGAAACAAGCATTCCGGCGTCAGCCGGTTCCAGCTTGCCGGCACTGTGCGGGTGCGCCACCAAGGAAAAGCCGGCCCTGGGGCCGGCTGTCGCCGGGGGCGGGGGCGTGCCTCCTTACTTGGCGGCCTTCATGTCGGCCTGGCACTTCTTCATGAAGGAGTTCTTCGCCGCGCCGGCGAGCGGCTTGCCGTTCTTGTCGAGGGCCTTCGCCGAACATTCGGCATTCACGGCATCGGCGTGGCATTTTTTCATGAAGGACGACTTGGCGGCGCCGACGAGCGGTTTGCCGTTCTTGTCGACGGCCTTCGATTCGCACATCGAATCGGCGGCAGGAGCCTGCGCGAAGGCTGTACCGGCGACGAACAGGCTGGCGAGAACGGCGGTGATCAAGCGGGACATGCGGGTATCTCCTTGTGATCCGGGTGTTCCGCGCGGCACGTCATGTGTCCTGCCGCCGAGGTGGTCCGGAGGGGTTTGTCGAGAACTGCGGTCATGCACCTGCGTGCAGGAATATAACGCGCGATTACCCGATGCGGGTGACATTGATCGCCCATGCGCTGTGTGCGGGGGGATGCGCCAGCGCAAAAGGAAAAGGGCGCCGCGGCGCCCTTTCGACGGTGTTGCAGGTGTCGAAGCCTTATTTTTCGACGAATGCGTGCTCGATGACGTAGTCGCCGGGCTCGCCGATGCGCTTGGACATCTTGAAGCCGCGGCGATCCAGCAGTTCGCGCGAGCTCTTGAGCATCGCCGCGCTGCCGCAGATCATCACCCGATCCACCGTCGGGTCGAGCGGGGGCAGGCCGATGTCCTCGAACAGCTTGCCGCTCTCGATCAGGTCGGTGAAGCGGCCCTGGTTGCGGAAGGGTTCGCGCGTCACGGTCGGGTAGTAGATCAGCTTCTCGCTCACCGCCTCGCCGAGGAATTCGTGATGCGGCAGTTCGTGCATGATGTAGTGCTCGTAGGCGACCTCGCTGACGTAGCGTACACCATGGATCAGGATGACCTTTTCGAAGCGGTCATAGACGTCGAGGTCGCGGATCACGCTCATGAAGGGCGCGAGGCCGGTACCAGTCGAGAACAGGTACAGGTGCTTGCCGGGCAGCAGGTCGTGCAGCACCAGGGTGCCCGTCGGCTTGCGCGAAACGAGGATGTCGTCGTCGGGCTGGACCTTCTGCAGGCGCGAAGTGAGCGGACCGTCGGGCACCTTGATGCTGAAGAATTCGAGGTTCTCCTCGTAATTCGCGCTGGCGATCGAGTACGCGCGCATCAGCGGGCGGCCGTCGACTTCCAGACCGATCATCACGAACTGGCCGTTCTCGTAGCGCAGCGCACGGTCGCGCGTCGTGGTGAAGGAGAACAGCGTGTCGTTCCAGTGGTGCACGCTGACGATCTTTTCAGTGACGAATGCTGCCATGTCCGCTCTTTCAGTTCCGGATTGTGAAGGCGGAATTTTACCGCTCCGCAGCATCGTGCAGGGCTATATCAGCTAGCCAATAAGTTATATGCAGGACGATGCGGGCCGGAGATTAACAAGACTTAATGTTCGGCCTCCGAATGTGACATCCGGGCGGCAGGGGTTGGCGGCATCGAAGCCGTTACCCCACGCCCGGCACCCTCTGAGCGGATCACCCAGCGGGCGAAGTGGTCAGGCTGCTCAGCGTGGAGGGGCGGGCTTCACGAGGGTGACGGGCACCGTGGAACGTTCCAGCACCGCTTGGGCGACCGAGCCGAGCAGCGCCTGCATCAACGCGCCGCGGCCGTGCGTGCCCATGACGATCTTGTCGAAGCGGTGCTCGGTCGCGTAGCGGACGATGGTGTCGGCGACATGGCCGACCGCAATGTGGTGCGTGTAGGGGACTCCGGCTGCGTCGAGCGCCGCCCGCGCGGTCGCGAGCGCCGCGAGGCCTTCCTCGCGGTGCCAGGTCTCGAGGTCGTCGTGGCTGACGAAACTGCGGGCGTGGCCGTCGATGGGAACCTGCACGTTGAGCAAGTGCAGATCCAGTTCGCCGCTCAGCGCGCGCAGCTTCATCAGGTGGTCGAGCACGCGGTTGGCGTTCTCCGAGCCGTCGAGGGGGACGAGCACCTTGAGCATCACGATCTCCTTGTCAGTACGATCAGTGGCGGCGGGCGCGGTTGTCGCCGGTTTCTTCGACGGCGAGTTCAACGAGCGGTGCCGCTGCGCCCGCCTGGCGCTTCGCGAGCCACGCGCCCACGGCGACGACGAGCAGCGCGCCCGCGATCGAGGTCACGTAGTGCAGCCAGCCGGGCAAGCCTTCCACATAGGGTTTCACGACCACGTCGCCGACCAGCATGCCACCGGCGATCCAGCCGAGCAACGCGGCCCCCAGCGTGATCACGACCGGGAAGCGGTCCATCAGCTTCAGCACGAACTTGCTGCCCCACACGATGATCGGGATGCTGACGACGATGCCGAAGATGACGAGGGTGAGATCGCCCTTTGCCGCGCCGGCGACGGCGATCACATTGTCCAGGCTCATCACGGCGTCGGCGACGACGATGGTCCTGATCGCACCGAGCAAATGCGTCGAACCGTCGATGTTGCCGTGGGCGTCGTCCTCTTCCGGCTGCATCAGCTTCACGCCGATCCACAACAGCAGCAGCGCGCCGACGACCTTCAGGAAAGGCAGCGCCAGCAACTGCAGCGCGAAGAAGATCAGCACGATGCGCAGCGCGATCGCACCGAGCACACCCCATGCGATGCCCTTGTTGCGCTGGTGCTCGGGCAGCCTGCGGCACGCGAGCGCGATCACGACGGCGTTGTCGCCACCGAGCAGGATGTCGATCGCGATGATCTGCAGCACCGACACCCAGAAGGTGCCGGTCGTCAGGGTTTCGAGCACTGCTCGTTCTCCTCTTGGTAGCGCGGATGGTGGGGCTGAAGGCGGCCATTGTCGCCAAGAACGGCATCGCGCGACAGGGGCAGTCGCCGGAGCGACCCCAGGGACGATACGGCGGCGCCCTTTCGGTCCGCTTTCGGCGCCTGCCGCGCCGCCTGGCCCTGCTAACATCGCGCTCATGAGCCGCTACCAGGATCTCGCCGAGCAGACGGAAAGACTCATCGCCGATGGCGTGCTGCGCGCCGGCGATCGCCTGCCCTCGGTGCGCCAGGCCTGCCGCACGCACAAGGTCAGCCCGATCACCGTCACGCAGGCCTACTACCTGCTGGAAGGGCGCGGCCTGATCGAGGCGCGACCGAAGTCCGGCTACTTCGTGCGCGCGCGCCTCGGCCGCGGCCTGCCCGAGCCGGACATGACGCGCCCGCTCGGCGGCTCGACGCAGCTCGAGGTGAGCGACTTCATCTTCCAGATCCTCGACAGCGTGCGCGATCCGGGCATCGTGCCGCTGGGCTCGAGCTTTCCCAGCGCCTACCTGTATCCGCTCGACAAGCTCGGGCGCTTCCTCGCGAACGCCGCGCGCCGCCTCGATCCGCTCGCGACCGTGACCGACCTGCCGCCGGGCAACGAGGAGCTGCGCCGGCAGCTCGCGTTGCGCTACCTCGCTCAGGGCGCGCCAGTGTCGCCGCAGGAGATCGTGATCACCTCGGGCGCGATGGAGGCGCTCAACCTGTGCCTGCAGGCGGTCACTCGCCCGGGCGATCTCATCGCGATCGAGTCGCCGACCTTCTATGCCGGGCTGCAGGCGAGCGAGCGGCTGGGGCTGAAGGTCATCGAGATCCCGAGCCACCCGCGCGAGGGCGTGAGCCTGCCGGCGCTGGAGGACGCGCTGCGCCACCATCCGGTGAAGGCCTGTCTCTTCATGCTGAACTTCGCCAACCCGACCGGCAGCCTCGTGCCGGACGAGCGCCGCAAGGCGCTGGTCGAGCTGCTGCGTCGCTTCGAGGTGCCGCTGGTCGAGGACGACGTCTATGCCGAGCTGTACTTCGGCCGGCAGGCGCCGCTATGCACCAAGGCGCTGGACGCGGACGGCCTGGTGATGCACGTGTCCTCGTTCTCGAAATGCCTCGCGCCCGGCTACCGTGTCGGCTGGGTCGCGGCGGGACGCTACGCCGACCGCATCCAGCGCCTGAAGCTCGCCACCAGCCTCGCGACCACGGTGCCGGTGCAGATCGCGCTGGCGGACTACCTGAAGCTGGGCGGCTACGAGAACCACCTGCGACAATTGCGGCGGCGGCTCGCGGAACAGGAGAGCGTGCTGATCGCCTCGATCGAGCGCCATTTCCCGGCCGGCACTCGGCTCGCGCGGCCGCAGGGGGGCTATTTCGTGTGGCTGGAACTGCCGCGCCAGGTCGACACCCTGCTGCTGCACCAGCAGGCCCTCGCGCACGGTATCAGCATCGCACCGGGGCCGATCTTCTCCGCGAAGCGCGAATTCGGCCACTGCCTGCGGCTCAACTTCGGCCATCCGGACTCGGAGCGCCAGCAGGCGGCGATGGCGACGCTCGGCCAGCTCCTCGCGCGCCAGTTATAGCGTCGCCCAGCGCGCGAACTCGCGGCCGAAGAAGGCGATCAGCACCAGCGCGAGCGGCGCGAAGGCGACGAAGCCCTTCAGCACGCGGCGGATGAAGGGGTGGGCGAGCTCGGCCTCGATGAAGCGCTGCGCAACCAGCATGCCCTTCGCCCACACGATGGCGGCGACCACCACCGGTAGCCACGCCGCGCCGTGGAACCACTGTCCCAGGCCGAGGCTCAGCAACGTCAGGGCGACGAGGATCAGCCAGGCCGCGGTCAGCGGGGCCAGTGCGGTGGCGGGTTTTTGCTCGCTCGGGCTCATCGTTATGCCAGCACGTAGAAGAAGGGGAAGAGGACCAGCCAGATGATGTCGGTGGCGTGCCAGTAGCTCGCCAGCGCCTCCAGCCCGCTGTGCTCCTCGGCCGAATACGCGCCGGCGACGTGGCGCGCGAGCACCCACAACATGCCGAGGATGCCCCAGCTCGCATGCACCAGGTGGTTGATCGTCAGGTAGTAATAGACGGTGAAGAAGATGCCCGATTCGCCGTCGATGCCGTGCGCGATGTTCCAGCGGATCTCGAGGAATTTCGCGACCGGATAGCCCAGCGCCACGACAAGCCCCGCGACGAGCCACCCCAGCGAGCGCCGGGTCTGGCCCGCGCGCATCGTCACGACCGAGGCGGCGATGAAGAAGCTGCTCGTCACCATCAGCAGCGTGATCACGGTGCCGGAGATGCGCGACAGGCGTTCCGAACCGTGCTCGAAGGCTTCGGGAAAATGCGCGCGGGCGACGAAATAGACGATGAAGAGCACCGCGAACTCGACGAATTCGCAGGTGATGCCCACCCAGATGCCGCTGTTGCCGGGGACCCGCCCCGTCGGTGCTGCCTCCTGCCGAGGCGGGGGGGCGGGGATTGCGATCGTCGTCATGGCTTTGTGCCCATTATGAACTGTCATCATTCTTGCCCGATCCGCCTCCCGATCACAGGCACAGCCGATTGGATTTCCGATCGGCACAGATCGGATCGGCTGTTCGCCGCAAGTCCGCATCTGTTCCTGTCGGAATTTTGATTTTCTGGAACTGTTCCTGTCGACCGCGCGGTGATGTACTCGCCTCCGGCGTCGATCAGGGGAATTGTCTCCCCCGCGCCGCATCCGGAGGAAGGCAGGAATGGGCAAGTCCGTCAGCAAAGTGCGTGAGGCGAAGCTGGAGCTGTACCGCAAGAAGGGGAAGATCCATGCGCGGGCCGTCGCGGGCCGCTTCAACACCTTGCGCTGGGCCATGGTGTGGCTCACGCAGATCGTCTTCTACGGCGGCTGCTGGCTCACGTGGGAAGGCAGCGGCGTCGCGCGACAGGCGGTGCTCTTCGACATCGAGCACGAGAAGTTCCACCTCTTCGGCCTCGTGCTGTGGCCGCAGGACGCGCTGTTGCTCGCCCTGGCGCTGATCCTCGCGGCGTCCGCGCTGTTCCTCGTCACCGCGCTCGCGGGGCGCCTGTTCTGCGGCTTCGCCTGCCCGCAGACGGTGTATACGTCGATCTTCACGTGGATCGAGGCGAAGGTCGAGGGCGACCACCTCGACCGCCTGAAGCTCGACCAGGGGCCGATGAGCGTGCGCAAGCTGATCCTCAAGGGCGCGAAGCACGGCCTGTGGCTGCTGATCGCGGCGTGGACGGCGATCACCTTCGTCGGCTACTTCACGCCCATCCGCGAGCTGCTGCCGGCCGTCGCCACTGCGGGCACCGGCCCGTGGGAGAGCTTCTGGCTCATCTTCTACGGCCTGTTCACCTACGTGCAGGCAGGCTTCGCGCGCGAGGCCGTGTGCCAGCACATGTGCCCCTACTCGCGCTTCCAGGGCGTGATGTTCGACCGCAGCACCGCAACCGTCAGCTACGACTTCCGGCGCGGCGAGCCGCGGCAGGCGCGCGGCGGGCTCGGCGGGGGAGACTGCATCGACTGCGGCATCTGCGTGGAGGTGTGCCCGACCGGCGTCGACATCCGCGACGGCCTGCAGCTCGGTTGCATCAACTGCGGCCTGTGCATCGACGCCTGCGACACGGTGATGACGCGCGTCGGCAAGCCCGTCGGCCTGATCCGCTTCGCGTCCGAACGGGAACTCGCAGGAACTCCGTCCGCCGCGCGCGGCGCACGCCCACGCCTCGCCGCGTATGGGGGCCTGCTGCTGGCGGTCGTCGCGCTCGGCGCGTGGGCGCTGGGCCAGCGCTCGCTTTTGCAGGTCGACGTGCTGCGCGACCGCGGCGCCTTGCTGCGCGAGACCCCCGCCGGGCGGATCGAGAACGCCTACACCTTGAAGCTGAAGAACCTCGACGACGCGCCGCGCGAGTTCGTCGTCGACGTCAGCGGCGTGCCGGGCATCGAGGTCGTCGGCGAACGCGCCTTCGCGGTCGCGGCGGGCAGCGTGCGTCCGGTGTCGCTCACCCTGTCCGCGCCCGGCGATACGCCGCTCTCGGGCGTGCGGCCGATCACCTTCCGCATCGCGGCGGCGCATGACGCGGCGCGCAATGTGCGGGAACCGAGCAGCTTCATCCTGCCCTGAGCCTGCGCCCGGTTCGGCTATGATCGTAGGAAGCGCCCGCCGCGCGGCGGGCACGACAACCGGGCGGTCACCGTGTCCTCGATCTTCGATATCCTCGCCGAGCAGCGCATCGCCGACGCCCTCAAGCGCGGCGAGTTCGACTACCTGCCGGGGGCGGGCAGGCCGCTCGTGTTCGAAGACGAGCCCTTCCAGTCACCCGAGCAGCGCATGGCCAACCGCATCCTGAAGAACGCCGGTTTCGTGCCGCAGGAGGTGCTGCTGCGGCGCGAGATCGCGAGCTTGCGCAAGGCGCTCGCGAGCGACGATGGGGCCGACGAAGCCGAAAAGGCGCACCTGCGACGTCGACTCGGCATGCTGGTCGTGACGCTGGGCTCGTTGCTGCGCCGCTGATGCGGCCGGCGCGTCAGCCGAGCAGACGCCGCCGCGTGAGTCCCAGCGCGACCCAGAAGCCGGCGACGCCGTAGGCCATGAGCACTGCCAGGTGCAGCAGGATGTCGTCGGGCAGTTTTCCCAGCAGCAGCGGGCGCGCGAGCTCGACCGCATGCGCAAGCGGCAGCAGCGAGGCGGCGAACTGCACCGCCGCAGGGAGCTGGTCGGCGGGGAAGAACACACCCGAGAGCAGCGTCATTGGCGTGATGAAGAGGGTGAAGTAGTACATGAAGAAGTCGTAGCTCGGCGCGACCGACGTCATCACCAGACCGAGCGCGCCGAAGCTCAGCCCGATGAGGAAGATCAGCGGCAGCAGCCACAACACGTAGCGGCTGTCGACGAGGCCGAACACCGCGATCACGCCGAGGATCGCGACGCCCGACAGCAGCGCCTTGGAGGCCGCCCACACCAGCTCGGCGAACACGATGTCGTCGAGCTCCACCGGCGCGTTCATGATCGCGTCCCAGGTCCTCTGCACGTGCATGCGCGAGAAGGACGAGTACAGCACCTCGAAGGATGCGCTGTTCATCGTCGACGAGCACACCATGCCGGCGGCGAGAAAGCTGATGTAGGACACGCCGCCGATCTCGGGCACCAGCATGCCGATGCCGAAGCCGAGGCCGAAGAGGTAGATCATCGGGTCGGCGAGGTTGCCCAGCACCGAGGGCAGCGCGAGCTTGCGCCACACGAGGAAGTTGCGCTGCCACACCGGCACGAAGCGGCGCGACAGGCGCGGGGTGCGGAAGGTCGAGCGGAGCGGGTTGGTGGCCATCGGAGCGGTCTTGTCAGTCGCGCAGGTCGCGGCCGGTGAGCTTGAGGAACACGTCCTCGAGGTTTGCCGGCCGGCGCAGGTAGCGCAGGCCGGACTGTTCCGCGAGGTGGGCCATCAGCGGCGCCGCATCATCAAGGTAGCAAAAGGCGGTCTCGCCGCTCACCTCGTAGCGGCGCGCGAATGCGCCCGCGTGCGTCTCGGCCCAGGCTTGCGCGCCGCTCGTGCCGTTGCGCGCGGCGCCGTTCCAGTCGCCATACACTTCGACGACTTGCGCCTCGATCTGTGCTGCGATCACGTCACGCGGGCTGCCTTCGGTGAGGATGCGCCCGGCGTCGAGGATCGCCAGGCGGTCGGCGAGGCGCTCGGCCTCGTCCATGAAGTGCGTCGTCAGCAGCACCGTCGTGCCGTTGCGGATCAGCTGCTTGAGGCGCTCCCAGATCAGGTGGCGGGCCTGCGGATCGAGGCCCGTCGTCGGCTCGTCGAGGATCAGCAGATCGGGGCGGTTCACGAGCGCGCGTGCGAGCGTCAGGCGCCGTTTCATGCCGCCCGACAGCGACTGGATGCGTGCGTCGCGCTTGCTTTCCAGGCCGGCGAAGGCGAGCAGCTCCGGGATGCGCGCGGTGATCGTCGCGTCGTCGAGGCCGAAGTAGCGGCCATAGACGAGCAGGTTCTCGGCGCAGGTGAAGTCCGGGTCGAGGTTGTCCTGCTGCGACACGACGCCGACGCGCATGCGCGCCTCGCGCGCGCGCTCGGGCACAGGCAGGCCGGCGAGGAGGATCTCGCCGCTCGAGGGGCGGGTGAGGCCCAGCGCGCAGCGCAGCGTCGTGGTCTTGCCCGCGCCGTTGGGGCCCAGCAGCGTGAAGCACTCGCCCGCGCGCAAGCGGAGGTCGATGCCCGCGACGACCTCGTTGTCGCCGTAGCGCTTGCGCAGGCCGCGGATCTCCAGCGGGCTCGCGAGCTCGAGGTCGCGGATCACAGGCGCTCAGCCGACGGGCGGCTTCGTCGTGGTGAAGCTCGGGCGCGCGAACATGCGTCGCGCGAGTGCGGCGAGCGAGGGGTGCTCGCGGCGCCATTCGTGCTGCGGGAAGCGCAGGTCGAGGTAGCCGAGCGCGACGGCGACGGCGATGTCGCCGAGGCTCATCGCGTTGCCGTACATCCAGTCGCGTCCGCTTGCCCGTGCTTCGAGCGCATCCAGCGCACGGTCGACCTTGTCGATCTGGCGGTCGATTTCCGGTTCGCTGCGCAGGCCTTCGGGGCGACGCGACTCCAGCAGCGCGGTCACGGCGGCGTCGGTCACGCCGTCGGCGAGCGCCTCGATCTGGCGCACGCGCACGCGCTCGAGCGGATCGGCCGGCAGCAGCTTCGGCGCGCCGTCGAGCGTCTCGAGGTAGCCCGCGATCACCGGCGAATCGAAGAAGATCTCGCCCGCGTCGGTCTCCAGCGCCGGCACCTTGCCGAGCGGGTTCACGCTCGGCACGCGCGTGTTCGCCTCCCACGGCGAGTCGACGATCAGCTCACAGGGCAGCGATTTTTCCGCAAGGATCACGCGGACCTTGCGTGCGTAGGGGCTGGTCAGGGAGGCGAAGAGCTTCATGGCATTCTCCGGAGTATTGGCGCGCCGCTCACAGCGGCGCCCAGGTGCGCAGGATGATGTCGCGGATGAGGGTGAGGCGGGCGTGGAAGAAGTGGTCCGCGCCGGGCACGACGACGACGGGCAGGTTCTGCGGTCGGGCCCAGTCAAGCACGTTGGCGAGCGGGACGGTGTCGTCCTCCTCGCCGTGAATCACTAGCGTGTCCTTCGGCACCGGGCCGGTGGTGTAGCTGCGCGCGCCGCTCACGTCGCCGGCGGCGGTGCCGACGAGCACGATGCGGTGGGCGGGCGTCATGCCGTCGGCGAGCCGCGCGGCGACGCGCGTCTGCACGTGGGCGCCGAAGGAGAAGCCGCCCAGCGCCAGCGGCAGCGTGCCCCAGCGCGACTGCATCCACGCGATCACCGAGAGCATGTCCTCGGTCTCGGCATTGCCGTGGTCGTGCGCGCCCTCGCTCTTGCCGACGCCGCGGAAGTTCGGGCGCACCACCGCGTAGCCCAGCTCGCGCAGCGTGCGCGCGAGCGTGTGCACGATCTTGTTGGTGTTGGTGCCGCCGAAAAGCGGATGCGGGTGGCACACCAGCGCGATGCCGCGCACCGTGTCGGGGGTGTCGATCAGCGCGTCGATCGCGCCGTCGCGTCCGCGCAGCAGGACGCTCTCGGGAGCCTGCGGGCGGGTCATGGATTGTCGGAAAGGCGCAGGCGCTCGACGATGCGGCCGTGCACGAGATGCTCGTTGATGATCTCGTCGACGTCGTCCTTGTCGATGTAGGTGTACCAGACGTTGTCCGGATACACGACCAGTACCGGGCCCTCATCGCAGCGGTCGAGGCAGCCGGCCTTATTGATGCGGATCTTGCCGCGGCCCTTGAGCCCCAGCTCGGCGATGCGGTCCTTGGCGTAGGTCTGCATCGCCGTCGCCTTGTGGTCATTGCAGCAGGTGTTGCCGGGTTCTCGCTGGTTGCAGCAGAAGAACACGTGGTGCTTGAAATAGCTCATCAGGGACTCCGGGAGGTGGCGAAGGCGGCGCCGGGCCGCTCCGCAATGCGAGCGATTATAGCCGCGGGCCGCTCAATGCCGCGTGAGATGCTCCCCGCGCCACAGGCCGACCGCCGACAGGTAGGCGAGCGCGAGGAAGGGCCACAGGTTGGCGCTGAGTTCGGTGAGCCCGTGGAAGTTGAGGAAGTTGCCCTGGCCGAGCATGCGGTGGCCCACCTCGAAGTACGGGTTCTCGGGCAGCAGGTTGGTGAGGCTGGTGGCTGCCAGCAGCGCGACGCCGGCCAGTGCATGCTGCAGCACGCTCGCGAGCAGCAGCGTCGCCGCGAGCAGGGGCAGGCCCAGCAGCAGGCCCTGGCGCGTGCCCGGCGTGAGCCACAGCAGTGCTTCGCCAGGGAGGTAGAAGGATGCCGTTGCGACCGATTTGGCGCCGATGCCCAGCAGCAGGAGCAGCGCGATCGGCCACGGCGAGGCGCTGCGCATCATGCAGCGTGCGAACAGGCCCACGCCGAGGGTCGTGACTGCGACCTGCACGGTTTCGAGCAGGATGTAACGCTCCGGCTCGAAACGGAGCGGCGTGGGCAGGCCCAGCAGCTGGCGCAGGTCGCCACTACCGAAGAGCACGCGGTCGGGAGTGAACTGCGCGAGCAGCCACAGGCCCAGCAGGATCAGCCCGAAGTCGCCGATGTGCCCCGGAATGATGCATGCCGAGCGCCAGCGGTGGAGCCAGCCGCTCTGGTCGAACAGCGGATGGCCCCAGCGTGCGCCGGCCAGTGCCCCGATGAGGGCGCCGGTGATGTTGCAGGCGAGATCGACGTTCGACGGCACGCGCGTGGGGAGGAAGTTCTGCGTCACTTCCATGGCGAAGGACAGCAGCGCGGCGACCAGCGTCGAAATCGCGACGCCCGCGCCGCGCCCGAGTCGTTGCGGCAGGGCCGGCGCGAGGACGAAGCCGAAGGGGAGGAAGCCGAGCACGTTGAGGACGATGTCGGCGCTGCGGTAGTACTTGGGCCAGGGGGCGGCGAGGAAGTCCAGTAGCGGCAGGCCGGTCGGCCGCCAGCCGGTCAGCGGATGCAGGCAGGCGTAGACGATCAGCAGTCCGTAGGCGACGGCGATATGGCGCGGCAGGGATGAAACGGCACGCGCATGGGGCATCGGCGGACTGGGGGCTGGAGTCGAGGAGCCTCGATTCTAGCGCGGATGTCGGGCGGATGAGCCCGGCCGGGAAGCAGCCTTGTGGGAGCGGCTGAAGCCGCTCCCACAGGATTGTGTGTGCAGACTGCTCAGTGCACGCCGAGCGATTGCTGCGAGCGGTTGCGCGTGAGCGGGTTCAGGCGGCGCAGCACGCTGGAGGGGGCGTATTCCGCGTGGAGCGCGTCCCAGTCGACGGCGTCGAGCGTGTTCTTCACCAGCAGGCCGAGGTCGGTTGCGCCTTCCATCAGCAGGCGGCGGCCGAAGAACAGCGTGTCGGGGTCTTCCTCGCGCAGCGCCAGCGCGATGTAGTCGCGTACGTTGGCGGTCAGCGTGAGGTCGGGCTCGCCGCCGCTCGCCAGCGGCACGAAGCCGCGCGGGCCGAGGGTGAAGTCGAGCGTCAGGCCGGCGTCGCGCACGCGCATGCGCAGGTGGCGGCCGGTCAGCGGCTCGAGGTCTTCGCGCGACAGCACGCGGCCGAGCGCGAGGTTGAGCGCGGTGGTCAGCGCGAGGGTCGGCGGGCGCTGCGGCAGGTACGACGCGATGCGCGCCAGCGGCGCGGGAAGCGTGAAGGCCGGGATGCGGAAGCTGCTCATCGGATGTGACTCCAGGAAAACGAAATCAGGCGGAGACGTACTGTTCGACGCCGGGCCGGCCGTGCCAGAAGCCATTGCACGGCGCTTCGACCATCAGCGCCTTGCTCTGGTCGAAGGCGCCCTGCGGCGAGAGCTTGCCGGCGATCGCGTCGCGGAAGAGTTCGAGCACGCGCACGGTGTCGTCGCCTTGCGGGCTCACACGCAGTACCTGCGCCGTCTCGCGCAGCTTGGGCAGGTCGCCGAGCAGGTTGTGCACCCGCGCCGACTGCGTCTGCACGCCGTTGAGTGTCAGGAAGGGCTCGCCTTCGCGGGTGCGCAGCACCAGGCCGTCCTTCATGCCCAGGCATTTGAACTCGCAGGTGTCCTTCTGCAGGTTGAAGTGGCGGGCGGTGAAGCAGCGCGCCGAGTGCGCGAGCGGCAGGCGACCCCACGCGAGGACTTCGGTCTCGATCGCGGGGGCGCCGGAGGCGAGCAGTTCGGCGAGCACGGCGCCCGACATCTCGGGTGGCGCCATCCAGCGCGTCGCGCCCGCTTCGGCCATCATCGACAGCGTGTGCGGATTGAAGACGTTGAGCGTCGGGCCGGCGATCCAGTCGCGGCGGCCGGCCTTGGTCAGCAGCTGCACGGCCGACATGTCGTTGGCTTCGACGCGGAACTCGTCCTGCGCGACGATGCGGCGCAGGGCCTTGAGGTCGGATTCGGACTCGATCAGCGACTGCGAGGACAGCACGGCTTCCTTGCCGGCAGCCTTGAGCATGGTCGCGACTTCGAGCCAGTCTTCGGCGCGCAGTTCGTGGCGGCGCGAGCACACCGTCTCGCCGACATACACGATGTCGGCAGGGCTTTGCGCGATCTGCGCGTAGAATTCGAGTGTTTCCTGGCGCGACCAGTAGTAGAGCAGGGGACCCAGAGCGATTTTCATGGTGGTGTTCACTTCCACGGCCGGTAGTACGCGCCGAGCGTATGGCTGCGGCCTTCGGAAACCTTGTCGAGCTCGGCGATCCACGCCGGCTGCACAGCGAAGCTGTCCGCATCACGCATGACCTTGTCGATCGCCTCGCGCCATACGCGCGTGACCTGCGCGACGTAGGCGGGGCTGCGCTGGCGGCCTTCGATCTTGATCGCGCGCACGCCGGCGCGGGCGAGCTCGGGTAGCAGTTCCAGCGTGTTGAGGCTGGTCGGCTCCTCGATCGCGTAGTAGGTCTCGCCGTTCACGTCGAAGCGGCCCTTGCACAGCGTCGGGTAGCCGGCGCGCTCGCCGTCGTCGAAGCGGTCGATGAGGATGCCGTTCAGCCGCGTTTCCATGCCCTTGGGCGTCTGCTCCCAGCGCACGTGCTTGCCCGGCGAACAGGCGCCGTTGCAGTTGGGCGATTCGCCGGTGGCGTAGGCCGACAGCGCGCAGCGGCCTTCCACCATCACGCACAGGCCGCCGAAGCCGAATACTTCGATCTCTACCTGGGTGTTGGCGATGACGTGCTGGACCTGCGGCAGCGACAGCACGCGCGGCAGTACCGCGCGCTGGATGCCGAAGCGTTCGGCGTAGAAGTTGATCGCCTCGTAGGTGGTGGCGGAGCCCTGCACGGACAGGTGCAGGCGCAGCTGCGGATGCTTCTTCTGCGCGTAGGCCATCAGGCCGGGGTCGGCGACGATGATCGCGTCGATGCCGAGGTCGGCGGCGCGGTCCACCGCGGCGGTCCAGCCGGACCAGTTGCCGGCCTGCGGATAGGTATTGAGGGCGACGAGGACCTTGCGCTTGCGGTCGTGGGCGTAGCGCACGCCCTCGGTCATCGCCTTGGCGTCGAAGTTCAGGCCGGTGAAGTTGCGGGCGTTGGTCGCGTCCTTGAAGCCGAGGTAGACGCAGTCGGCTCCATGGTCGACGGCCGTC
The DNA here is from genome assembly GCF_017894385.1 of Aromatoleum petrolei. Classification (NCBI taxonomy): domain Bacteria; kingdom Pseudomonadati; phylum Pseudomonadota; class Betaproteobacteria; order Rhodocyclales; family Rhodocyclaceae; genus Aromatoleum; species Aromatoleum petrolei. The sequence goes on from NZ_CP059560.1 coordinate 3,157,570, forward strand.
TTCAGCGCCGGCAGGCTACCTGCCGGGCAGACGAGTTCGATTTTCGTATTGGAGGTCATGGCGGGGGCTGGGGAAAAAAGCTCCGCAACCATAGTGCGGCAGCGTGCGGCCCGCGTTGACGGGAATCAAGGGGTGTGCGGTCGGCGCGACAAATGGCCGCGGCTGCCGTTTGCCTGCAGCCGTTCGGGCTGAACCTGTCGAAGGGCAATTCGGAGGGCTTCGACAGGCTCGGCCCGAACGGTACTAGGCGAGCGCGCGAAGGGCTTACTTCGCGGCGTTGGGGAAGAAGAGCTGTTCGCCGCCGATCTTGTAGTCGGCGATGGCCGTCTGGCCGGCCGGCGAGACGATCCAGTCGATGAACTGCTGGCCCATTTCGCGCTTCACGTGCGGATGCTTGGCCGGGTTCACGAGGATCACGCCGTACTGGTTGAACAGGCGCTTGTCGCCCTCGACGGCGATCGTCAGGTCCTGGCGGTTCTTGAACGACAGCCACGTGCCGCGGTCGGCGAGGATGTAGGCGCCGAGCGAGGCGGCCATGTTGAGCGCGGGGCCCATGCCGGAGCCCGAGTCGCGGTACCACGGGCCCTTCGCCTGCTCGAGGTCGATGCCCGCGAGCTTCCACAGGCGCAGCTCGGCCGCGTGGGTGCCGCTCTTGTCGCCGCGCGACACGAAGGGCGCCTTCGTCGCCTCGACCTTCTTCAGCGCCTCGACGATGTCGCGCCCGCCGGCGACCTTGGCCGGATCGGCCTTGGGGCCGACGAGGATGAAGTCGTTGTACATCACTTCCTTGCGCTCGACGCCGAAGCCGTCGGCGACGAATTTCTCCTCGGCGACGCGGTCATGCACGAATACCACGTCGGCGTCGCCGCGGCGCGCGGTGTCGAGTGCCTGGCCGGTGCCCAGCGCGACGACGCGCACCTGGACGCCGGACTGCTGCTCGAAGCGCGGCAGCAGGTGGCCGAAGAGGCCGGACTGTTCGGTGGAGGTCGTCGACGCGACGGTGATGAACTTGTCCTCGGCGTGGGCGCCGGCGATGCCCAGAAGACAGGCGCAGGCGAGCAGCAGGGGGCGGAACAGACTGGCCATGAAGGGTCTCCGTGGTGTGTTGGTTCGTGCTCGTTGTATCAAAACCTGCGTGGAGCCGCCCGGACTGTGTCGGGTATGTCATGGCAACATATGCATAGATGTGCATAAGTGACGCAGCGCGGCTGCGCGGCGCGGCGATCTCCATGACGCGGGAGTCGCAGCGGATCGGGCTGTGCGCGCCGAGCGCGGCGGCAGAAACATGTGTTGCTTTTTGTCCATGCGCGCCGGCCCGGAAGGGCGCGCGCAGGGCCGCAGGCGAGGGGGCCGCGATTTTCGGTTAAGCTCGATGCATGGGCGTGACACTCGATTACCGTTTCGTCGCCGGCAGCGAGAATGCGCAGCCGGGCGGCCCCCTGCAGCTGGGCAATCCGCTGACGGCGATGCTCGACGCGATCCGCTTGCAGGGCTCGATCGCCAAGGCGGCGGAGCAGCTCGGGGTGTCCTATCGCCACCTGTGGGGCGAGTTGCGGCGGCACGAGGCGGTCTTCGGTCAGGCGCTGATCGCCGGCGGGCAGGGGCGCGCGGCGCGGCTGTCGGAATTTGGGGAAAGGCTGCTGTGGGCCGAGAAGCGCGCTCTGGCGCGCCTGCTGCCGCAGGCCGAAAGCCTCGCGGGGGTGCTCGACCGCGAGCTGCTGCTGGCGGTGGACCCCGGGCTCGATGTGCTGCGGACCGCCGCGAGCCATGACCTGCTGTTCGGCGGGCTGCGCGACGCCTTGCTGCGCGATGCACGGGTCCTGCTGGACGTGGAGTACGTCGGCAGCACGCAGGCGTTGCAGCGGCTCAACGCGGGCGGATGCACGCTCGCCGGCATCCACCTGCCGCTCGATGACGAAAGGCTGTGCCGGCGCGGATCGCTGATCCATGCCGCGATCGGACGCGAGCTGCGCCTGGGCGTGCACAAGCTCGTCCGTTTTGCGCGGCGCGAGCAGGGCCTGATCGTCGCGTCCGGTAACCCGCGCGGACTGGCGGTGCTCGCGGATCTCGCCCGGACGGACATCGTTTTCGTGAACCGACTGAAGGGTTCGGGCACGCGCCTGGTGTTCGACGAGTTGCTGGCGCGGGCGCGCATGTCGCCGGCAGCGATCGCGGGCTATGCGACCGAGGAGCACACGCACCTGTCGGTCGCCGCGCATGTTGCAGCCGGGAGTGCGGACTGCGGCTTCGGCCTGCGCGCCGCGGCGCAGCGCTTCGGCCTGGATTTCGTGCCGCTGGTGCACGAACAGTATTTTCTCGTGTGCCTCAAGGACGGGCTGGAGTCGCCGGGCATGCGTGCGGTGCTCGACGCCCTGCGCAGCGACGCGTTCCGCCGTCTGGCGGAGGCGCAGCCGGGCTACGACGCGACCGGCGCGGGCGAGATCGTGTCGCTGCGGCGCACGTTGCCCTGGTACAAGTAGCAGTCAGTAGAGTTCCGGAAAGCGCTCCAGCCACAGCCAGTCGACGGCGAGCACGAGTGCGACGAGCAGCGTCCAGGTGGCGAAGATGAAGCAGCCGGCCGCGGGCACGGCGAGGTCGAACTGCTCCAGCGCACCGCCGACGGCCATCGCGAACACCGTCAGGAAGCTCCATTTGGCGATGAAGCCGGGGAGGTAGCGGCGCATCGCGCGGTTGTGGCGGTAGTTCTGCTGGCGCTCCATGCGGCCGCCGCGCGTGACGTCGCGGAAGTACTGGAAGGGCCACAGGTAGCGGTAAAGCAGGTAGGGGAAGGATGGCGCCGCGTCGCGCCCGTCGATTTCCGTGCCCATGTGCCCCTCCCCTTGGTCGCGCTGCCGCCGGCGAATGCCTACTTTGATCTCATCCGCGCAAGACGTCACCGTCCCGCGGATGAGAGTTACGCTTTTTGGGCAATACGGCAGGACGCGTGCAAGGGGGAGCCCGCGCCGCATGGCTGCGTCCGGGGTCCGCGAGTGCGCGCTCAGAGCGCCGGGCAGGCGTCGCCGACCGACGCGGGGCGCGTGTCGGCGGCGACCAGGGTGACGCCGTTGCGCCGTGCGGTGATGTCGGCGAGGATCGCCAGCGCGATCTCGGGCGGGGTGCGGCTGCCCAGTGGCAGGCCGACCGGGCCGTGCAGGCGGTCGACGTCGGCGTCCGTGAGGTCGAAGAGCTTGAGCCGCTCGCGTCGCCGTTCGCTGTTGGCGCGCGAGCCGATCGCGCCGACGTAGAAGGCGTTGGTATTGAGCGCGTCGATCAGCGCGAGGTCGTCGAGCTTGGGGTCGTGGGTGGCGCCGATGATCACGGTGCGGCGGTCGGGGCGCATTGCCATCACCGCGTCGTCGGGCATTTCGGTCGTGAGCGCAGCGCCGGCGACGTGCCAGCTGTCGCGGTATTCCTCGCGCGGCTCGCAGATCGTCACCTGGTAGTCGAGTGCCAGCGCGAATTCGGCGAGATAGCGCGAGAGCTGGCCGGCGCCGATGATCAGCATGCGCCAGCGGGGGCCGAAGGCGGACACGAGGGTCTGGCCGTCGAACACGACGGCGCTGTCGGGCACGTCGCCGAGGAGGTCGACGGCGCCGCTCGCGAGGTCGAGGCGGCGCGCGACCATCTCGCCGTGTTCGATTGCGGCGAGCGTGTCGGCGAGGCGGTTGCCGGCGGCGACCGGCTCCAGCACCAGCTCCAGCTTGCCGCCGCAGGGCAGGCCGAAGCGGCGCGTCTGCTCGGCGGTGATGCCGTAGGTGACGTGCTCGGGCCGCGCGGGGCGTTCGGTGCGCAGGCGGTCGAGGAGGTCGTCCTCGATGCAGCCGCCGGACACGGAACCGACCAGCCGCCCGTCGCCGGCGATCGCGAGCAGCGCGCCCTCGGGGCGCGGCGACGAGCCCCAGGTGCGCACGACGGTGGCGAGCGTGACCGGCACGCCGGCCTCGCTCCATGCGACGGCCTGGCGCAGCACTTCGAGGTTGACACTGTCCATGTCAGGCTCCTTGTCGGGCTTCGTCCCACAGCCGGCGCACGAGCCGCTTCGCCAGCAGCGGCGTGGCGCGGCGACGGTACGGGACGCTCACGAGCGTCGTCTCCATCGGCTGGATGCCGCGCTTGAGGTGACGTTCCATTGTAGCCAGTGCGGCGTCGTCGAGCGGCTTGCCGACGAGTTCGTCGAGCCCGGCGATGAACTCCGGGCGCGAGGATACGCCGGTGCAGGCGACGCGCAGTTCGCCGATCAGCTCGCCGTCGCGGCGCAGTGCCACGGCGACGCCCGCGAGGGGGAAGTCGATCGCGCCGCGCACGCGGATCTTTTCGTAGGCACTCGCACGGCCCGCGACGAGCGGCACCGTCACCGCGACGAGCAGCTCGTCCGGGCCCAGCGCGAGCCAGTTCATGCCGTCATCGATGTAGAACTCCGCGAGCGGCAGGCGGCGCAGCCCCTGCGCGCCGAGGAGTTCGACTTCGGCGCCGAGCGCCAGCAGCGCGGGTGCGACGTCGCCGCTGAAGGCCGCGTAGCAGCGGCTGGATTTGGGTGCGACGCGGCACACGTCGCCGGAGCGCTTCATGCAGAAGTCGTTGCCGCGACGCCAGTCCTGGCTCTGGTTGTAGTACTGGCAGCGCGTGTCGAGACACAGGTTGCCGCCCAGCGTTGCAGCGCTGCGGTGCGTCGGCCCGGCCACGGCCAGCGCGGCCTGGGCGAGCGCGGGCAGGCCTGAAACGACGGTCGGGTCGGCCGCGAGCGTCGCGAGCGTGACGCCGGCGCCGATGCGCAGCCGGTCGCCGTCGCTGCGCAGTTCGCGGATCTCATCGACGCCCCCGAGGTCGATCAGGACCTCGGCGCCGACCAGCCCGCGGCGCATGTTCGGCAGCAAGTCGGTGCCGCCGGCGATGAAGCGGCTCGCGGGAAACTCGCCGCGCAGGCGCACCGCGTCGGCGGTGCTCGCTGCACGCATCAGACGGAATTCGGACAGGGCGCCCATCATGCCTCTCCTTGCTGGGTGGCCGCCGGCACTGCGGCGCCGGGGCGGGGTTTGCGGTTCAGTGCGTCGAAGACGCGGTCCGGGGTGAAGGGGAGCTCGCGGATACGGCGGCCGGTGGCGTCCTCGATCGCCGCGGCGATCGCCGGCATGACCCCGGCGAGCGGGCCTTCGCTGGCTTCCTTGGCGCCGAAGGGGCCGTTGGGATCCATGCTCTCGACGATATGCACGTCGATCTCGGGCGATTCGGCCATCGTCGGCACGCGGTAGTCGAGCAGGCTGACGGCCTTGTGGCGGCCGTTCTCGTACGCCGTCTCCTCCGACAGCGCCTGGCCCATGCCCATCCACACCGCGCCCTGCACCTGGCCTTCGACCGACATCGGGTTGATCGCGAAGCCGCAGTCGATGGCCGCCCAGACCTTCTCGACGGTGACGGTGCCGAGTTCGGTATCGACCGCGACCTGCACCGCCTGCGCGGCATAGGAGAAGCCCATCGTCGAGCCGACTGCGCCGCCGCGCTGCTTGCCGCCCTGGAATTCGATCGGGCAGGTGAAGGTGCCCTTGACGGTGAGCATGCCGGTGTCGACCAGCGCTTCCTCGACGATCTCGTGGAAGCCGATCTGGCGCGCGGGATCGCCGACCACCGCGGCCGCTTCGCCGAGCCAGTCGACTTCCCCCTCGCTCACGCCGAGCCGCTTGGCCGCCGCTGCGACGAGCACGCGCTTTAGATTGCGCGCGGCATCGGCCGCGGCGTTGCCGACCATGAAGGTCACGCGCGACGAATACGAGCCGTTGTCCTTGGGCGTGAGCGCGGAATCGGTGGCGATGAGGCGCAGGCGGCGCTGGTGGACGCCCAGAACTTCGGCGACGACCTGACTGATGATCGTCGACGAGCCCTGGCCGATGTCGGACGCACCGGTCAGGATCGTGATCGCGGCGTCGAAGTCCACGCGCAGCGCGATCGTCGCGTGCGGCTGGCCGGTGAAATGCACGGGCTTGGCCGAGCCGCTGACGAAGTGCGAGCAGGCGATGCCGATGCCGCGGCGGATCGGGCCGTCGTCGCGCGGCTGCGCGACGCGCTCGCGCCAGCCGCTCGCCTCTTCGACCCAGTCGAGGCATTCCGGCAGGCCGTAGCTCATCACCTTCAGACCGTTGATCGTCTCGGTGGGTGCGACGAGCAGGTTGCGGCGGCGCACCGCGAAGGCGTCGAGGCCGAGCTCGGCGGCCATCGTGTCGAGCAGAGACTCGAACGCGAAGCGCACATTGACGGTGCCGTGGCCGCGCATCGCGCCGCAGGGCGGGGTGTTGGTATACACGCGGTAGCCGTCGTACTTCACCGCGGGCAGGTCGTACAGGCCGTTGAGCAGCGCACCCGAATACAGGATCGTCACCAGACCGTAGCCGCCGTAGGCGCCGCCGCGCTGCACGACCTCGGCCTCGCACGCGGTCATGCGACCGTCTCGGGTGAGGCCGAGCTTCATGCGGATATGGGTCTGCGGCCGGCCGCGGTGGGTCAGGAAGGCCTCCTCGCGAGTCTGCAGCAGGCGCACGGTGCCGCGCGCGGCGCGGGCGAGCAATGCACAGATGATCTCGAAGTTCAGCGTCTCGACGCGGTGGCCGAAGCCGCCGCCGACGAAGGGCTTGATCACGCGGATGTAGGCCGCGTCGAGGTTCATGCAGCGCGAGAGCGATTCATGCACGTAATAGGGCACCTGGGTTACCGACCACAGGGTCAAGTGGCCGCGCTCCGGTTCCCACATCGCCACTGAGGCGTTGGGCTCCATCATCGCGTGATGGATCTCGGCGCACTCGAAGACGTCCTCGCGGATGAGGTCGGCCGCGGCGAAGCCGGCGGCGGTGTCGCCGAACTCGTTATGCACCTCGCGCTCGATGTTGCCCTTCTTGTTGTCGTGCAGCAGCACGGCGTCGGGCTTGCGCGCGTCCGCGGCCTCGAAGTACGCGGGCAGTTCGCACACCTCGAAGCGGATCAGCGCGATTGCCGCGTCGGCGGTCGCCTCGTCGACCGCCGCGACCGCGGCGATGGGCTCGCCGATGTAGCGGATGCGGCCGCGCGCGAGCGGAAATTCGTTCTGCGCGATGGGGATCACGCCGTAGGGCTTGTCGCATTCCTCGCCGGTGATCACCGCGCGCACGCCCGGCAGTTTGAGTGCCGCGGCGATATCGACGGAGACGATCTCGGCGTGCGCCCACGGGCTGCGCAGGAGGCGCCCGACGAGCGCCCCCTGCGCGGGGATGTCGGCGGTGTAGCGGGCATTGCCGGTGACCTTGTCGACGCCGTCGATCAGCGGCATCCGCGCGCCGACGCCCTGCGGCTTGCCGCTGGTCTGCCCGATGCGCGGCAGGGTGCGTTCAGGCGCGTTCATGCCGCCACCCCCGCGGTTTCTCCGCAGCGCGCCGCTGCCTCGACGGAATCGAGGATCTTCACGTAGCCGGTGCAGCGACACAGGTTGCCGGCGAGCGCCGCGCGGATTTCGTCGCGCGAAGGCTGCGGATTGCGCCGCAGCAGCGCCTCGGCGGCCATGATCATGCCCGGCGTGCAGAAACCGCACTGGGCGCCCAGGTGTTCGTGGAAGGCGCGCTGCAGGCGCGACAGGTTGCCGGCGGTGCTCAGGCCCTCGATGGTCTCGATGTTGCGCCCGGCGACGCTATGCGCCAGCGTGCTGCACGCCAGCCGCGGTTCGCCGTCGACCAGCACCGTGCAGGCGCCGCATTCGCCGCCGTCGCAGCCCTGCTTGGTGCCCGTGAGGCTCAGCGCGTCGCGCAGATAGTCGATCAGCAGTGCATTCTCAGCGACCGCGTCCTCGTGCGGGCGGCCGTTCACCGTCAGTGTCAGCAATTTCTTCATGTCGCCTCCTTCGCCGCGGCCGTTCGTTACCGGCTGGCATGTATTGTTTGAGATCAAACAATTTAACGTGAAGCGATGCTAACACCGATTTGCGCGCAGGAAAATATGCACGACGCTGCATACGCGCGATGCACGAAAAGGATCATAACGCATTGATTTTGCGGATTTGCGCGCGTTGAGACGGTGGGGTGGCGTGCAATTCTCCGGCGCCGGTCATGGCGCCGGGTTTGCCGTCGTCGCGGCGCGTGAAGAAGAAGTGCAATGTATGGGGGTGAAGCGTGCAGTCGCGGTGGCCGTGCAGGAGAGGCGCCGGTGTCGGCACAGGCCCGCGTCCACGCGATGGCGTCGGCGCGGGCCTGTGGCGGAAAGGGGGGCGTTGGCGGCGTGCGCGCTTAGCGGTAATGGCCGTAGCGCTCGAGCACCTCGATCTTGTAGCCGTCCGGATCCTGGATGAAGAAGAAACGCGCGAGCAGTTCGTCGCCGCGCTTGAACTCCTTCACCGGTGCCGGCTCGTAGCCCTTGGCGAGCAGCTCGGCGTGGCGCGCGCTCACGTCCGGCACGACCACGGCGATGTGCCCGTAGCCGGTGCCGTGGGTGTAGGGCTCCTCGCGCCCCTTGTTGAGCGTCAGCTCGAGCTCGAAGTCGTTCTCGGGGTTGCGCAGATAGACCAGCGTGAAGTCGGGGAAGTCGAGGCGATGCGCTTCGCGCAGATCGAGGACGTCGGCGTAGAAGCGCATCGCCTTGTCGAGATCGAGCACGCGGATCATGCTGTGGATGATTTTTGCCATGGAAATTCCGGTGTATCGGGGGGGCGCGTGGGTTCCGGCGCCGGCTGCCGCGGGGCGGACCAGGCTCAGGACCTGCCAGCTACCGCGACGATCCGCGGGGCTGCGGCCTGCGCTGCCGGCGCCGGCTCGTTTGGGAGGGCACGCTCCGCCGCGGTGAGCTTGCGCCGCAGGTAGCGCATGCAGGTGATGCGCAGGAAGGAGGCGAAGTTCGGCACTTCGCCCCGGTGCGCGAGGATCTCGTCATGGAAGCTCACGACGAGATGGTTGGTGGTGCAGTGCTCTTCCTCCGCCATCTCGGCGAGGATGTCCCACACCATGTTCTCCAGCCGGATGCTCGTGAGCACGCCGTGGATGCGGATCGTGCGCGTGCGCTGCTCGTACTGGATCGGATCGGCCTTGATGAAGTATTCGCACATGGATCTCTCCTCGCCCGGCTCAGAGTGCCCGCTGGCTCATCAGGGTGGCGATGTGATCGGCCTGGCGGATCGCGAGGGCGACGATCGTCAGCGTCGGGTTCTCGGCGCCACCGGTGGTGAACTGGCTGCCGTCCGAGATGAACAGGTTCGGAATGTCGTGCGTCTGCCCGTAGGCGTTGCACACGCTGTCGGCCGCCGACGCCCCCATGCGGCAGGTGCCGAGGTTGTGCGTCGAGGGGTAGGGCGGCGTGCGGAAGGTGCGGATCGCGCCCGCGGCCTTGTAGACGCGTTCGCCCTGCGTGTAGGCATGGTTGCGCATCGCGACGTCGTTCGGGTGGTCGTCGAAGTGCACGTTGGGCACCGGGTTGCCGTACTTGTCTTTCATGTTCGCATTGAGCGTGACGCGGTTGGTCTCGCGCGGCATGTCCTCGCCGACTAGCCACATGCCGGCGAGCTGGCTGTAGTGCTCCATCCACCACGCGAACTCCTCGCCCCAGCCGCCGGGGTTGAGGAAGGCCGCCATGAAGGGCACGCCCAGCGACAGCGTCTCCATCTCGTAGCCGCCGACGAAGCCGCGCTTGGGATTGTTGCCGGCCTCGTCGCGCACGATGCCGGCCATCGTCGTGCCGCGGAACATGTGCACCGGCTCCTTGAAGGCCGCGTACACCGAGCCCGTCATGTGGCGCATGTAGTTGCGCCCGACCTGGCCCGAGGAGTTCGCGAGGCCGTCGCGGAACTTGTCGCTCGCCGACATCAGCAGCAGGCGCGGCGTCTCGATCGAGTTGCCGGCGACGCACACGATGCGCGCCTTCTGCCGCTGTTCCTGTCCGGCCTTGTCGATGTACACGACGCCGCTGACCTTGCCCGCCGCGTTATGCTCGATGCGCGTGACATGGGACTCGGGGCGCAGATCGAGGTTGCCGGTCGCCTCGGCCTTTGGCAGTTCGGTGTACAGCGTGGACCACTTCGCGCCGCTCTTGCAGCCCTGGAAGCAGAAGCCGATCTGCTGGCAGCTGCCGCGGCCGTCGCGCGGCCGGCTGTTGATCGCCATCCGTCCGGTGTGCACCTCCTTGTAGCCGAGCTTGGTCGCCCCGGCGTGCATCACCTTGAAGTTGTTGTTGCCCGGCAGGCCCGGAATGCCGTGGGTGCGCGTCACGCCCATCTTGTCCTCGGCCTTGTCGTACCAGGGCTCCATGTCCTTCAGCGTCAGCGGCCAGTCCATCAGGTTCGCACCCTTGATCGCGCCGTAATGGGTGCGGACCTTGAATTCGTGCTCCTGGAAGCGCAGCGACGCGCCCGCCCAGTGCGTCGTCGTGCCGCCGACGGTCTTGCAGATCCATGCCGGCAGCCCCGGAAAGTCCTTCGCGATACGCCAGCTGCCAGAGGTCGTGCGCGCGTCGAGCCACGCCAGCTGCGAGAAAGATTTCCACTCGTCGTTGATGAAGCTCGCGATGGACTGCGTCGCGCCCGCCTCGAGCACGACCACCTTGATGCCTTTCTGGCACAACTCGTTCGCCAATGTGCCGCCGCCCGCGCCTGAACCAATGATGACGACCGCGGAGTCGTCGTCGAATGCGATCTTCGCCATGTCCTGCCTCCGGATGTCGTGGGTTGCGGGGTGTCGATCAGCCCAGGAGGGGCGGCGGGCTCGCGTCCGCGGGCGGGTCGGGCAGCCACTTCAGGTCCTGGAAGCCGCGCCGGATGTAGCCGCCCTTGCTGAACGACTCGCCCGGGTAGCCGAAGGCCGTCCACGCCATCTCGTTGTCGTACAGGGCGGTCACGCACTTGCCGCGCACGGTTGCGAAGAAGGGCTTGCCTTCGATCGCCTTCACGGCGGCCAGTTGTGCGGCGGGCTTGGCCTTGGCGAACGCGCCACCGGTCGCGCGATCGAGGCCCGCGACACCGTCGCGCAGCTGCTGCGCCACCTTGGGGTCGCCTGCGGCCATCGCGTCGAGGTCCTTGACGAGCAGGGCGTAGACGGCATCGGGGAGCTGCGGGTGCGGATACAGCACGCGGCCGAACTTGAGCAGGGTGTCGCCGGTGGCGGTGTCGAGCGCCTTGAGCTCGAGCGCCCAGGCCCGCGAGGGCGCCAGCGCGGCGATCGGCGTGCCGATCGCCAGGGTGCCGAGCAGCATGCCCGTGCCTTTCAGGAATTCCCGCCGTGTCAGCGGCGCTTGCTGCAGGGGGCTTGCGGCCGACGCTGCACCGCCGCTCGCCGTGGCGATCCGGATCGCTTGCATGGTTCGTCTCCTCGTAGCATCGGGGTCTGCGTGCCCTGAGTGCGGAGCAGTATTCCATCGCGGTGCGGCGCATGGGTAATACGCCGGTACCTACGTCGGAGGCGTTGCAGCGATGCCACGATGCCGCCGCAACGCCAATGCCCCTGATCGAAGCATAGGCATTGGCGGGGCGAGGTGCGAACCGTTTCTGAGCGCCGAAGCGCGTCAGCGTCCTGTGTGCGTGGTCGAATGCGCGGTGTGCAGGTGCTCGGCGACGTGACCGTGGGTCGGCTTGACGAGCGTCTGCGGCAGCAGCGAGCCGGCGATCATCGCGACGATGCCCGCGAGCATGCCCGCGAAGTGCGGCGGCACGTCCGCTTCCGGGGCGACGATCTCGAGCAGCACCCAGGTCACGAGGCCGACGAAGATCGACGCCAGCGCGCCCTGCGTCGTCGCGCGCTTCCAGTACAGGCCGAAGGCGAGCGGCACGAAGGCGGTCGCGAGCGTGACCTTGTAGGCGTTCTCGACCATGCCGTGGATGCTCTCGTCGGTATGGGTCGCATACCAGGTGATCAGCAGCGCGAACACCACGACGACGCCGCGGGTGAGCCACAGGAATTTGTGGTCGCTCATCCGCGGGAAGGTGCCGCGCAGGATGTTCTCGGAGAAGGTCACCGAGGGGGCGAGCAGGGTGCCCGAGGCGGTACTCATGATTGCGGACAGCAGCGCGCCGAAGAACATCACCTGCGCGAAGATCGGCGTGTGCTGCAGGATCAGCTGCGGCAGCACCTGCTGGCTGTCGCTTTCCTGGTAGTGCGCCACCAGCGCGGGGTCGATCAGCGTCGCCGAGTAGGCGATGAAGAGGGGCACGAAGGCGAACACGAAGTAGCCCGACCCGCCGAGCAGCGTGCCGCGCACGGCGGTCTTCTCGTCGCGCGCCGAGTTAACTCGCTGGAACACGTCCTGCTGCGGGATGGAGCCGAAGCCCATGGTGAGGATGCCGGCGAGGAACGCGATCATGTCCCTGGCATCGAGCGTGGGCAGGAAATTGAGCTTGCCCGCGTCGTTGGCGTGGGAAATGATGGTGCCCACGCCGCCCGCCATGTCGCCCACCAGCCACGCGATGTAGAGCAGACCGATGATGATGATGGTCATCTGCATGAAGTCGGTGAGCGCGACCGACCACATGCCGCCGAACAGCGTATACACGAGCACGATACCCGCGCCGATCAACATGCCGAGCTCGTTGGGGATCGAGCCGTCAGACAGGATGTTGAACACCAGTCCGAGGGCCGTGATCTGCGCGGCGACCCAGCCGAGGTAGGAGATCACGATGGCGCTCGAGCACAGCACCTCGACCGTGCGGCCGTAGCGCATGCGGTAGTAGTCGCCCAGCGTGAGCAGGTTCAGGCGGTACAGCGGCCGCGCGAAGAACAGCCCGACGAGGATCAGGCACAGCGATGCGCCGAAGGGGTCGGACCACAGGCCGCGCAGGCCTTCGTCGAGGAAGGTCGCCGAAATACCGAGCACGGTTTCCGAGCCGAACCAGGTCGCGAACACCGTGGCCGTGACGATGTACAGCGGCAGGTGACGTCCGGCGGCGACGTAGTCAGACGTGTTCTTGACGTGCGTGGCGGCGTACAGGCCGACGCCGATCGAAAGCAGGAGATATGCGATGACGAAGCCGACCAGCATGCGTGGACCTTTGCGCGCGAATGGGTGGAGGTGGAACAAAAACAGCGGGCGCAAAGTTTAGCAACGAATGCGGCCGCGCGGGGACCGCGATCCCTTGTGCGGCTTGGCATTGATGCACCTTTCTGGTGCGGCGGGCGGGGCCTCCTTCAGGGCTTGAGTGGCTCCTGCCCTCGATGCTCGCTGGCAGCCGCGAGCGTGTCGATGACGACGCTCGCAGCGTGGTCGAGTTCCGCTTCGGTGATTCCCAGCGGCGGCGCGAAGCGGATCACCGTGTTGTGGGTGTCCTTGGTCGCGATGCCGCGCGCGAGCAACAGTTCCGCGGCGAGCGGCGCGCGCAGCCGGGCCGGGTCGAGCTCGATGCCGACCAGCAGGCCGCGCCCGCGCACCTCGCGCACGCAGGGCAGGTGCGCGTCGCGGAAGCGGGCCATGAGGCGTTCGCCCAGTCGAGCGGCATGTTCCCAGGGGCGTGTTTCCTCGAGGATGGCGAGCACCTCCAGCGCGACCGCCGCGCCCAGCGGGTTGCCGCCGAAGGTCGAGCCGTGGTCGCCCGGCCGGAGCACGTCCATCACCGCGGCGTCGGCGAGGAAGGCCGACACCGGCAGCAGGCCGCCGCCCAGCGCCTTGCCGAGGATCAGTCCGTCCGGATGCACGCCTTCGTGGTCGCAGCCGAGCAGGCGCCCGGTGCGGCCGAGGCCGGTCTGCACTTCGTCGGCGATCAGCAGCACGTTGTGGCGCCGGCAGATCTCGGCGCAGCGCGTGAGGTAGCCCGTCGGCGGCACGATGATGCCGCCCTCGCCCTGCACCGGCTCGACGAGGAAGGCCGCGGTCTCGGGCGTGATCGCCGCCTCGAGCGCGTCCGCGTCGGCGTAGGGGATACGTTTGAAGCCTGCCGGGAAGGGGCCGAAGCCGTCGCGGTACTGCTCCTCCGAGGACATGCCGACGATGGTGATCGAGCGGCCGTGGAAGTTGCCCTCGCAGGCGATGATCTCCGCGCGGTCGGGGGCGATGCCCTTGACCTTGTAGCCCCACTTGCGTGCGGTCTTGAGCGCGGTCTCGACCGCCTCCAGTCCCGTGTTCACTGGCAGCACGCGCTCGTAGCCGAGCAGGCCGCACAGGCGCTCCATGAGCAGCGGCAGGCGGTCGTTGGAATAAGCGCGCGAGGTCAGCGCGAGGCGCTGCGCTTGGTCGTTGAGCGCGCGCAGCAGGCGCGGATTGGCGTGGCCGAAGCTCACCGCCGAGTAGGCGCTCATCATGTCGAGGTAGCGCCGCCCCTCCACGTCCCACAGCCAGATGCCCTTGCCGTGATGGAACACGACCGGCAACGGCGCATAGTTGTGCGCGCCGAACTCGCGTTCCTTCGCGCGCAGTAGGTAGGTCGAGGGCCCCAGCGCCGCGCCGGCGAGGTTCGCGACCCAGTCCGCGCACATCCCGCCGGGGTCGCGCTCGGGCAGGTACTCGACGATCTCCATCGCGACGAAATCGCCGCAGCCGCGCAGCGCGAGCAGCGCCGCGCACAGTTCGTCGGGCGCGATGCCGCCGTTCTCGGGGCAGGTCACCGCGGGGAAGGCGGCGGCGTCGAGCGCGTCGAGGTCGATGCTGACGCCGAAGCCCGCGGTGCGCTCGCGCACGACGCTGAGCGCGTCGCAAAACACGGCGGCGATGCCGCGTTCGCGCACTTCCGCCATGTCGAAGACCTGCACGCCGAGGCGCGTCAGGCGTTCGTGTTCCTCGTGCTCCCATGCGCGCGCGCCGATGATCACGACGTTGGCCGGATCGAGTTGCGGGCCGCCGACGCCCGTAAGCGCGGCGTCGCCTTCGCCGAGCAGCGCGGCGAGCGGCATGCCGTGGATGTTGCCCGAATGGGTGCTGCGCTCGGTGTGGCTGTCGAGGTGGGCGTCGATCCAGATCAGACCCAGCGCGCCGCGTGGCGCGATGCGGCTGGCGACCCCACGCCAGGTGCCGATGCCCACCGCGTGGTCGCCGCCGATCACGAGCGGGAATACCTCGGGCGCGAGGGCCGTGAGGTGGTCCGCGACGCGCTGCGCGAGGGTGCCCACCGCGTCCAGGCGCTCGCGCATCGACGCGCCGGGCGCAGGCGTCGCGGCCGGCACGAGGGTTTCCTGCCAGCTCGCGGCGATGCCGGTGCCCTTCAGCCGCTGCAGCAGGCCGTGGCGTTCGAGGGCGGCCGGCCCTGCGGCCGGTCCGTGTCCGGGGGCGCCCAGCGCGGACGCGACGCCGATGACCTGCACGACGGCGCGCAGGTCGGCATGCGGCGGGACGTGAAGCGGCGCGGAGTGAGTCATGGCCATCCTCCCTGCCCGCGGCGGGGGCGGGCGAATAGTCGATGCGCTTATGCGTTCGACGCAGGCCGGGGGGATTCGTTCAGGGTGATGTCGGGGCGCGTGATCCGGCGTGTGACGGATTGCGCGCCCGCGGGTGGCACTCAGCCGAAGACGCGGTAGAGCTCGAGTCCGACGAGCGTCGCGAGCAGCGCGCCGACGAGCCACAGCACGCGCCCCTGGACGCGCTGCGCGCGCGCGATGCGCTCCAGCTCTCCGCTCTGCACCTCGTGGCGGTGGGCAGTCGAGTCGAGCACGCGATGGACGAGGCGGGGGATCTGCGGCAGCGTGCCGGCCCAGGACGGCGCCTCGTCCTTGAGGTTGCGCAGCATCCCGCGCCAGCCCATCTGCTCGTCCATCCAGCGCTCGAGGAAAGGCTTGGCGGTTTTCCACAGGTCGAGGTCGGGGTCGAGCTGGCGGCCGAGGCCCTCGATGTTGAGCAGCGTTTTCTGCAGCAGCACGAGTTGGGGCTGAACTTCCATCTCGAAGCGGCGCGCGGTCTGGAACAGGCGCAGCAGCGTCTTGCCGAAGGAGATGTCCTTCAGCGGGCGGTCGAAAATCGGCTCGCACACGGCGCGGATCGCGCTCTCGAATTCGTCGACGCGCGTGTGTGCCGGCACCCAGCCGGCCTCGATGTGGGCACGCGCGACGCGGTTGTAGTCGCGCTTGAAGAAGCCGAGGAAGTTCTGCGCGAGGTAGCTCTTGTCCTCGGCGTTGAGCGTGCCGACGATGCCGAAATCGAGCGCGATGTAGCGCCCGTCGGCATGCACGAAGATGTTGCCGGGGTGCATGTCGGCGTGGAAGAAGCCGTCGCGGAACACCTGCGTGAAGAAGATCTCGACGCCTGCGCGAGACAGTGCCTTCAGGTCCGTACCCTGCGCGCGCAGCGCATCGAGCTGCGAGATCGGCACGCCACGCATGCGCTCCATGACCATCACCGACTTGCCGCACCAGTCCCAGTACACCTCGGGGACCTGCAGCAGCCTGGAGTTGGTGAAGTTGCGCCGCAACTGCGAGCAGTTCGACGCTTCGCGCATCAGGTCGAGCTCGTCGTGCAGGTACTTGCTGAACTCGGCGACCACTTCGCGCGGCTTGAGGCGCCGCGCTTCGGGCCACAGCTTCTCCAGCAGGGCCGCGGCGGTGTCGAGCAGCGCGAGGTCGTGCTCGATCACCGGCTCGATGCCCGGGCGCAGGATCTTCACCGCGACCTCGGTGCCGGCGGGCAGGCGCGCGAAATGCACCTGCGCGACCGACGCGGAAGCGACCGGCGTGCGCTCGAAGTCGACGAACACCTCGTCGACGGGTTTGCCGTAGAAGTCCTCCAGCACCTTCAGCGCCTGTTCGGTCGGGAAGGGCGGGACGCGGTCCTGCAGCAACGCGAGCTCGTCGGCGAGGTCGGGCGGAAGCAGGTCGCGGCGCGTCGATAGCATCTGGCCGAACTTGACGAAGATCGGCCCCAGCGACTCCAGCGCGCGGCGCAGGCGTTCGCCGCGTGGCGCCTTGGGGTGGCGCCAGAAGAACACCACGTGCCACAGCTTGTTCAGGCGTCCGCTCGGGTCGGCTTCGAGCACCATCTGGTCGAGGCCGAAGCGCAGGCCGACGGTGATGATCTTGGCAAGACGGAAGAGACGCACTTTGGATTGCCGGGCGGGAGAAAGGCGGGACTTTAGCCGGAAGGGCCGCGCGAGGAAAGGGCGGCGGCGCGCTATCCCGCACGTGCGCGTCGGGCCTCGCCGGCCGATCCGCTATAATCGCGCGTTTAGTTTCTTTTTCCGAGTGCCATGAGCGCCGATCCGAAAGTACAACTTGCCGACCTGCTGCGTGCCGCGCTGAAGAGCGTCGCCCCCGACCTCACCGACACCGCGATCCAGCTGGAACGCCCCAAGCAGGCCGGTCATGGCGACTTCGCCACCAACCTCGCGCTGCAGCTCGCCAAGCCCTTGCGCCGCAATCCGCGCGACCTCGCGAACATGCTGCTGGCCGAGCTGCCGCCATCGCCGCTAGTCTTGAAAACCGAGGTGGCTGGCGCGGGCTTCATCAACTTCACGCTCAATTCCGGCGCGAAGACCTCGGTTGTCGCCGAGGTGCTCGCGCGCGGTGCGGAGTTCGGCCGCGGCGCGCGGCTCGGGTCCAAGGTGCAGGTCGAGTTCGTCTCGGCCAATCCCACCGGCCCGCTGCACGTCGGCCACGGCCGCGGCGCTGCCTACGGGGCGTCGCTGTCGGCGGTGCTCGATTTCGCCGGCTACGACGTCACGCGCGAGTACTACATCAACGACGCCGGCCGGCAGATGGACATCCTGGCGCTGTCGACCTGGCTGCGCTACCTCGCCTTCCAAGGCATCGAGATCGACTTCCCGCCCAACGCCTACCAGGGCGACTACGTCATCGAGATGGCGCGCGAGCTGCGCGAGGGCCACAAGGACCGCTTCGCCAAGTTCACCGCCGCGCAGATCCTTGACGGCGCGCCGGGGCTGCCCGCGCCCGAGCGCAAGGACGACGAGGCCAAGAACCAGCGCGAGGAGCACCTCGACGTGCTGATCGCCAACGCCAAGCGCCTGCTCGGCGAGGACTACCCCTTCGTCCATGGCTTCGCGCTCAATGAGCAGCTCGGCGACGGCCGCGACGACCTGCACGAGTTCGGCGTGCATTTCGACAAGTGGTTCTCGGAGAAAAGCCTGTTCGACACCGGGCTGGTCGAACGCGTGGTGACCGAGCTGGAGAAGCGCGGCCACATTTACGTACAGGACGGCGCCAAGTGGTTCCGCTCCACCGCCTTCGGCGACGAGAAGGACCGCGTCGTGCAGCGCGACAACGGCCTATATACATACTTCGCGTCGGACATCGCCTACCACCTGAACAAGTACGAGCGCGGCTTCGACCGTGTCATCGACATCTGGGGTGCCGACCACCACGGCTACATCCCGCGCGTGAAGGGCGCAATCGCCGCGCTCGGCCTGCCGCCGGAGAAGCTCGAAGTTGCGCTGGTGCAGTTCGCGGTGCTGTATCGCAACGGCCAGAAGGCCGCGATGTCGACCCGCTCGGGCGAGTTCGTGACGCTGCGCGAGCTGCGCCGTGAGGTCGGCAACGACGCCTGCCGCTTCTTCTACGTGCTGAGGAAGAGCGACCAGCACCTCGACTTCGACCTCGACCTGGCGAAGAGTCAGAGCAACGAGAACCCGGTCTACTACGTGCAGTACGCCCATGCGCGCGTGTGCTCGGTGCTGCAGCAGTGGGGCGGCGAAGTCGGCGAACTGGCCTCGGCCGACCTCGCGCGCCTCGAGAACGAACGCGAGCTCGCGCTGTGCGCGCGCCTGGGCGCCTTCGCCGAACTGATCCAGAGCGCCGCCGCCGACTACGCGCCGCACCAGATCGCCTTCTACCTCAAGGACCTCGCCGGCGAGTTCCACAGCTGGTACAACGCCGAGCGCATGCTGGTCGAGGACGAGGGCCTCAAGCTCGCGCGTCTCGCGCTCGCCGCCGCCGTGCGCCAGGTGCTCGCCAACGGCCTTGCGCTGCTGGGCGTGTCGGCGCCGCAGTCGATGTAACCGCCGGAGAGTTTCGTGAGTCGTGACCGCAAGCCCAGCAGGAAAGCCAGCCGGCCGGCGAAGAGCCGCGGCGGCGTGATCGTCGGCATCTTTATCGGACTGGTGCTCGGCGCGTTGTTCGCGGCCGGTGCCGCGTGGTACTTCACGCGCAATTCGCCCTTCCAGACGCCGACGGCGCCCGCCCCGGCGGCGGCGCGTGCGCCCGCGGGAGACCAGCCGCCGGTCTCGCTGCCGGGCAAGCCGGGCGACCGGCCGGTCGCGAAGCCGGACTTCGAGTTCTACAAGATCCTGCCGCAGGGCGAGGGTGCGCCCACCGAGGCGAAGCCCGCCGCGCCCGCCGCTGCAGCACCGGCCGCGCCCGAGAAGCTCTACCTGCAGATCGGCGCGTTCGAGAACCCCGCCGAAGCCGACAACCTGAAGGCCAAGCTTGCGCTGAGCGGCATCGAGGCGAGCGCGCAGCGCGCGCAGCTGGCCGACGGCCGCACGATGCACCGGGTGCGCATCGGCCCCTTCGCCAAGCCCGAGGATATGAATCCGGTGCGCGCGCGCCTGTCGGATGCCGGCTTCACCGCGACGGTCGTCAAGGGCAATCCCTGAGCGACGCTCCAGCCGCTGCTGGCGGATATGCCTATAAAATTTCGGGAACAACTCGCAGGGTCTGCCGTCTGAGACCCTGTCATCCACTCGGGAGTATTGAATGAATCGTCGTGCCGTCCTCAAGCAACTGTCCGCGCTGTCCGCCCTTTCCGTTCTTGGCGGCGCTGCATGGGCCCAGAAGTCCGGCCAGCCGTTCCAGACCCTGGCGACCAAGGTGGCGACCGAAGTCCCGGGCAAGATCGAGGTGATCGAGTTCTTCTCCTACGGCTGTCCGCACTGCCACGACTTCGAGCCCCTGCTCAACAACTGGACGAAGACGCTGCCGGCCGACGTGAATTTCGTGAAGGTGCCCATTACCTTCAACCGCGCCGAATGGACCAACCTCGCGCGCATCTACTACACGCTCGAAGCGATGGGCGAAGCGTCGAAGCTGGGGCCGGCCGTGTTCGCCGCGATCCACGAGCAGAAGCGCCAGCTGCAGAGGGAAGACGTACTGCTCGAATGGGCCGGCAGCGTCACGGATTCCAAGCGTTTCAGCGACACGTGGAAGTCCTTCGGCGTGCAGTCGCGCGTGCAGCGCTCGAACCAGATCGCCGCGGCCTACCGTGTCAGTGGCGTGCCGATGATGGCCGTCGATGGCCGCTTCATGGTGTCGGCCTCGACCGCCGGCAGCCACGAGGGCATGCTCAAGACCGTCAATGAGCTGGTTGCGCGCGTGCGCTCGGAGAAGGGCAAGGGCTGATCGATCGCGTAGCGGGGCGCCGCCGCGCTCCCGCCACGGCACTTTGGCGCGCCGTTCGATTCCTGTTTTCGTGAAACACGATCCCCGCCCTGTTTTCCATGCAAGTCCGGCTCCGGCCGGACTTCGCGTTTTCCTGACCGGCGCCTCCAGCGGCCTCGGTCAGGCCTTCGCTCGTCATTATGCCGGTCGCGGCGCCAACATCGGCCTCGTTGCGCGACGCGGCGACGCGCTGGCGGCGTTCGCAGCCGAGCTGCCGGGCGAACATCTCCCCCTGCCGGCCGATGTCGGCGACACCGACGCCCTCGCGCGGGCGGCCGAAGCCTACCTGACGCGTTTCGGCGTGCCCGACATCGTCATCGCCAATGCGGGGGTGTCGGTCGGCACGCTCACCGAATGCTCCGAGGACCTCCCGGCCTTCGAGCGCGTCATGCGCACCAACGTGAACGGCATGGTCGCGAGCTTCCAGCCCTTCGTCGAGGCGATGCGCCGGCGCGGCTCCGGGCGGCTCGTCGGCATCGCGTCCGTTGCGGGCATCCGCGGCCTGCCGGGCGCGGGCGCGTACAGCGCGTCGAAGGCCGCCGCGATCGCCTATCTGGAGAGCCTGCGCGTCGAGCTGCGCGGCAGCGGCGTGCGCGTGGTGACGCTCGCGCCCGGCTACATCGCGACGCCGATGACCGCCGTGAATAAATATCCGATGCCCTTCATGCTGCAGGCCGACGAGGCCGCGCGGCGCATGGCGAAGCTGATCGACGCCGGCCGCGGCTATGCCGTCGTGCCCTGGCAGATGGGCGTCGTCGCGCGCGTGCTGCGGGCGCTGCCGAACCCGGTGTTCGACGCCCTGTTCGCCCGCGCCGGCCGCAAGCCGCGGGGGTTGCCGCTGTAGGTCTCCGCTGAGGCGGCGGCACTGCGCCCCTTCCCCGCCGCACGCGATGCGGGTATGGTGATGCGGATAAGGTGGGCAGCTGCCCGACTGATCGGCCTGTCGCGGCGCAGCCCCCGTCACGCGGGAGACAGCGATGCAGACACGCCACGCAGAAAGCGGTGCCGCAAGTTTCGAAGCGATCCTCGAGCAGATCCAACTCAAGCTCCCCTCGGACCAGGCGACACTTGTCGGCGACTTCGCGCGCTGCTGGTTCGGCCAGGTCGCCCCCGAGGACATCGCCGACTACACCGTCGATGACCTCTACGGTGCGGTGCTCAGCCACTGGCACTTCGCGCGCAAGCACCGCGGCGGCACTCGTCTGCGGGTGTATAACCCGAAGCTCGAGGAGCACGGCTGGGAATCGACCCACTCGGTGATCGAGATCGTCAACGACGACATGCCCTTCCTCGTCGACTCGATCGCAATGGAGGTCAATCGCCAGGGGCTCACGCTGCACCTGATCGTCCACCCCGTGATGCGCATCGTGCGCGACGTCGAGGGTGTCTATCAGGGCGTCGCCGACGACGCGGGTGCGGGGCGCTACGAATCCATCATCCACGTCGAGGTCGACCGGCGCACCGATGCGGGCGACCTCGAAGCGCTGCGTGCGGGCCTCGAGCGCGTGCTCGCCGACGTCCGCGTGGCGGTGGCCGACTGGCCCGCGATGCAGCAGCGCGTCGCCGACATCAGCGCCGAGATCGAGCACAATCCGCCGCCGGTTCCGGCGGAGGAAATCGAGGAGAGCGTCGCCTTCCTGCGGTGGCTGATGGACGACAACCTCGTGCTGCTGGGCTGCCGCGACTACGAGCTGGCTGCGGCCGACGGCGGCACACCGGAACTGTCGATCGTCGCCGGGTCGGGGCTCGGCCTGCTGCGCGAGATGGAGGGCGATAAGCGCTCGCGGTCGTTCGGCGCGCTGCCTGCGGAGCTAAAGACGACGCTGCCCAATCTGCCGGTGCTGCTCACCGTCACCAAGTCGAACACGCGCTCGACCGTGCATCGCGTCGGTTACATCGACCGCTTCAGCATCAAGCGCTTCGACGCGGACGGCCATGTGTGCGGAGAGCGCCGCGTGATCGGCCTTCTGGCGTCCACCGCCTACAGCGCCAGCCCCAAGCTCATCCCCTTCCTGCGCCGCAAGGTCGATGCGGTGATCGCGCGCGCCGGCCTGATGCCCAAGAGCCACGCGGCGAAGGCGCTGCTCACGATCCTCGAGCGTTACCCGCGCGACGAGTTGTTCCAGATCGACCCCGAAGAGCTCTACCACCAGGCGATGGGCATCCTGCACCTGGGCGAGCGCCAGCGCACGCGCCTCTTCGTGCGCTGCGACCCCTTCGCGCGCTTCGTCGCGTGTCTCATCTACGTGCCGCGCGAGCACTACAACACCGACCAGCGCCTGCGCATGCAGGCGGTGCTGATGGAAGCCTTCAACGGCGCGAGCTCGGACTTCGACGTGCAGTTCTTCGAGTCGGCGCTCGCGCGCGTGCTGATCATCGTGCGCACGCGCGATTCGGTGATCCCGCCCTTCGAGGTGCACGAGCTCGAGCAGCGCATCGTGCGCGCCACGCGGCGCTGGGAGGACGAGTTGCAGCGCGTGCTGCTCGAGCACTGCGGCGAGGAGCGCGGCATGGCCCTGCTGCGTCGTTACGGCAGCGCCTTCCCGGCCGGCTATCGCGAGGAGTATTCGCCGCGCATGGCGGTGTTCGACATCGAGCAGATGGAGTCGGTGGCCGCAGACGGGCTGGCGATGAGCCTCTACATTCCGCTGGAGGCGCCTGCGGGACGGCTCAATTTCAAGATCTACCGCGCGGGCGCGCCGGTGCCGTTGTCGCAGAGCCTGCCGATGCTCGAGCGCATGGGCGTGAAGGTCATCGACGAGCGGCCTTCGGAGATTGCGCGCCAGGATGGCGAATGGGTCTGGATCCACGACTTCGGCCTCGCGTATGCGGGGGCCGAGGAGCTGGACATCGACACGCTGCGCCCGCTCTTCCACGATGCCTTCCTGCGTGCCTGGCGCGGCGAGACCGAAAGCGACGACTTCAGCCGCCTGACCCTGCTCGCGGGGCTCACCTGGCGCGAGATCAGCGTGCTGCGCGCCTATGCGAAACACATGAAGCAGGCTGCTTTCACGTTCAGTCAGGCCTACATGCAGCAGACGCTCGCCGCCCATCCGCGGCTCGCGCGTCAGCTGATCGAGCTCTTTGCGCTGCGCCTGGACCCGGCCCGCAGCGAGGAGCGTGTCCGCCACGAGGCGACGGTGCTGGCCGGCATCGACGACGCCCTCAACGACGTTGCCAACCTCGACGAGGATCGCATCCTGCGCCAGTTCCTCGCAATGGTGCGCGCGACGTTGCGCACGAATTACTACCAGCGGGGCGCGGACGGCACGTTCAAGCCCTACCTTTCGTTCAAGTTCGACCCGAAGCGCATCCCCAACCTGCCGCAGCCGATGCCGATGTACGAGATCTTCGTCTACGCGCCGCGCTTCGAGGGTGTGCATTTGCGCGGCGGCAAGGTCGCGCGCGGCGGGCTGCGCTGGTCGGACCGCATGGAGGATTACCGCACCGAGGTGCTGGGCCTGGTGAAGGCGCAGATCGTCAAGAACGCCGTGATCGTGCCGGTCGGCTCCAAGGGCGGCTTCGTGGTCAAGAATCCGCCCCCCGCGGGGGATCGTGAAGCCGTCCTCGCCGAAGGCATCGCGTGTTACCGCCTGTACCTGCACGGCCTGCTCGATCTGACCGACAACCTCGTTCAGGGGCGCGTCGTGCCGCCGCCCCACGTGGTGCGCCACGACGGCGACGATCCCTATCTCGTCGTCGCCGCCGACAAGGGCACGGCAAGCTTCTCCGACTACGCGAACGCTGTCGCGGCCGAGTACGGTTTCTGGCTCGGCGACGCCTTCGCGTCCGGCGGTTCGGCCGGCTACGACCACAAGAAGATGGCGATCACCGCGCGCGGCGCTTGGGAATCGGTGAAGCGCCACTTCCGCGAGCTCGGCATCGACACGCAGGAGCAGCCCTTCACCGCAGTCGGTGTCGGCGACATGTCGGGCGACGTGTTCGGCAACGGCATGCTGCGCTCGCGCAAGACGCGCCTGGTCGCGGCCTTCGATCACCGGCACGTTTTCATCGACCCCGATCCCGACCCGGAAGCCTCCTTCGTCGAGCGCGAACGCCTCTTCGCGCTGCCGCGCTCCTCCTGGAACGACTACGACCGCACGAAGATCTCAGCCGGCGGCGGCGTGTGGCCGCGCAGCGCCAAGTCGATCGCGCTGTCGCCGCAGATGCAGGCGGTGCTGGGCGTCGAGGCCGAGTCGCTGACGCCGTCCGAACTGATCCGCGCGATCCTGCGCGCGCCGGTCGATCTGCTCTACAACGGCGGTATCGGCACCTACGTCAAGGCGACGAACGAGACCGACGCCTCGGTCGGCGACCGCGCCAACGACGCGGTGCGCGTGAACGGTGCCGAGCTGCGCTGCCGCGTGATTGGCGAGGGCGGCAACCTCGGCATGACCCAGCTCGGGCGCATCGAGTACGCGCTGAAGGGGGGCAAGCTGTACACCGACGCGATCGACAACTCCGGTGGCGTGGACTGCTCCGACCACGAGGTCAACATCAAGATCCTGCTCAACAGCGTGATCGCCGAGGGCGAACTCACGGGCAAGCAGCGCGACGCCCTGCTCGCCGAGATGACCGACGAGGTCGCGGCGCTGGTGCTGCGGGACAACTACGCGCAGACGCAGGTGCTGTCGGTGACGCGCGCGCGCGGCGTGGCGCTGCTGGACGAGCAGGCCGAGTTCATCCGCCGCCTGAGTTTTGCCGGGCGACTCAACCGCAAGCTCGAGTTCCTGCCGCTCGACGACGAGATCGCCGAACGCGCTGCCGCACGCACCGGCCTCGTCACGCCCGAACTCGCGGTGCTGCTCGCGTACAGCAAGATCGAGCTCTACGACGAGGTGCTCGCGTCCGACGTGCCGGAAGACCCCTACATCGGCAGCGCGCTGTCGCGCTACTTCCCGGCACCGCTGCGCGAACGCTTCGCCGCGCACATCGCTAAGCATCCGCTGCGCCGCGAGATCATCTCGACGCATGTCATCAACAGCATGATCAACCGTGTCGGCCCCACCTTCGTGAGTCGCCTGCAGGGCGAAGTGGGCGCGACGCCCGCGGAGATCGTGCGCGCCTACATGGCCACGCGCGAGATCTTCGGCCTGGTGCCGATCTGGCGCGCGATCGAGGAACTCGACAATCGCGTCGACGACGCCGTCCAGACGGCGATGATCACCGACTGTGGCCGCCTCGTGCAGCGCGGCACGACCTGGTTCCTGCGCCACCGCGAATGGCTCGCCGACCTCCAGGCCACGCTGGCCCGCTTCGGCCCCGGCGTGAAAGCGCTGTCCGAGCACCTGTACCGCCTCGTGTCGGACGACTACCGCGCGCAGCTCGACGTCGTGACCGCGCGCTATGTCGAGCGGGGGGCGCCCGGAGAGCTCGCGCTGCGCATCGCCCTGCTCGACGAGCTGTACTCGGCGCTCGACCTCGTCGAGATCGTCGCCGATACCGGCCGCCCCGAGGGAACGGTGGCCGCCGTGTATTTCACCCTCGGCGGGCACCTCGACTTGTACTGGCTCGGCGCGCAAATCGCCGCGCTGCCGGCAGACACGCGCTGGCAGAATCTCGCACGCGGCGCATTGCGCGTGGACCTGTCGACCCTCGCCCGCAGCCTGGCGGCGGAGATTCTGAAGGCCTCCCCCGACCTGGGCCAACCCGACGACCTCATTGCCGCGTGGGAAGAGCGCCGCATGCCGCAGATCGAGCGCTACCGCCACCTGCTTGCCGACGTGAAAATGGCGCAGGCGATCGAGATGTCGATGCTGTCGGTGCTGCTGAGGGAGCTGCGCGGGATGGTGTGAGCGAGGAGTACGGACGAAAAAAAGCCCGGCGGCCGTGAGGCCGCCGGGCGAATCGTCAGGGCGTCAGTCGGTGATGAGTTTGCCCTTGTTCATGAGGTCGATGATGATCGCCTGGTCCGTGGTCAGCGTGCCGCCGTTGGTCAGATCGACGTTTTCGAGCACGATGACCTGATCAACTGGTGCTCCGGTGCCGCCGGAGTGCACCTCGATCGTGGTTGCCTTGGTGCCGGCGTTGTAACTGAAGTGCAGGTAGTCGGTCAGCGGATCGGTGGCGTTCGCCCCTCCTTCCAGCAGATCCTTCAGATCAAGGCGGTCGCCACCGACAATGACGTCCGCGGTGTTGAAGTCCTTGATCGTGTCCGTCGGCACGCTCGCGGAGTTGGCGTCGGCAAGGGCCCACTTGAAGGTGTCGGCGCCAATTCCGCCGGTAAGGATGTCGTTACCTGCGCCGCCAGAGATGGTGTCGTTCCCGTCCCCGCCGATTATCCGGTCATTGCCGCCAAGCCCGGACAACTGATCGCCGCCCTTGCCACCATAGAGGATGTTGTCGGCCGCATTGCCGGTAAGAGTGTCGTCGTAATCCGAACCGAGAATGTGCGGCGCGTCGGTTGATGCACTTGCAGTGACACCCGTCGCCGCGGCAGTGTAGTTCTGCGTTGTCAGATGGTTCGGAACCAGATTGACATCGAGGGTGGCCGTCACCTTGTCACCATCCGCGTCGATCACCTCGAGCGGCAGGCCGAAGTTGATCGGTAGCCCCTGAGTAAGGTGGGTGGTGCCGAAGTCGCCGATCTTGAAATCCTCGCCGCTGAAGTGCTGGTACTCGATGCTGCTGTAGCCGTCGGCCGTGTAGGTCGCGATCTGCGTGTCAGACACTACACCGGCAACCTTCACTTCGTACTTGGTTCCGACACCCGGGTCGAGATCGACGAACGTCACTGTGAATTGGTTTCCGCCGATCATGAACAGAGTTGCTGTCGTACCGATCGCCTGAGCCGAAATGATTTGGGTTTTTCCGTTGTAGGTGATGCCGATCGCAATCACCGAGTCTTGTGCTCCGTCTCCGACCACGTTATCGGTATCGAAGTCGTCAAAGGCCTTGATCAACACTTCGCTCTTCTTGGCGCCTCCAGAAATCTCGGTGAAGAGTGCAGACGTACCATTTGCCGTGTAGTGGCCGTCGAACGCGTGACTCGTGTTGATCGACGTGTAGGGTTTGAGGTTCTTCGGATCGCCCGAGAGGTCGGTGACGAAGTCGATTCGAATTGCTTCGCCGGCGCCGACACTGTTCCCATCACCGACCCCACCCGCAATCGCACTTGTGTTGACCGTTCCGGTGCTCACGTAGGTCCCGCTGGCGTTCTTCACCATCGGCGTGATGAGCAGATCGAGGCTGTTGTCGTTGGCGTCGGTATTGAACCCGGCCCATCCCGAGTTCCCGCCTGTAAACTTGTATCCAGCGGTGTTGAAGTCGATCGACGTCGCCCCACCATCAACAGTCCCGTACATCTGCACTTGGTACTGGCCGTTCGTCGGGTCGAGGGTTACGGTGAATACCGTCCCGGCTGCGGTTGATGCAGTCAGGACTTGGCCGTTTGCCGAGATCGCATAGGTGATCGGCAGGCCGCCGGACGTCAGCGTGGTGCTACCGGCGAGGCTCGACGCGAATTGAATCGTGCCGCCGTCTGTTCCGTAGTTGTTGAGGATATTGGTGTCGAGGTCGAGTGCGCCTGCGAAAGTGGATGCTGCGGTGTTCAGCATCACGGTCGTCGAGGGGACGAAGGCAATCGGACCGTCATCCAGAACGGTAACCGTGAAGGTCTTCGACGCAGGCGTCCCGTCTCCATCCACGACATTCGCCGTGATCGTCAGCTGGATCGCGTCGTTCGGGTTCGACGCGTCCGGGTGCGCCATCGCCTTCAGTTGGGTGAAGGTGTAGGTGCCGTCGCCATTCACTGCAACCGTCCAGCTGCCGTCATTGGCGGTCAGAGTTTTCTCGGCTGAGGACCAGGATGCGCCCGTGGCGGCCAGTTCCAGCGTGCCAGCACCGTCTCCGCTGTAGTTGACGGTGAGTGTTCCGATAACGCTGTCCAGTCCGCCGGTTTCATCGACCGTCTGGTTCGATGTCGTGAGCGAAGGTGTGTAGTTGATGTCGGTCGTTACGGACCCGGCCGCAGTAATTGCTTCGAACGAGCCCTGAGATCCGCTGACGGTCTGGGTTGCCGTCGCGGTAACCGGGCCGACGGATGGCGTCGTTCCATCATTCGGAGCTGTCGTTGTGATGGACCCGGTTGTGCCCGAGGTGATCTGGAATGACAGACCGTTGGACAGCGTGACGAGGACCGGAGCGTCGCCGGGGCGCACTTCGTGGTTCAGCGTTGCCTCATAGGTAATCGTCCCCCCAGGCGTAACGGTTGCGCTACCGGTCAGGGTTAGCGTTGTCGGGTCGCTGTCATCGACGACGGTGTTGGAGACGGTGCCGGCGGTGGTGACGGCCTCGAAGTTGCCGCCGGTGGGGGTGCCGTCGATGGTGACCGGGGCGAGGGTCTGGGTGCCCTGGACATAGGCCTCGTCGGCGCGTACGGCGACCGGCTCGGAATTCGCGGAGGTCTCGCCGACCGGGATGGTGATGACGACGCCGTTGGAGAGCGTGACCACGAGCGGGGCGACGGTGACCGGATTGCTGGCGGTGACGGTGTAGATGATGCTGCCGCCCTCGGTGATGGCCTCGCCGTTGGTGGCCGAGCTCAGCGTGACGGTGGTCGGGTCGCTGTCATCGACGACGGTGTTGGAGACGGTGCCGGCGGTGGTGACGGCCTCGAAGTTGCCGCCGGTGGGGGTGCCGTCGATGGTGACCGGGGCGAGGGTCTGGGTGCCCTGGACATAGGCCTCGTCGGCGCGTACGGCGACCGGCTCGGAATTCGCGGAGGTCTCGCCGACCGGGATGGTGATGACGACGCCGTTGGAGAGCGTGACCACGAGCGGGGCGACGGTGACCGGATTGCTGGCGGTGACGGTGTAGATGATGCTGCCGCCCTCGGTGATGGCCTCGCCGTTGGTGGCCGAGCTCAGCGTGACGGTGGTCGGGTCGCTGTCATCGACGACGGTGTTGGAGACGGTGCCGGCGGTGGTGACGGCCTCGAAGTTGCCGCCGGTGGGGGTGCCGTCGATGGTGACCGGGGCGAGGGTCTGGGTGCCCTGGACATAGGCCTCGTCGGCGCGTACGGCGACCGGATCGGAGCTGGCGGAGGTCTCGCCGACCGGGATGGTGATGACGACGCCGTTGGAGAGCGTGACCACGAGCGGGGCGACGGTGACCGGATTGCTGGCGGTGACGGTGTAGATGATGCTGCCGCCCTCGGTGATGGCCTCGCCGTTGGTGGCCGAGCTCAGCGTGACGGTGGTCGGGTCGCTGTCATCGACGACGGTGTTGGAGACGGTGCCGGCGGTGGTGACGGCCTCGAAGTTGCCGCCGGTGGGGGTGCCGCTGATGGTGACGTCGGCCAGAGACTCGCTGCCTTGCACATAGGCTTCGTCGGCACGTACGGCGACCGGATCGGAGCTGGCGGAGGTCTCGCCGACCGGGATGGTGATGACGACGCCGTTGGAGAGCGTGACCACGAGCGGGGCGACGGTGACCGGATTGCTGGCGGTGACGGTGTAGACGATGCTGCCGCCCTCGGTGATGGCCTCGCCGTTGGTGGCCGAGCTCAGCGTGACGGTGGTCGGGTCGCTGTCATCGACGACGGTGTTGGAGACGGTGCCGGCGGTGGTGACGGCCTCGAAGTTGCCGCCGGTGGGGGTGCCGCTGATGGTGACGTCGGCCAGAGACTCGCTGCCTTGCACATAGGCCTCGTCGGCGCGCACGGCGACCGGATCGGAGCTGGCGGAGGTCTCGCCGACCGGGATGGTGATGACGACGCCGTTGGAGAGCGTGACCACGAGCGGGGCGACGGTGACCGGATTGCTGGCGGTGACGGTGTAGATGATGCTGCCGCCCTCGGTGATGGCCTCGCCGTTGGTGGCCGAGCTCAGCGTGACGGTGGTCGGGTCGCTGTCATCGACGACGGTGTTGGAGACGGTGCCGGCGGTGGTGACGGCCTCGAAGTTGCCGCCGGTGGGGGTGCCGCTGATGGTGACGTCGGCCAGAGACTCGCTGCCTTGCACATAGGCTTCGTCGGCACGTACGGCGACCGGATCGGAGCTGGCGGAGGTCTCGCCGACCGGGATGGTGATGACGACGCCGTTGGAGAGCGTGACCACGAGCGGGGCGACGGTGACCGGATTGCTGGCGGTGACGGTGTAGACGATGCTGCCGCCCTCGGTGATGGCCTCGCCGTTGGTGGCCGAGCTCAGCGTGACGGTGGTCGGGTCGCTGTCATCGACGACGGTGTTGGAGACGGTGCCGGCGGTGGTGACGGCCTCGAAGTTGCCGCCGGTGGGGGTGCCGCTGATGGTGACGTCGGCCAGAGACTCGCTGCCTTGCACATAGGCTTCGTCGGCACGTACGGCGACCGGCTCGGAGCTGGCGGAGGTCTCGCCGACCGGGATGGTGATGACGACGCCGTTGGAGAGCGTGACCACGAGCGGGGCGACGGTGACCGGATTGCTGGCGGTGACGGTGTAGACGATGCTGCCGCCCTCGGTGATGGCCTCGCCGTTGGTGGCCGAGCTCAGCGTGACGGTGGTCGGGTCGCTGTCATCGACGACGGTGTTGGAGACGGTGCCGGCGGTGGTGACGGCCTCGAAGTTGCCGCCGGTGGGGGTGCCGCTGATGGTGACGTCGGCCAGAGACTCGCTGCCTTGCACATAGGCCTCGTCGGCGCGCACGGCGACCGGATCGGAGCTGGCGGAGGTCTCGCCGACCGGGATGGTGATGACGACGCCGTTGGAGAGCGTGACCACGAGCGGGGCGACGGTGACCGGATTGCTGGCGGTGACGGTGTAGACGATGCTGCCGCCCTCGGTGATGGCCTCGCCGTTGGTGGCCGAGCTCAGCGTGACGGTGGTCGGGTCGCTGTCATCGACGACGGTGTTGGAGACGGTGCCGGCGGTGGTGACGGCCTCGAAGTTGCCGCCGGTGGGGGTGCCGTCGATGGTGACCGGGGCGAGGGTCTGGGTGCCCTGGACATAGGCCTCGTCGGCGCGTACGGCGACCGGCTCGGAATTCGCGGAGGTCTCGCCGACCGGGATGGTGATGACGACGCCGTTGGAGAGCGTGACCACGAGCGGGGCGACGGTGACCGGATTGCTGGCGGTGACGGTGTAGATGATGCTGCCGCCCTCGGTGATGGCCTCGCCGTTGGTGGCCGAGCTCAGCGTGACGGTGGTCGGGTCGCTGTCATCGACGACGGTGTTGGAGACGGTGCCGGCGGTGGTGACGGCCTCGAAGTTGCCGCCGGTGGGGGTGCCGCTGATGGTGACGTCGGCCAGAGACTCGCTGCCTTGCACATAGGCCTCGTCGGCGCGCACGGCGACCGGATCGGAGCTGGCGGAGGTCTCGCCGACCGGGATGGTGATGACGACGCCGTTGGAGAGCGTGACCACGAGCGGGGCGACGGTGACCGGATTGCTGGCGGTGACGGTGTAGATGATGCTGCTGCCCTCGGTGATGGCCTCGCCGTTGGTGGCCGAGCTCAGCGTGACGGTGGTCGGGTCGCTGTCATCGACGACGGTGTTGGAGACGGTGCCGGCGGTGGTGACGGCCTCGAAGTTGCCGCCGGTGGGGGTGCCGCTGATGGTGACGTCGGCCAGAGACTCGCTGCCTTGCACATAGGCTTCGTCGGCACGTACGGCGACCGGATCGGAGCTGGCGGAGGTCTCGCCGACCGGGATGGTGATGACGACGCCGTTGGAGAGCGTGACCACGAGCGGGGCGACGGTGACCGGATTGCTGGCGGTGACGGTGTAGACGATGCTGCCGCCCTCGGTGATGGCCTCGCCGTTGGTGGCCGAGCTCAGCGTGACGGTGGTGGTGTCGATGCTGTCAACCAACTGCACCGTACCTACCGTTGGGACACCAAGTGCCTCGAAGTCCGAGCCACCCGAAAGGGTGACATTGGTCGCGACGAGCGGGTCGATAGGCGCTTCCTTGTAGACATCCTCGAACAGGGATTCAGGAATGGATACATCGATCGAGCCGCTGGTGCCCTCGGTGATGATGATCGACTGCGTATTGCCAGCGAGGTCGGTGAAGGTGATCGTCACCGGATCGTCGCCCGGACGCACGGCGGCGTTGAGCGTGACGACGTACGTGAGGGTGGCGCCGTCCTCGGTGAGCGACGGAGCTGCCTCGAGCTTTACGGCGAGCGACGAGTTGGTCTCGTCGATGGTGTCGTTCACCACCACGGTGGCCGGACCGGTCGGCGTGACCGTGCCAAAGCCGCTGCCGCTGGTGTCGACAACCGACACGGGGAATGTTTCGCCGTCGATATAGGGGTCGTCACCCTGAATCGGGAACGGAGTGGAGGTTCCTGTGGTGGAGCCGACCGGGATGACGATGATCGCGCCGTTGCTCAGCGTGATCACCAAGTCGTTGCCGGTGACCGGGCTGCTGACGGTCGCGGTGATCGTCGCCGTGCCCGAGCCTTCGAACACCGTGACGTCGCCGAGGGTGACCGTCGCGCCCGCTGCGGGCGCTTGCGGCTCTTCGGCAATCGGTGCCGGCTCTTCAGGCTGGAGGAGTGCCGTCGTTTCCTGTGCGTACTGGAAGTCGAGCGGGCTGACCCCTTCGGAAATCCGCAGCAGGCGCACGAAGTTGTTGCCTTCGCCACCGCCGCCGCCGGCCAGACCGGCCGCAGGGGCTTCGAGATCGTCGAGGTTCCCGCCCTGTTCAAGCGCCTGGATCACCTGGTCGACGGTATCCTGCGAGACTTGGGCGTCCTCGCGGCCCGGTCGGCTCGTCGCCGAGACCTCGGCGGTGAGCGTCACGACCTGATCCGCGGCGACTGTCATCGGGGCCCCGTCGGCCATCGCCAGTTCGACTTGGCCTCCAGCCATCGTGATGACCACTTCGCCTTCCTGCAGCGTGTCACCCGCCTTGAGCGGACGCAGGTTGCCTTTTACGTCGCGCGCGAACGCCCTGCCGGTGACCGCCACGACTACTGCAATCGCTTGTGCCATTTTTCCTGCTCCTCTGATCGTCTGGCGAAGCCGCCGAGCGGCAGCTGCGCGGGAATTCTTTTACACTCGGTAACAGAATAGGGCCGCCGAGGTCCGGACGGTATTGGCCGGAGGTACAGGGGGCTGGCCGTTCGTGTGAAGGAATTCACGACTTGTAACGATCTGTTGCGAGCTCGCGGGACGTGCGATCGGTGACGGTGCGAGGGGAAAAAGTCCTATCATTCCGGGGCCCCCGCACCAGGCGGTACGCTCCTTCCATTTGCCCGGTTTCCCGATGTCGCACGCCTTCGCCCTCGAACTCCTCGCTCCCGCCCGCAATCTCGAAGCCGGCGTTGCCGCCGTCGAGCATGGAGCCGACGCCGTGTATATCGGCGGGCCGTCCTTCGGCGCGCGCGCCTCGGCCGGCAACAGCATGTCGGACATCGCCGCGCTCGCCGCACATGCGCACCGCTATTCGGCGCGCGTGCTGCTGGCGCTCAACACGATCCTGCGCGATGACGAGCTGGATGAGGCGCGCAGGGTGGTCGTCCAGGCGTACGAGGCCGGCGTGGACGCGCTGATCGTGCAGGACATGGGCTTGCTGGAGCTGGATCTGCCGCCGATCCAGCTGCACGCGAGCACGCAGTGCGACATCCGCACACCCGCGAAGGCGCGCTTCCTGCAGGACGTGGGGTTCTCGCAGATCGTGCTGGCGCGCGAACTCGACCTGCGGCAGATCCGTGCGATCGCCGACGCCACGGACCGCGAGCGTTGCGCGCTGGAGTTCTTCATCCACGGTGCGCTGTGCGTCAGCTATTCGGGCCAGTGCACGATCAGCCATGCCTTCACCGGGCGCAGCGCGAACCGCGGCGAGTGCGCGCAGATGTGCCGCCTGCCGTGGTCGCTGAAGGACGCCGACGGCTCGCCGGTGGCCGAGCGCCGGCACCTGCTCTCGCTCAGGGACAATGACCAGACGGCGAACCTGGAGGCGCTGATCGACGCGGGCATCCGTTCGTTCAAGATCGAGGGCCGGCTGAAGGACTTGGCCTACGTAAAGAACGTGACCGCGCATTACCGCCAGCAGCTCGACGGCATCCTAGAGACCCGGCCGGAATTCGCGCGCAGTTCGGCGGGCCGCTCGACCTTCACCTTCACGCCGCGGCCGGACAAGACCTTCAATCGCGGCAGCACGGACTATTTCGTCAATGGCCGGCACGGCGACATCGAGTCCTTCGAGTCACCCAAGTTCGTCGGCGCCCCGGTCGGTCACGTGCGGGGCGTGAGCGGGCGCTTCGTCACCGTCGATGCCGCCGAGCCGCTCGCCAACGGCGACGGGCTGGCATGGTTCGACGCTGCCGGCGAGCTGCAGGGGGCGCGCGTCAACCGCGTCGATGGCGACCGGATCCAGCTCGTCGACCTGCCGCAGGGACTCGTGACAGGTGCGACCTTGTACCGCAACGTTGATCATGCGTTCGAGAAGCAACTCGGCGGCAAATCGGCCGAGCGTCGCGTGCGGGTCGCGTTGCGCCTGGCCGATGCCGCCGACGGACTGGCGCTGACGATCACCGACGAGACGGGGGTGTCGGCAACGGCCACGCTCGCCTGCGACAAGGTCGAGGCGCGCGACCCGGAGCGCGCCCGGGCGACCTTGCGCGACAGCCTCGGGAAGCTGGGCGGCACGATGTTCGTCGCCGCTGCGGATGAGGTGGCGATCGACACCGCGCAGCCCTGGTTCGTGCCGGTCGGCCAGCTCAACGCGCTGCGCCGCGCCGCAGCCGACGCGCTCGCCGAGGCCCGTGCGGTGGCGTGGCAACGCCCGCCGCGTGCCCTTCCGGTCGATCCGCCGGCACGCTACCCGGACACTTCGCTCAACTACCTCGGCAACGTCTTCAACGTCCGTGCGCGCGAGTTCTACCGCAAGCACGGCGTCGAGCTGATCGCCGACGCGTTCGAGGCGAACCACGAGGATGGGCTCGTGTCGCTGATGATCACGAAACACTGCCTGCGCTACAGCTTCAACCTGTGCCCGAAGCAGGTGAAGGGCATCCGCCCCGATCCGATGACCTTGTGGCAGGAGCGCGCGGACGGCGAACGCGTCGTGCGCGAACCGCTGACGCTGCGCTTCGACTGCAAGGCGTGCGAGATGCACGTGGTCGGCCGGCGCGTCGGCGGCAAGGGCGTCCGCCCGCAGCTCGCGGACTGAAGTTGCGCGCTCAGCGCACGAGGAAGGGCAGGTTCGCGGTCGCTGCCTTGCCCCTGCGGTCGCGAATCGTGATGAAGAGCCGGTAGGCGCCCGGCTGCTGTGGGGCGAGGAAGCGCACGCTCGTCGCGTCGGCGTGCAGTATGCGCACCTCGATGCGCGGCGGCGCGGCTTCCGTGTCGCCGCCCTTGCGCAGGTCGGTCGCCTCGGCGAACACGTTCCACGTGACCCGTAGCGGCGAGCCGTCGAAGGAGGCGACGTCGACGCCCGCGGAAATCTCCGCGCCCGGCGCGAACACGTCGGCCGCGATGCCGATGCCGCGGATCGCCGGCGCCGGTTCGGCGACCGGTTTGCCCCAGGCCTGCGCCAGCGCATCCGTCATTGCGGTGAGGCTGCCGTCGGCGAGCAGCAGACCGTGCCACGTCGCAGTCTGCTCCTGCTTCGTGCCCCACAGGAAGGGAAACACGCCCGCGATCTGCGGCTGATTGCGCAGGAAGGCGAGCGCGTCGCGGAAGAAGGCGGCCTTCTCGCTGCTCGTCGGCTCGACCGGCGCTCCCCACGGTTTCCTGCCGGCCTGCCACTGGCCGAGCGGTCCCAGTTCGCTGACCACGACCGGCTTCGCAATGCCCGCGTCGCGAAGGCGCTGCGGCAGGTCGAACACCGCACCGGCGTAGACGTTGATGCCCAGCAGGTCGACGTTCGGGCAGCAGCCGGCGAGCGTGCGCAACTGCGCCATGCCGGTGTCGGCGACGACCATCAGCGTCGGGTGGGCGGGGTCGAGCGCCCTGACGACGCCAGCGAGCCGGTCCACTTCGCGCCAGGACGGCAAGGGGTCTGTCTCGCCGGTCTCGACCTCGTTGCCGACGCCCCATGCGAGCAGTGCGGGGTGGCCGCGGTGGCGCGTGACGAAGGAGCCAATCGCCTGTTCCTGCGCCTGCACGGCGCCCGGGTCGCGGAGGTCGAAGCCGTGGCGCGGGTGCCCGACCCACAGCCCCATCACCACCTTGAGCCCGAGCGCCTCGGCGGCATCCAGCACCCACGCGTCCGATTCGCGATACACGCGCACGACGCGCGCACCGGCCGCGGCGAGTTTCTCCAGCGCGGCGCGGTCGCCCTCGAAGGCGGCACCTTGCCATGGCTCGCCGACCGCGCTCGCGCCTTGGGTCCATGCGACCATTGCGAGTGCGGCGAGTCGCCGCGTCAGGGTCGCGAGTCGGCGTGACATCGCCTTGACCGATGCCGCGGGTTTACAACTCGACCTGCGTGCCCAGTTCCACCACCCGGTTCGGCGGCAGGTGGAAGTAGTCGGCCGCGCTGCCGGCATTTCGGAACATGACGATGAAGAGGCGCTCGCGCCAGCGCGCCATGCCCGAGCCGACGCGTCGGACGATGGTTTCGCGGCCGAGGAAGAACGAGGTCTCCATGGTCGCGAAGGCGAGTCCGTGCGTGGCGCAGCGCGCGAGTTCGGCGGGGATGTCGGGGTCGTCCATGAAGCCGAAGGTCAGGCGCAGGCGATAGAAGCCGTAGTCGACCTCCTCGAGCTCGATGCGGTCCTTTTCCGGCACGTGGGACACGTCTGCGGTGTGCACCTTCAGCAGCACGATGCGTTCGTGCAGCACCTTGTTGTGCAGGATGTTGTGCAGCAGCGCGCGTGGCACGGTGTCCAGCCACGTGGTCAGGAATACCGCGGTGCCTTCGACGCGAGGCGGCGGGCTGGTGAACATCGACTGGATGAACAGGTCGAGCGGGATCGTGTCCGTGCGGATGCGGTTGTTGAGCATTGCGCGCCCGCGCTTCCAGGTCGTCAGGAAGGTGAAGATCAGCGCCCCGATCAGCAGCGGGAACCAGCCGCCGGCGAGGATCTTCACGGTGGTCGCGGAAAAGAAGGCGAAGTCCACGGCGAGGAACACGACGAGGAAGAGTCCGGCCTTGAGCGGACCCCAGCCCCACAGGGCACGCACGACGACGAAGGCGAGCACCGTGTCGATCATCATCGTCATCGTCACGGCGATGCCGTAGGCCGAGGCCAGCGCGCTCGACGAGCGGAAGCCGACGACCAGCGCGATCACCGCGCCGAGCAGCATCCAGTTGATGCCCGGCACGTAGATCTGGCCCATCTCGCGTGCCGACGTGAAGATCGTGCGCATCCGCGGCGCGTAGCCGAGCTGCATCGCCTGGCGGGTCAGCGAGTAGGCGCCCGAGATCACCGCCTGGCTGGCGATGATGGTCGCCAGCGTCGCCATGCCGACCATGGGGTACACCAGCTCGTCGGGCACCAGCAGGTAGAAGGGGTTGCGCACGTTGTCCGGGTGATCGAGGATCAGCGCGCCCTGGCCGAGGTAGTTCAGGTACAGCGAGGGGAACACAACCGTGAACCACGCGAGCTTGATCGGACGGCGGCCGAAGTGGCCCATGTCCGCGTACAGCGCCTCGCCGCCGGTGATGGCCAGCACCACCGCGCCCAGCCCGAGCCAGCCCAGCAGCGGGTTTTCGGCGAGGAAGCCCAGCGCCCACGCGGGGTTCAGCGCGCCGAGAATTTCCGGGTGCAGGCGGATGCCGGAGATGCCCAGTACCGCGAGCAGGAGGAACCAGCACACCATCACCGGCCCGAAGATCGCCCCCACCTTGTGGGTGCCGTGTCGCTGCATCATGAAAAGGCCGACCAGCACCACGAGGGCGATCGGCAGCACGTAGGGGGCGAAGGCCGGTGTCGCGACCTCGAGGCCTTCGACCGCCGACAGCACCGAGATCGCCGGCGTGATCATGCCGTCACCGTAGAACAGCGCCGCACCGAACACGCCCAGGGAGGACAGTACCCAGGCCTTGCGACCTTCGGGGACGACGCGCAGCGCCAGCGAGGTCAGGGCCATGATGCCGCCTTCGCCGCGGTTGTCGGCGCGCGTGATGAAGACCACGTACTTGGCGGACACCACCAGCATCAGCGCCCAGAACACCAGCGAGAGGATGCCGTACACGTTCGCCGGGGTTACCGGCACGGCATGCGGGCCGTTGAACACTTCCTTCAGCGTGTACAGCGGGCTGGTGCCGATGTCGCCATAGACGACACCGATCGCTGCAACGGCGACCCCGGCCAATCCGGCGTGCTGCTGGGCGTTGGCGACGGGTGCATCGGTCGGGTGTTCCGCACGGTCTGAAGTGTGCACGACAACCCCTGGATGTTCTGTTGGGGGGCAAAGCATACTGCAATGCAACATCCCGAAACAGGGAAAAATGCGTCGCATTCCTCGCGGCAAATCCCTGCTAGGACGTGGGCATCGTCCGCTCCGCCCGTGTTCGCCGCACCTGTCCTACAATTGCGAGCGATTCCCGTTCAGTCACCGTGTCGATGAAAATCTCCCTCTCGGCGGACGCCGCCACGCCCCTGCGCGATGCTCTCGGTACCGAACACCTGCGGGCCTCCGGCGAGGTACGCATTGTGTCGCTCGTGCCCTCGCTGACCGAGCTCGTGTGCGATCTCGGGCTCGCCGATAGCCTCGTCGGGCGCACCGGTTTCTGCGTGCATCCGCGCCCAGTGCTGAAGACCATTCCCAAGGTGGGCGGCACCAAGGACGTGAGGATGGACGCCGTGCGCGCACTCGCGCCGACCCACCTGATCGTCAATATCGACGAGAACCGGCGCGAGACGGTGGAGGAACTGGCCGCCTTCGTGCCTTACGTGATCGTGACCCATCCCTGCGCGCCGGCGGACAATCTCGACCTGTATCGCCTGTTCGGCGGAGTCTTCGATTGCGCGGACCGCGCCGCGCGGCTCGCGGCCGACCTCGGGGCGGCGCTGGCCGAGGCGCAGGCAGTGGCGCAGGGGCTGCCAAGCGAGGACGTCCTGTATCTCATCTGGCGCGAGCCGTGGATGAGCGTTGCGCGCGACACCTACATCTCCGCCACCCTGGCCGCGGTGGGCTGGGACACGCTGCCTGCCGCTGCCGGCCGGCGCTATCCGGAGATCGACTGGCAGGCGCCGTGGATGGCGGGCGTCGCGCGCGTGTTCCTGTCGAGCGAGCCTTATCGCTTCCGCGAGCGGCACCTCGCCGAAGTCGCCGCGCTGTCGGGGCGGCCTGCAGTGATGATC
The DNA here is from genome assembly GCF_017894385.1 of Aromatoleum petrolei. Classification (NCBI taxonomy): domain Bacteria; kingdom Pseudomonadati; phylum Pseudomonadota; class Betaproteobacteria; order Rhodocyclales; family Rhodocyclaceae; genus Aromatoleum; species Aromatoleum petrolei. The sequence goes on from NZ_CP059560.1 coordinate 3,196,978, forward strand.
GACGGCGAGATGACGTCCTGGTACGGCAGCCGTGCGGCGGCCGGCTTGCGCTACCTCACGGCGCTTCGGCGCGAGCTCGCAGGCGGCGCGTAACGCACGGAATCCGTCGCTCCGGCGGACAGCGGGCCACCGCAGGGCCGTAGGCGCGTTCGGCTCCTCTCGCCCTACAACACGGCGAACCGCAGCGCATCCTGCAGCGCTTCGGGAGTCAGGATCGCGAACAGCGGACGCACCAGTCGGTGACGGTTGAGTTTGAGCAGCAGCTTGTCGCGGCTGACGAGATGCGTCGCGCCGCTGTCGCGTGCGAGTTCGAGAAATTTCTGGTCGTCCGCGTCGCGGCATGCGGGCAGGGCGTGGGCGTCCGCATCCTCCTCGCGGGGAGGATGCACCGTGCTTCGATCGGCATAGGCGGCGAGGATCGCAGCCTGGCGCTCGGGGGCGATTGCGAACTGACGGTAGGCCAGTACCCTGCGCAGTTCTTCCAGCGTCAGCGGATTGACGAGCAGCCGCGGCGCGCCGCCCTCGATCAGCGCACGAAGGGATGCGAGCCGCGGGTCCTCGAACGCCCACAGCGCCATCACGGTGTTCGTGTCGAGCACGAGGCGCAGGGCGGACGGGGCCGGCGAGGGTGAAAGCGGGGCGGCTGGCATCGCGGAAAGGGAAGGGCGGGCTGGGATGAGGGGGCGCCGGTAAACGACCACGAGGGGGCCGGGCCCCCTCGCGTTCATTGCGGAACGATGCGAATCAGGCGGGAATCAGGCCGCTTCCTTGGCGTCGAGACGGATCTTGACGTAGGAACCCGGGGCGTCTTCCAGCGCCTTCAGCTTGCCCTTGGCCGGATCGCGCACATCGACCTGCTCCGAGTCGTGCGCGGTGACCCACGCCTGCCAGTCGGTCCACCACGAACCCTGCTGGTGCTCGGCGCCCTCGAACCACTTGTCGGCGGTATCGGCCAGCTTTGCGGCCGGGTTCAGCCAGTAGCCGTACTTGTTCGCGACGGGCGGATTGACGATGCCCGCGATGTGGCCGGAGCCGCCCAGGACAAAGCGCACCGGGCCGCCGAAGTTGGTCGCGCCGGTGTAGGTGCTCTTCCACGGAGCGATGTGATCTTCCAGCGTCGAGATGAAGTAGCAGGGAACCTTGATCTTGCCGAGGTCGATGGGCACGCCGTCGATCTCGATACCGCCCGGCTGCACGAGGCGGTTTTCCATGTACATCGCGCGCAGGTAGAAGCTGTGCATCTTCGCCGGCATGCGCGTCGAGTCGGAGTTCCAGTACAGCAGGTCGAAGGGGAAGGGATCCTTGCCCATCAGGTAGTTATTGACGACGAAGGACCAGATCAGGTCGTTGGCGCGCATCATGTTGAAGGTGCCTGCCATCTCGGCGCCTTCGAGGTAGCCGCGCTCGAACATCTTCTTCTCGAGGCTGGACACCTGCTGCTCGTCGATGAACACGCCCAGTTCGCCCGGCTCGGAGAAGTCGGTCATGGTCGTGAAGAACGTCGCTGCGGCGATGCGCTTCTGCTTCTTGCCCGCGAGGTAGGCGAGCGTCGTTGCCAGCAGTGTGCCGCCCAGGCAGTAGCCGCAGGCGTTCACTTCCTTTTCGCCGGTCTGCTTCTCGATCGCGTCGAGGGCGGCGATCACGCCTTCGAGCACATAGGACTCGAAGGTCTTGTCCGCCAGGCGCTCGTCCGGGTTCACCCACGAGATCACGAACACCGTGTGGCCCTGGTCCACGCACCACTTCACGTACGAGTTCTTCTCGCGCAGGTCGAGGATGTAGAACTTGTTGATCCACGGCGGCACGATCAGCAGCGGGCGCTTGTACGCCTTCTGGGTCGTCGGCGTGTACTGGATAAGCTGCATCATGTCCGTCTGGAACACGACCTTGCCCGGCGTGGTGCCGACGTTCTTGCCCAGTTCGAAGGCGCTGGTATCGGTCATGCGCACGCGCAACTGGCCGCCACCGTCTTCCATGTCGCGCAGCAGGTTGTTGAGGCCCTTGATCAGGTTCTGGCCGTTGTTCTTGACCGTCTCGCGGAACACTTCCGGGTTGGTCAGCGCGAAGTTCGACGGCGACAGCGCATCGATGTACTGGCGCGTGTAGAAATTGACCTTCTTCTGCGTCAGCTCGTCGAGGCCGTCCACGCAGCACACGGTGTCATGCACGTGGCGCGCGGCGATCAGGTAGGACTGCTTGATGAAGTCGAACAGGAAGTGCTCTTCCCACTGCTCGTCCTTGAAGCGCTTGTCGGCCTTGTCCGGCTCGGCGATCGGCGCGCCGTGCATGCCCATCACGCGCAGCATCGAGTGCTGCCACAGCGAGAAGTAGTCCCACACCAGGTTCATCTGCGACTGCGCCAGCTTGTACGGGTTGGCCAGCAGCTTGGCCATCATGTCCATGAAGGCCTGCGCGATGCCGAGCTCGTCGCTGGGGGTCGAGACGCCCCGCTTGAGCTGGCGCTGGACGTGTTCGCTGATGAGGTGCGAGGCGCGCTGGGCGACCTCGGCATAGGTTTTCGCGACTTCCTTGGGGTCGGGCAGGTCGGCGAACACGGTCTCGGGTGTTGGTGCGGCCATTTCTTGTCTTGCTCCTGTTTTCAAGCTGTTTTTTCGAATCGGATGATGCCTGTCCGGTCGCCCACCTTGCGCACCTCGCCGCGCGCGACGAGGTAGTTGAGGTGTGCAATCGCCTCTCCCATGGCGAACATGACCTGATGGGTGTCCAACTCACGGGGGAACAGCGTCGATAGCAGTTCCCCTGCGCTGCGGGGGGTCTTGATTTCGTCCAATAGTGCATCGCAGCGTTCACGGTGGTGCACATTGAGTTGTTCGATGCGCGCACGGATACCGCGGAACGGATGCCCGTGTGATGGTAGCACGAGCGTATCGTCGGGCAAGTCCTTGAAGCGGTTTAATGATTCGAGAAACCAGCCGAGCAGGTCGTCTTCCGGCGTGAGGGCGTAAACGCTGATGTTTGTCGAGATGCGCGGTAGCAGCATATCGCCCGAAATGAGCACTCCGAGCGACTCGCAATACAGGCTCGCGTGTTCGGGGGAATGGCCGAAGCCGACGATCACCCGCCAGTCGTGGGCGCCGATGCGCAACACGTCGCCGTCGAAGATGCGCTGGTAGGACTTCGGCAGGGCCGGGACCCCCTTGCGGTACGAATTGCCGCGCTCGCGCAGGGCCCCCTGGCGCCCGGCGTCGAGGCCGTGCGTGGCGAAGTGCGCGACCATCTCCTCCACGGCTGTGCCCGCGATTTCGTTCCAGATCGCGTGGCCGTTGAAGAACTCGCCCTGCGTCATCTGCACCGGCGCGCCGTCGCGCTCGGCGAGCCAGGCGGCGAGGCCTAGGTGGTCGGGATGGCTGTGGGTGACGAGGACGCGCGACAGCGGGCGCCGGTCGCGGTCGAGGATGGCGTTCCAGTTGTCGCGCACCGCGTCGAGGCCGAAGCCGGTGTCGACGACGGCGAGCGCATCGCCGTCGTCCAGCGTCCACAGGTTGATGTGGTTGAGTGCGAAGGGCAGTGGCATGCGCACCCAGCCCACGCCGGGTGCGATCTGCTTCACTTCGCCCGCCCCCGGGGTTTCGTCGAAGGGGTACTGCAGTTCTCCGCTTGTCGTCATCTGACCGTCTCCGTTGGAGGGGGGCAATCGAGCATTGCCCAAACCCCTGAATTCTGATTAACTTTTTCGCCCTGTCCGGGCAGGTGGGCACGCAACGCGCCCGCTCCGGACCGGTTTTACTTCGATCGGTCGGCCAATGGCAAGCGAACAAACCTACACCATCACGGAACTCGCGCGGGAATTCGACGTGACTCCGCGCGCGATCCGCTTCTACGAGGACCAGGGGCTGCTGAAGCCTTCGCGCGTCGGGCGCACCCGGGTTTACTCGAAGTCCGACCGCACCCGCCTCAAGCTCACGCTGCGCGGCAAGCGCCTGGGCCTGTCGCTCGCCGAGATCAAGGAGCTGATCGAGATGCACGGCGGCGTGCGCAACGCGGCCCCCCAACTGCTGCGCTTCCTCGTCGTGCTCGCCGACCGGCGGGCGGCACTCGAACAGCAGCGCGAGGATATCGAGGCGGTGCTGGGCGAGATCGATTCGCTGGAGCAGCAGTGCTCCGAACTGCTCGGCCACGACACGTCCCGTGCGGCCGAGGAGCGCGCCGAAGTCGTTCGCCGCATGCGCGCCGGGGCTTGATTTTTTTGGCGGTTAGTTTACGTTGACGTAAACGTAACAGTAGCAGAAACGGCAGGGCGGGTGAAAGGACGCTTGAGGTTCGGCCGAGCATGAGCTTGGCGCGATGAAGAAAAGCGCCGCCCGCGTGGCGCGGACCCGGCTCGGACTGTGGCAGCATGGCGGGTTGGTGACGGGGCCTGGCTCCGTCGTGCGACGATAACCCGCGGAGGCCGGCAGGGGCTTCCGCCTGCGACTGTTCCCGGGAGTGAGGATGGCAGCGAAGCTTCGCATACTGACGGTTGATGACAAGGTCGAACTGGAGCACGTGCGCCAGTTCTTCCGCAATTACGCGGCATGGCTGTGCGTGGACCTGGGTTTCCAGGGCTTCGGCGAGGAAATGGCGTCGCTGCCGGGCGCGTACTCGGCCCCCGAGGGCCGCCTGTTCTACGCCGAGCAGGATGGCAAGCCGGCCGGCTGCGTCGGTCTGCGGCCGTTCTCCGAAGGCATCTGCGAGATGAAGCGCCTTTACGTCGAGCCGACGTTCCGCGGGCTGGGCATCGGTCGCGAACTGGTACTGGCGGCGATCCGCACGGCGAAGTCGCTCGGCTACCGCCGCATAATGCTCGACACCCTGCCGGCCATGCGCATCGCGGTGAAGCTGTATCGCGAGATGGGCTTCACCGAGGCGCCGGCGTATTACCCGACGCCGGTCGAAGGCACGCTGTTCCTGGCGCTCGACCTCGAGAACTGGTCCGAGGAGGAGGTCGCGAACGAAAACCTGTTCCACCTGTTCGATTTCAACCGCGCCTGGGCGCAGCGGATGCAGCAGGTGGACCCCGGCTTCTTCGAGAAGCTGTCCAAGCTGCAGTCGCCCGAGTACCTGTGGATCGGTTGCTCGGATTCGCGCGTGCCGGCCAACCAGATCATCGGCCTGCTGCCGGGCGAGGTGTTCGTGCATCGCAACGTGGCGAACGTGGTCGTGCACACCGACCTCAACTGCCTGTCGGTGATCCAGTTCGCGGTCGATGTGCTCAAGGTCAAGCACATCATGGTCGTCGGCCATTACGGTTGTGGCGGTGTGAAGTCTGCGCTGATGTGCGAGCGGGTCGGTCTCGTGGACCTGTGGCTGCGTCACGTGCAGGACGTCCATGTGAAGCACCGCAAGGCCGTCGACGCACTGCCGTCCGAGCTCGCGCACGACCGCTTGTGCGAACTCAATGCGCTCGAACAGGTGGTGAACGTGTGCCAGACGGTGGTGGTGCAGGACGCATGGCGCCGCGGCCAGCCGCTGACCGTGCATGCGTGGATCTATGGACTGAAGGACGGACTGATGCGCGATCTCGGTTTGAACGTGCGCCGTTCCGAGGATTTGATGCCGCGTTACGTCGCGGCGCTTGAAGCACTGGCCTGAGAGCCGGAAAAACCAAGACGCTTTATCAAGGAGAGAAGCATGAGTGATCCCGTCGTTATCGTTTCCGCCGCGCGTACCCCCATGGGCGGGTTCCAGGGCGAGCTGTCCGGGCTGACCGGCCCGCAGCTCGGCGCCGTCGCGATCAAGGCCGCCGTCGAGCGCGCCGGGATCTCTCCCGAGCAGGTGCAGGAAGTGCTGATGGGCTGCGTGCTGCCCGCCGGCGTCGGCCAGGCGCCGGCCCGCCAGGCCGCGCTCGGCGCGGGCCTGCCGTTGTCGGCTGGTTGCACCACCGTCAGCAAGGTGTGCGGCTCGGGCATGAAGGCGACGATGCTCGCGCACGATCTGCTTGTCGCAGGCACCAACGACGTGATGGTTGCGGGCGGCATGGAGTCGATGTCGAACGCGCCCTACATGCTGCCGAAGGCGCGCGCCGGCTACCGCCTCGGCCACGGCCAGGTGCTCGACCACATGTTCCTCGATGGCCTCGAAGACAGCTACTCGAAGGAGAACAAGGGCCGCCTGATGGGCACCTTTGCGGAAGACTGCGCAGGTCACTTCAGCTTCACCCGCGCGGCGCAGGACGAGTTCGCGATCGCCTCGACGACGCGCGCGCAGAACGCGATCAAGGACGGTTCCTTCGCGTGGGAAGTCGCGCCGGTGACCGTGTCGGGCCGCAAGGGCGATGTCGTCATCGACAAGGACGAGCAGCCGCCGAAAGCGCAGATCGACAAGATCGCCGGGCTGAAGCCCGCGTTCGCGAAGGACGGCACGGTCACCGCCGCCAACTCCTCGTCGATCTCCGACGGTGCAGCGGCGCTGGTGCTGATGCGCCGTTCGACCGCCGAGAAGCTCGGCCTCAAGCCGCTGGCGACCATCGTCGGCCATGCGACGCACGCGCAGGAGCCGGCCTGGTTCACGACCGCCCCGGTCGGCGCGATGCAGAAGGTGCTGGCGAAGGCCGGCTGGACCAAGGATCAGGTCGACCTGTGGGAGATCAACGAGGCCTTCGCGGTCGTCACGATGGCGGCGATGAAGGAACTCGACCTGCCGCACGACAAGGTCAACGTGCATGGCGGCGCCTGCGCGCTGGGCCATCCGATCGGTGCCTCGGGCGCGCGCATCCTCGTCACGCTGCTCGGCGCCCTGCAGAAGTACGGCAAGAAGCGCGGCGTCGCGAGCCTGTGCATCGGCGGCGGCGAAGCGACGGCGGTTGCGGTGGAGCTCGCATAAATGATCCTCACGCAAGAACAGGAAATGATCCGCGACTCCCTGCGCGCCTTCGCGCAGGAGCGCCTGGCCCCCTTCGCCGCCGAATGGGACCGCAACCACACCTTTCCGCGCGAGGCCTTGAAGGAGCTCGCCGAACTCGGCGCACTGGGGATGGTCGTGCCCGAGCAGTGGGGCGGCGCGGGCATGGACTACGTGAGCCTGGTGCTCGCGCTGGAGGAGATCGCGGCCGGCGATGGCGCGACCTCGACCATCGTCAGCGTGCAGAACTCGCTCGCCTGCGGCATTCCGAACCGGTACGGCAACGACGCGCAGAAGGAAGAGTGGCTGAAGCCGCTCGCGCGTGGCGAGAAGCTCGGCTGCTTCTGCCTGACCGAGCCGCATGTCGGCTCGGACGCGTCGGCGCTGAAGACCACCGCAGTGCGTGACGGAGATTCGTGGGTCATCAACGGCGTCAAGCAGTTCATCACCACCGGCCGCGAGGCGGATGTGGCGATCGTGTTCGCCGTCACCGACAAGACCGCCGGCAAGAAGGGCATCTCCTGCTTCCTCGTGCCGACCAACACGCCGGGTTACATCGTCGCGCGCATCGAGGAGAAGATGGGCCAGAAGGCGTCCGACACCGCGCAGATCCTGTTCGAGAACTGCCGCGTGCCGGCCGGTGCGCTGCTGGGTGCGGAAGGCGAGGGCTACAAGATTGCGCTGTCCAACCTCGAGGCGGGCCGCATCGGCATCGCCGCGCAGTGCCTCGGCATGGCGCGCGCGGCGCTGGAAGCGGCGGTGAAGTACGCGCACGAGCGCGAGACTTTCGGCAAGCCGATCTTCGAGCACCAGGCGGTGAACTTCCGCCTCGCCGACATGGCGACCCAGCTCGAAGCCGCGCGCCAGCTCGTGTGGCACGCCGCGAGCCTGAAGGACGCCGGCCGTCCGTGCCTCAAGGAAGCCTCGATGGCGAAGCTCTTCGCCTCGGAGATGGCCGAGAAGGTGTGCTCGGACGCGATCCAGATCCACGGCGGCTACGGTTATGTCAGCGACTTCCCGGTCGAGCGCATCTACCGCGACGTGCGCGTGTGCCAGATCTACGAAGGCGCGAGCGACATCCAGCGCCTCGTGATCGGTCGCTCGCTGGCCGTCTGACGCAGCAGTTTCCCGATCCTGCGGGTGCAGGCGCCGGGGGTGTTCTCCCTGCAGCCTCCCTCTAGATGCCTCCGGTGTTCCGCGGGATCCTTTTATTCACGACCGACCGGGGCCGCCCAGAGCCCCGGCGATAGAAGGCAGGAGACGAAATTGAACTACGAAACCCTCGAAATCGTCGTCGAACAGGGCGTCGCGACCGTCTGGATGAACCGTCCGGACGTGCACAACGCGTTCAACGCGCAACTCATCGCGGACATCACCGCGGCCTGCCGCCAGCTCGACGCCGACGATGCAGTGCGTGTCGTCGTGCTCGCCGGCCGTGGCAAGAGCTTTTCGGCCGGCGCCGACCTCAACTGGATGAAGGCCGCCGGCGAGGCGAGCGTCGAGGAGAACCTCGCCGACGCGCGCAAGCTCGCCGGCATGTTGCGCACCTTGTCGGAGATGAACAAGCCGACGATCGCGCGCGTGCAGGGCGCGGCGCTGGGTGGCGGCATGGGGCTCGCGTCGGCGTGCGACATCTGCGTCGCCTCCGACAAGGCCGTGTTCGCGACCTCCGAGGTCAAGTTCGGCATCATCCCGTCGGCGATCAGCCCCTACGTGATCCGCGCGATCGGCGAGCGGCAGTCGTATCGCTACTTCCAGACCGCGGAGCGCATCTCCGCACAGCGCGCCGGCGAGATCGGCCTCGCGCACGAGGTCGTCACGGCCGAGGCGCTCGATGCCAAGGTGAGCGAGATCGTGACGGCCCTCCTGCAGGGCGGCCCGAAATCTCAGGCTGCGGCGAAGGACCTGATCCGCGCGGTCGCGAACCGGCCGGTGTCGGACGAGCTCGTCGAAGACACTGCGCGCCGCATTTCCAGCCTGCGTGCGACGCCGGAAGCGAAGGAGGGGCTCGACGCCTTCCTGTCGAAGCGTCCGGCGGCATGGGTTCCGGTGCAGTAGGGGCGAGGGGGAGATCATGCAACTGCCGAAAAGTGTACGCATCGTCGACGTCGGCCCGCGCGACGGGCTGCAGAACGAGAAGCAGATTGTGTCGACCGAAACGAAGGTCGAGCTCATCGCGCGGCTGGCCGATGCCGGCCTCAAGGCGATCGAGGCGACTTCCTTCGTGTCGCCCAAGTGGGTGCCGCAGATGGGCGACAACGCCGAGGTGATGGCGCGCATCGCGCGCCGTCCCGGTGTCGCCTACCCGGTGCTGACGCCCAACCTGAAAGGCTTCGAGGCCGCGCTCGCGGCCGGTGCGGCCGAGGTCGCGGTGTTCGGCGCGGCGTCGGAGTCCTTCAGCCAGAAGAACATCAACTGCTCGATCGCCGAATCGCTGGAGCGCTTCCGCCCGGTCACCGAGGCCGCGCGTGCGGCGGGGGTGAAAGTGCGCGGCTACGTCTCCTGCGTTGCAGGCTGTCCCTATGAGGGACCGGTTGCACCGGAGAAGGTCGCCGAGGTCGCCGCGACGCTGATGGAAATGGGCTGCTACGAGGTGTCGCTGGGCGACACCATCGGTAGCGGCAACCCGGCGAACATCTCGCGCATGCTCGACGCGGTGATCAAGCGTGTGCCGGTCGAGCGCCTCGCCGGCCACTATCACGACACCTACGGCATGGCTGCCGCGAACGTCTACGCCTCGCTCGAGATGGGGGTTTCGGTGTTCGATGCCTCCGTCGGCGGCCTGGGCGGCTGCCCCTATGCGGCGGGCGCGTCCGGCAACGTCGCCACCGAGGATGTCGTGTGGCTGCTGAACGGGCTGGGCATCGACACCGGCATCAATGTCGAGCGTCTGGTCGACATCGCCGCGTGGATCAGCGGCGTCCTCGGTCGCGAGCCGGCCTCGCGCGTGGCCCGCGCCGTGCTCGCGAAGCGGGCGAAGACGGGCTGTTCCGGCTGACGGCTTTCTGCAACATTGAACTCGAACGGACCGCGGCGGACCAAACAAGACAACGAGCCGCGGCCGATAACCACACACCCCCGACCCCGACATGAGCATCGCATCGCCCTGCATCAACATCTGCCGCATGAGCGCGGCCACCGGCCTGTGCGAAGGCTGTTTCCGCAGCCTCGACGAGATCGCGCGCTGGAGCCGTAGCGCGGACGCCGACAAGCGGCACATCCTCGAACTCATCGCCCAGCGCCGCGCAAGTTTGGGTGCCGCGGCGCCGACCCTCGCTTCGACGGAGGGCGCATGAGCGAGTCGCTGTGCGTCGGCGTGTGCATGATCGACTGGGACTCCGGTGTGTGTCTCGGCTGCGGCCGCACGCCGGAGGAGATCGAAGGCGTGCCCGTTCCGTCCGTCCCGTCGGAACCGCCTAAGCCCGCGCCGCTGCCCGACAACGTCGCCGTGCAAGTCGGCGAAGGCACCGAATGAGCGTCGCCGCGGCTTTGCCCGACACCATCCGCGTGCTCGAACGCGGCTGGCTGTCGGCCAACAACATCGTCCTCTTCGACGGCGACCGGGCGACCGTGGTGGACAGCGGCTACGTCAGCCACGGCGAGCAGACTGTCGCGCTGTTGCGCGAGGTGCTGCAAGGGCGGCGGCTCACCGAGCTCGTCAATACGCACTCGCATTCCGACCACATCGGCGGCAATGCCCTGCTGCAGCGCACCTTCGGCTGCACGATCAGCGTTCCTGCCGGCATGCTGCCGACGGTCGCGGCGTGGGACGAGGACGCGTTGCTCCTGACGACTGCCGCGCAGTCGGGCGAGCGTTTTCATGCCGACCATGCAGTCCATCCGGGCGACATGCTGCAGATGGGCGGCCTCGCGTGGCAGGCGATTGCCGCACCCGGTCACGACATGGACGCGCTGGTGTTCCACAACCCGGATCGTCGCATCCTGATTTCGGGTGACGCGCTGTGGCGCGACGGCTTCGGCATCCTGTTCGCCGAGGTGCTGGGGACCGGCGACGGTATCGGCGCAACGCGGCGCACGCTGGAGGCCATCGCGCGCCTGGCGGTGGATGTCGTGATCCCCGGGCACGGTGCGCCCTTCGTCGAGTTCGACGACGCCCTCGCGCGCGCCTTCGCCCGTCTGCGTGCGTTCGAGGAGGATGGCGCGCGCATGGCGCGCAACGCGATCCGTGCCTGCGTGACCTTTTCGCTGCTCGATGCGCGCAGCATGCCGATCGACATGCTCGCGGAACATCTCGCCAGCGTGCCGTTGTACCGTGAGGCCAATGCGCGCTTTCTTGGCTTGGCCCCGGATGCACTGGCAGACTGGCTGCTTGCGGAACTCACGCGGGCCGGGGTGGCGCGGCGCGAGGGGGGGCTGCTCGTCGCTGTCTGATTAGACTTTAGTCATAGGTTTTGCCGCCCGGCGCTGGCCGTGGGGCCTCGCTTTGGCGATAATCGACGCTCCACGCGGAGTATCGGGTCATGCAGATCGTCCTTATCAGCGGCTTGTCGGGTTCCGGGAAGAGCGTCGCACTCAAGGTGCTCGAAGACGCGGGCTATTACGCGGTAGACAATCTGCCGGCGAGCCTGCTGCCCAAGCTCGTGGCGGAATTGCGGCGGCTCGGCCACGGGCGTGTCGCCGTCGCGGTCGACGTGCGCTCCGGCGCCAACATCGCGGCCCTGCCGCAGAAGGTCGAAGACTTGCGCCGGACGGTCGGTGACCTGCGCGTGATCTTCCTCGAGGCGCGTGACGATGCGTTGATCGCGCGCTTCTCCGAAACGCGCCGGCGCCACCCCCTCGCGAGCGAAGGCGTCTCGCTCGAGGAGGCGATCCAGAAGGAGCGCGACGCGCTCGAATCGGTCGCCGCCCTCGGCCATCGCATCGACACCAGCGACCTGCAGGCGAACACGCTGCGTGCGTGGATCAAGGATTTCATGCAGATCGAGGCGACCGCGGGGCTCACGCTGATGTTCCAGTCCTTCGGCTTCAAGTACGGCATTCCGCTCGACGCCGACAACGTGTTCGACGTGCGCTGCCTGCCCAATCCGCATTACGACCCGCTGCTGCGGCCCTTTACCGGCAAGGACAAGCCGGTGATCGATTTCCTCGAGAACATGCCCGAAGTCGCGCGCATGTACGAGGACATCCGCAGCTTCGTCGCCAACTGGCTGCCCAGCTACGCGCGCGACAACCGCAGCTATCTCACCGTCGCGATCGGCTGCACCGGGGGGCAGCACCGCTCCGTGTACCTAGCCGAGAAACTGGGGCAGCACTTTGCCGCGTCCGTGCGCGTGCTGGTGCGCCATCGCTCGGCCGTGCGGCGTGCGCTGGACCACGCGCAGCGGCCGGCGGACCAGTGAAGGCGCGTCTGTCCGAGTGGATCGTCCTGCTGCGGCCGGGCGACTGGCTCGTGCTCGCCGGCGCGTTGTCGGTGTGCGTGCTGTCGGCGCTGGCGTTGTGGCGTGGCGGGGCGCCGGACAAGGCGGTCGTGCGCGCAGGCGGCAAGGTTTTCGCCGAAGCCGGGCTCGCGCGCGCGCAGGTGGTCGAGGTGCCCGGCCCGCTGGGCATCACCCGCATCGAGATCGAGCCCGGCCGCGCGCGCGTCGCGTCCGACCCCGGGCCGCGCCAGTACTGCGTGCGCCAGGGCTGGCTGACGCGTTCGGGGGCAGTGGCGATCTGCGCCCCCAACCAGGTGTCGCTGAGCCTCGCCGGCGGTGCGGCCGACTATGACTCCCTCAACTATTGAGATCGTTCCGACCGCGGACGACCGGCGCATCGCGCGCCTGGCCGCCGCCGCGATCGTGCTCACCGTCGCCGAGGCCGCGATCCCCCTGCCGTTGCCGGGGGTGAAACCGGGCCTGGCGAACATCGTGACCCTGGTCGTGCTCGCACGCTGGGGCTGGCGCGATGCCGTATGGGTGGCGCTGCTGCGCGTGTTCGCCGGCGGCCTGCTGCTCGGCCAGCTTTTCGCGCCCGGTTTTTTCCTCAGCCTCTCGGGTTCGCTCGCCAGCCTCGCCACGCTCGGCCTTGCGATGCACTTGCCGCGCCGCTGGTTTGGCCCCGTGAGCCTCAGCGTTTTCGCCGCCTTCGCGCACATCGGTGGCCAGCTCCTGCTCGCGCGGCTGTGGCTCGTGCCCCACGATGGCGTGTTCTACCTCGTGCCGGTGTTCGCCCTTGCCGCGACGGTGTTCGGCCTGGTTAACGGATTGGTGGCCGCGAAGCTGATGCAGGGCGGGGACCGAGGGAAGAACTGATCACGGCATGACGAGGATGCGTCCGGCGCGCCGGCGCCCGCCAATCCCGCCCGCAAGCCCTTCGCCGCCATGCGCGTGGCAGATCGCGCACGCGAGGGCGTCGGCCGCGTCCGGGCTGGGGCTGCCGTCGAGCGACAGCAGCCGCTGCACCATGTGCTGCACCTGTTCCTTGTTCGCCTTGCCGTAGCCGACCACCGCCTGTTTGACCTGCAGCGCCGTGTACTCATGCACCGGCAGGTCGCAGGACACGGCGCCGCAGATCACCGCGCCGCGCGCCTGCCCGAGCAGCAGCGTGGATTGGGGGTTCACGTTAACGAACACCTTCTCCACCGCAGCCTGGTCCGGCGTGTAGGTCGTGATGACCTCGCGCACGCCATCAAGCAACGTCTTCAGCCGCCCCGGCAGCTCCCCGTCGCGCGTCCGGATGCAGCCGCTGGCGACGTAGCGCAACTGGCTGCCGAGCTTGTCGATGACGCCGAAGCCCGTGATGCGCAGCCCCGGGTCGAGTCCCAGGATGCGGGTAGCGACGATGCGTGATGCGGATGTGACCTTCATCCGTGCATTCTAAAGGAAGGCCGCCTATCCTCACCGCGTCTGCCGTTACACATCGTGCCTTGCATGACGTCGGGGTTAAGGTCGCATAATGCCGCTACAATACCCGCCCCCTTCGCACCTTGCCGCGCGTCGCTTCGCGACCGGAACCAACAGGAGATCCCCGATGACCAGACCGATCCTGCTCGGCATCGCCGTTGCGGCCGCATTCAGCGCGAGCGCGACTGCCGCGGATTTCAGCAACATGTATTTCTTCGGCGACAGCCTGAGCGATGCCGGCAGTTTCTCGGCCCTCGTCCCGCCCGGGACTGGCCGCTTCACGACCAACCCGGGGCCGGTTTGGAGCGAGAATCTCGCCGCCGCGCTCGGGACGGATGCCGTGCCGGCCTTGGCCGGCGGTACCAACTACGCGATGGGCGGCGCGCGCGTGACGTCCCTGCCGGGCTATCCGGACGCCGATCCGACCCGTTTCGCCACGCCGATCCGCAGCCAGATCGACGCCTATCTCGCCTCCACCGGCGGCCGGGCGGATCCGGGCGCCCTGTATTCCGTATGGGGCGGCGCGAACGACCTGTTCCTCGCTCTGGAGACATCCGGAAACCCGCTCGGCGACATCGTCACGGCCGCCACCGATCAGGTCGCGGCGGTCGGCGCGCTGAAGGCCGCCGGCGCACGCTACATTCTCGTCGCCACGATGCCCGACATCGGTGCCACGCCCTTCGGCGTCTCGGTCGGTCCGGTCAATGCTGCGGGGATCACGGCGCTGTCCAGCGCCTACAGCCAGGTGCTGTACGGCGGTCTGGCCGCAGCGCGGATCCAGGTGATCCCGCTCGACACCTTTTCCCTGCTGCGCGAAGTAGGCGCCGATCCCGCACGCTACGGCTTTGCGAACGTCACGACCCCGGCCTGCGGGGCGACGCCCTCGCTGGTATGCACGTCGGCCGACTTCGTCGCCCCCGACGCCGACCAGAGCTTCCTGTTCGCCGACAGCGTCCATCCGAGCACCGCCGGCCATCGCGTGATCGCGGACTATGCGCTGAGCGTGCTGCGCGCGCCGGGCGCGGTCTCGCTGCTGGCGGAGTCGCCGCTGTACACCCGCGAGGCGCTCTACTCCACGGTGCAGGACCAGCTCGCGCTCAGTGCCTGGGCGCGCGGGCAGAGCGGGCACAACCTGTGGGCGAGTCTGGGCGGCGGACGCGTCAAATACTCGTCGAGCGAGGCGGTGCCCGGCGCCAGCGGCAACCCCTACGACCTCGCCGTGGGCGTCGATACCTGGCTCACGCCCTCGCTCAGCGTCGGTGCTGCCGTCGGCCTGGCGACGCTGGATGCCGACTTCTCCGCGGATGGAGGCGACTATGCACAGCGTGAGCAGACCGTCGCGCTGTATGCCGGCTATCGCAGCGGGGCCCTGCACGCGATGGCGGTCGGCGCTTTCGGCAGCATCGACTACGATATTCGCCGCGATCTCACCCTCGGCGCCGCGCAGCGCGCCATGAAGGGCTCCACCTCGGGCACCAACCTCTCGCTGGGCATGTTCGCCGGCTATGACTTCACTGCCGGCGCGCTGCGTCACGGCCCGACGCTGGGTGTGCATCTGCAACAGGTCGAGGTCGACGGTTTCACCGAGAAGGGGCAGTCATCGACGACGATGTCCTTCCGTAGCCAGGACCGCAACTCTCTGCTCGGCAGCGTCGGTTATCGGGCGAGCTGGAATCTTGGCCGCTACTTGCCGTACGCGCGCGTGGCCCTCAACCACGACTTCGAGGACGACGACCGCACGGTACGCGCCAACCTCGCCAGCCTGCCGGCCAACGGCTTCGCGCTGCCCGCCTTCGCCCCCGAGCGCACCTGGGGCTCGGCCGTCGTAGGCGTCGGCGCGAAGTTCTCTCCGACGCTGAGCGGCAACGTTGCGCTATCGACGCGCGTCGCGCAGGACGACGTGCGCGTCTGGGCGCTGCAGGCGGGGCTCAGCCTCGGTTTCTGACCAGTTACGGGCGGCGGGGCATGCTCACATGCCCGTTGCCGCAAACCAGGCGCCGTTCGGATTCGTCACGAAGATGACCGGCGCAAGGCAGGGCTGTGGCAGGTCCAGTTGAGCCTCGATGTAGGCGTTACCCTCCTCGGTGGCCGGGAAGAGTCCGGTCGTGAGGTTCAGCACCTGCGCGCTGGGCGGATCGGTCTGCATATTCACGGTCTGGCAACTCACGATGGCGCGGAAGTTGGGGACCGTGTTCTTGCCCCGGTTTTGAGCGGGTACAGCCGGATCGTCGGCGAACACCAAGCCTGTAACGCGAATTTCAAGCTTTCCTTGGGTGGTGAGTTCTCCCTTGACGGGACCGATCGCCCACGGAAGCCCGCCGCCGTTCACTCCGCGGATCGGGTTGGCCGATCCGGTATAGGGGCGCGATACCCCCACCATCGTGTCGAACTCGAGGATCTTGTCCTGTCGGCCCGCAGCCACGGCCGCAGAACTCAGCAGTCCGCTTGCGGCCAGCATGCAGATGCCTGTCAGTGCGAGTCGTTTCATTTTTGTCTCCTTGTCGGGTGGCCGCGTCAGGCGAATTTCGTCTGCGGGCCATTGGTGAACGCGACTGCCCTGCGCAATATTCCGCAGGCGCGAGCGTCGGGGGGAAACTGCTCCCGATTTGACAAAACCCATGAGCACTGTATGGCTAATGAGCTAGACTTCTGTCATGGGCGGCGCGCCGTCCCGTCCCGTTTTCGGATGAAGCCACGGGAGGCTGGAAGCGGGGAAGGTTAAGCATCGGAATACGCAAAACAAGGGGAAAAGCATGAAGAACGGATCGAAACTCGCCATCGGGGCCGCGCTGGTCGCGGGCGCGGGCTTTCTCGGATCGCCCGATGTGTTCGCTGACGTGCAGTCGGCCCGTGTCGTGGCCGCCGAGGAAGCGCGGATGAAAAGCGACTTTGCGCGCATGCTCGAAAGCACCAGGGAGCTCAACAAGGCACTCAAGCGCGTCGGCGAGGAGCGCAAGGTGGACAATTCGCGGGTCGTGCAGGACAACGAGGCGAGGATCAAGCAGGCCGAAGCCGCGGCGGCCGAGGGCAAGACGCTCGACGCACGCCTGATGCTCGAAGACGCCTACCTCGGCGCCAAGCTCGCCATCGCCGAACTCGTGAAGCCTGCGACTGGCGCGGCCAGACCCGCTGCACCGGCAGCGGTCACGGACCCGCGCGAGCAGAAGGAGTATGCCGCGCGCAAGGACTCCACCAAGGCGCTGCGCGACGCGCTGGCGCGCATCGCCGAAGAGAAGAACGACGACAAGGGTCGGGCCGAGGTGAAGGTCGTTGACAAGCTGATGGCCGATGCCGATGCGACGCTCGCCGAGAACGCCAAGCGCGGTCGCGCCATCCTCGATCACGCCTACCTGCGCACCAAGGTCCAGATCGAGCGTCTGCGCGGCGGCGAAACGCTGGTGCGCACGCTGCAGTTCGACAGCAAGGGTGACGAATACCGTTACGAGCAGGATCGCAACGAGACCTACCGCCTGCTGATTCCCATGCTGGTTCCGAACGGCAGTGCGCGCGAGGCGCAGATCAAGGGCACGCTCGACCGTGCCGCCAAATTGCGCGCCGACGCCGAGGCGCAGGCCAAGCGCAGCGACTTCGACGCCGCCCTCAAGACGATCGACGAATCGACGGCCGAGTACCAGAAGGCGATCCGCAACGCCGGCGTGCTGCTGCCCGGCTGATCCCGCCGCCGCAACAAGGAAATCGGCCAGCCAGCATGTGCTGGCGGGCCGATTTGCATCCCGCTGCCGAAAGCGGCGTGCTTACGCGCGGGCGGGCACGGCGAGCTGCGGCATTTCGGTGGCTTCTTCCACCCTGGCCACCGCCGGGCGGACGTCCATGTGCGCGTCCTGCAGATCGAGCACGGCCTCCGGATCGTCGGCCTCCTCGACCGTCTCGTTGTTAAGGTGGCGGTTCAGCACCTTCATGTCGACATCCTTGCACCACTTCGCGACGACCACGGTCGCCACGCTGTTGCCGATCAGGTTGGTCAGCGCACGCGCTTCCGACATGAAGCGGTCGATGCCGAGGATCAGCGCGAGGCCCGCGACGGGTACGCCGCCGACGGCCGACAGCGTTGCCGCCAGCACGATGAAGCCGCTGCCGGTGATGCCGGCCGCGCCCTTCGAGGTCAGCAGCAGCACCGCAAGCAGGGTCACCTGCTGCGTGATGTCGAGCGGGGTGTTGGTCGCCTGGGCGATGAACACGGCTGCCATCGTCAGGTAGATCGAGGTGCCGTCGAGGTTGAACGAGTAGCCCGTCGGGACCACCAGGCCGACCGTCGACTTCTTGCAGCCGAGGTTTTCCATCTTCGCCATCAGGCGCGGCAGCGCGGATTCCGACGACGAGGTGCCCAGCACGATCAGCAGCTCTTCCTTGATGTAGCGGATCAGCTTCACCACCGAGAAGCCGTGCGCCTTGGCAATCGTGCCCAGCACGCCGAAGATGAAGACGATGCAGGTCAGGTAGAAGGTCGCCATCAGCATGCCCAGCTGAGCCAGTGCGCCCACGCCGTGCTTTCCGATGGTGAAGGCCATTGCGCCGAAGGCGCCGATCGGGGCGACCTTCATGATGTAGCCGACGATGCCGAAGAGCACGTGCGAGAACTTCTCGATGAAGTCGAACACCAGCGTGCCGCGGCCGCCGAACTTGTGCAGCGCGAAGCCGAACAGCACCGAGAACAGCAGCACCTGCAGGATCTCTCCCTTCGCGAAGGCATCGACGACGGTCGTCGGGATCACGTGGAGCAGGAACTCCGTCGTGCTCTGCATCTTCGACGGATCCGTATAGGCGGCGATCGCCTTCGTGTCCAGCGTCGACACGTCGATGTTCATCCCCGCGCCCGGCTTGATGACGTTCACGATCACGAGGCCGACGATCAGCGCGATCGTGCTCACGACCTCGAAGTACAGCAGCGCGAAGCCGCCGGTCTTGCCGACCTTCTTCATGTCCTCCATGCCGGCGATGCCGACGACGACGGTACAGAAGATGATCGGGGCGATGATCATCTTGATCAGCTTGATGAAGCCGTCACCCAGCGGCTTCATCGCGGCGCCGGTCTGGGGGTAGAAGTGCCCCAGCAGCACGCCGATCACGATCGCGACGATGACCTGGAAGTACAGCGATGTGTAAAACGGTTTCTTTGCCAAACCCTCTCTCCTCGGTTATTGACTGCGTGGCCGCGATTATTTCGACCGAGGGCGATCATGGGCAGTGTGTACTTCCGCATTGTGGATATCACTTATGCGGAGCAGGGGTATGCCCGCGGAAGCGGGGGCGGACGGGGGCGTAGGGTGCGCCCGCTCGTGCAGCGGGGCGTCAAACCTTGCGGGCGAGCCATACCCCCAGCACGGCGACGGCCATGCCGGCGAGCGCGAACCCGGTTAGGGTTTCGCCGAACAGCAGCCAGGCCATCAGCGCTGTGGTGGGCGGAGTCAGGTAGAACAGGCTCGCCACATTGACGGCGCTGCCGCTGCGGATCAGCAGGTTGAGCAGGCTGATCGCGCCGAGCGAGAGCACGAGCACGAGCCACAGCAGCGCGAACACGAACTGGCCGCTCCAGTCGATGTGCATCGTCTCGGTGCCCGTTGCGAGGAGGCTGGTGACGACCAGGCTGGGGATGAACTGCACGACCGAGCCGGTGCGCAGGTCGAAGCGCGGGCAGAAGCGCTTCTGGTAAAGCGTGCCGATGGTGATGCCGCCCAGCGCCGTCAGCGCCGGTGTCAGCATCCACCCCAGCTCCGCCGCCGACATGCCGACCGCGACCTTGTTGCTCACCACCAGCGTGACACCGACGAAGCCCAGCACCAATCCCGTCCATTGGCGCGGCGTGACCCGCTCGCCCAGCAGCCAACCGGCGCCGAGTGCGGTCAGCAGCGGCTGCATGCCGACCACCAGGGACGAGACGCCCGCGGGCAGGCCGCGGTCGATCGACATGAACACCCCGCCCAGGTAGGTCGCCTGCACCAGCAGTCCGGCCACGCCGATGTGCATGACCTGGCGCCAGTCGCGCGGCCAGGGGGCGCGCATGGTAAATGCCAGCGCGCCCATCAGCGTGATCACCAGTACGTAGCGGGTGCTCAGGAAGGTCAGCGGCTCCGCGTAGGGCAGGCCGAACTTGGCGCCGATGAAGCCGGTGCTCCACAGCAGGACGAAGAGGAGCGGGGCAGCGGCGGTCAGGCGGGGATGGAGGGTGGCCATGGCGTGTCGGGAACGTGCGTGTGCGGGCCCGGCAGGGCGGAAGTAGCCGATCTTACATGCACGTTGATGCGTGCGCCTCTTCACAGAACGGCAATTCGATGAATTTTGTCGCATATCCGGCATATTTCAACCATGCGGACATTGTGGGCGCGTAGCGCGGGAGTTACACTGGATTGCAACAACGTCATAGTGTGTTCCGTGACGTTGGTATATATAAGAAGAATACGGTCGTTTTCGCACCCCTGAAGGCGTGTCGAATCCCTTCTGGGTGCAGCAGCGAACTTTTGGCGCCCGCGCCATTGCCGGGCCCACCCAATAAGGGGAAAGCGCCATGGATGCCTGGAAGGCAGACGTCGCCATCGTCGGTGCGGGCGGAGCGGGCCTACGTGCCGCGATTGCGGCAGCCGAGGCCGCCCCGTCGCTGAAGGTCGCGCTGGTGTCCAAGGTCTTCCCGATGCGCAGCCACACCGTGGCGGCCGAGGGCGGATCGGCCGGCGTCGTGCAGGCCCACGACAGCCTCGAACACCATTTTCACGACACCGTCGCCGGCGGCGACTGGCTGTGCGAGCAGGACGTCGTCGAGGATTTCGTCGCCCGCTGCACCGAGGAGATGGTGCAGCTCGAGCACTGGGGCTGCCCGTGGAGCCGCAAGGCCGACGGTCACATCAACGTGCGCGCCTTCGGCGGCATGAAGATCGAGCGCACGTGGTTCGCTGCCGACAAGACCGGCTTCCACATGCTGCACACGCTGTTCCAGACTTCGCTCAAGTACCCGTCGATCCGGCGCTTCGACGAGCATTTCTGCCTCGACTTGATCGTCGACGACGGGCGCGTGCAGGGGGTCGTCGTCGTCGACATCGCCTCGCGCCGCTTCACCCTCATCCAGGCCAATGCGGTGATCCTCGCCACCGGCGGCGCCGGGCGGGCGTTCCGCGAGAACACCAACGGCGGAATCGTCACCGGCGACGGCATGGCGCTCGCGTATCGCCACGGCGTGCCGCTGCGCGACATGGAATTCGTCCAGTACCACCCCACCTGCATGCCGGGCACGGGCCTGCTGTTCACCGAGGCGTGCCGCGGCGAGGGCGGCTTCCTACTGAACCGGGACGGCTACCGCTACCTGCAGGACTACGGGCTCGGGCCGGCGGAGCCCACTCCGCGGAACAAGGCGATGGAGCTCGGCCCGCGCGACCGCCTCAGCCAGGCCTTCTGGTACGAACAGCAGAAGGGGCGCACGATAGACGGCCCGCACGGACCGGTCGTGCATCTGGACTTGCGTCACCTCGGTGAAGCCAAGCTGCGCGAGCGGCTGCCGCAGATCTACGAGCTCGCCGAGGAGTTCCTCGGCGTGGATCCGGCGCTGACGCCGATCCCGGTGCGCCCCGCCGTGCATTACACGATGGGCGGCATCCTCGTCGACGGCCGTTGTGCCGCGCCGCTGCCGGGGCTGTACGCGGCCGGCGAATGTTCCAGCGTCGGCATCCACGGCGCCAACCGCTTGGGCTCGAACTCGCTGGCCGAACTGTGCGTGTTCGGCAAGACCGCTGGGGTTGAGGCCGCTGTCTTCGCGAAATCGGTCGCAGCCGGTCCGACCGATGTGCTGCGGAAGCAGGCCGAGGCGTCGCAACAACGCGCGCTCGCTCTCGTCACCAACACTTCGGGCACCGAGCGCATCGCCACCCTGCGCAAGGAAATGGCGCAGAGCATGGAGGACGGTTGCGGCATCTACCGCGACGCGGGCAACATGCAGGCGACCTGTGACAAGCTTGCCGAATTGCGCGAACGCTATCGTCGGGTGCGGGTCGAGGACAGGTCGAGCGTGTGGAACACCGACTGGTTGCTCGCCATCGAGCTCGGCTACCAGCTCGAGGTCGCGCAGGCGATGGCGTGGTCTGCGCTCGAGCGGCGCGAGTCGCGCGGTGCACACCAGCGTCTCGACGGTTTCGGCGAGCGCGACGACGCGAACTTCCTCAAACACTCGCTGGCGTACCACGCCGGCGCCGACGCACCGCGGATCGGCTACGGCGACGTGAAAATCACCCGCCTGCCGCCGGGCACCCGCGCCTACGGCGCCGCCGGCGAGAAGGCGGAGCAGGAGCGGGCGGCGCTGCAGGGAGGGGCGAATCGTGTCTGAATCGCGCGGCAACGGGAAGCTTATCCGCATCGAGGTCCTGCGCTACCGCCCCGAGCAGGACGAGGAGCCCTTCCTGCAGGGCTACGAGGTACCCTTCACCGACGACATGTCGGTGCTGCAGGGCCTGCAGTACATCAAGGACTGGCTCGACGGCACGCTGAGCTTCCGCTGGTCGTGCCGCATGGCGATCTGCGGCAGCTGCGGGATGATGATAGACGGCGAGCCGCGCCTCGCGTGCAAGACCTTCCTGCGCGATTTCCCCGCCGGCAGCGTGCGCGTCGAGGCATTGGCGCACTTCCCGATTGAGCGTGATCTCGTGATCCGGATGGACGACTTCCTCGCCAAGCTCGAAAGCATCAAGCCCTGGATCATCCCCAAGGAAGAACGGTCCCTCGCACAGGGCGAGTACCTGCAGACCCCCGCCCAACTCGATGTCTACGAGCAGTTCAGCTCCTGCATCAACTGCCTGCTGTGCTATGCCGCGTGTCCCCAGTACGGGCTCAATCCCGACTTCGTCGGGCCGGGCATCATGGCGCTGCTGCACCGCTACAACGCCGACTCGCGTGACGGCGCGGCCCCAGAGCGCATGGAGGTCGCGGGCTCGGAGGCGGGTGTCTTCAACTGTACCGCGGTCGGTTACTGCTCGGAGGTGTGCCCGAAGCACGTCGATCCGGCCAACGCCGTGAACCAGAACAAGACGCGTGCGGCTGGGGATTACTTCCTCAGACTTGTCACCCCCAAGGGAGGCGCCCGATGAACACGTCCGATTCGCGCCGTCCCTACGTACGTCCGATGGCCGGGTGGTGGCGCCGCAACCCCTTCTTCGTCGAATACATGATCCACGAAGCGACCGCACTCTTCGTCGCCGCCTACGCCCTCGTGCTGCTGGTCGGCGTGATGCGCCTCGCGCAGGGGGAGGCGGCGTGGAACGGGTGGCTCGAGGCGCTGCGCAGTCCCGCGTCGGTCGCTTTCCACGCCGCGCTGCTGGCGGCCATCTCGTACCACTGCTGGACGTGGTTCCGCATCATGCCCAGGACCATGCCGCCGCTGTTTGTGGGCGGCAAGCGCGTCGCCCCGGCGCTCATCACCGCCTGCGGCCTTGCGGCGGCGGTAGTCTGCAGCCTCGCGGTGCTGATCCTCGTCTGGGGGGCGACGCGATGAAGCCGATCTCCAGGCGTTCCCATGCGCCGATCTTCTGGGGGCTGTTCGGCGCGGGCGGCATGCTGGCGGCGCTCTTCGGTCCGGTGCTCGTGTTCATCACCGGAATCGCCGTTCCGCTGGGATTCATCGTGCCCGCGGACGCGATGAGCTGGCCGCGCATGCAGGCTTTCGCACAGCACTGGGCGGGCAAGGGCGTGCTGTTCATCGTGATCGCGCTGTTCATGTGGCACGCCATGCATCGCATCCTCCACAGCCTGCACGACCTTGGCGTGCATGCCGGATTCGCCCTGAAGGTTGCCTGCTATGGCCTTGCCTTGCTCGCAACCATGGTAACTGCATGGCTATTGATGGCGTCAGGATTCTGAGCGGACCCTCCGAAGGGAGGGGACTGGAGCATGTCTTCGCACTGCGCGGGCCTTGGCCCGCAATCGCGTTGGACCCGATTCGTCGGGCCTTCATGTCATAGCGAAAAAGGGGAACACAAATGAAGAAAACGGCATTGTTCGTGAGTTTGGCGCTTCTGGGCATTGGTGCGGCGCAGGCCGCCGATCCAGCAAAGATCAACTGGGGCAAGATTCCGGCGGTGACGGTGCCACTGTTCTTCCCCGGCCAGTCGTCCTACGAATGGCTGCGCAGCGAGGAGCACAAGGGGGCAGTCAAGGAGGTCAAGCGCGGCGATTCCTGCACCTCCTGTCACGATGAGGAGGATGCCGAGAAGGACATCGGCGAGAAACTGGTCAAGGGCGGTCGCCTCGAGCCGCATCCGGTCAAAGGCAAGTCCGGCTACAAGGCCCTCAAGGTGCAGGCCGCGTACGACGCGAAGAACGCTTATCTGCGCTTCCAGTGGCACACCGACAACGCCTATCCGGGCACCGAGCATCAGTACCTGCGCTTCGACGGCAAGGAGTGGAAGGTGTTCGGCTACCCGAAGCTCGACAAGCCGGTGCAGGACGGGGTGGAGATGCCCCTGTATGAGGACCGCATGTCGGTCATGATCGACGATGGCAAGGTGCCGGGCTTCGCCAACCAGGGCTGCTGGCTCACCTGCCACAACGGCCAGCGCGACATGCCGAAGCAGTTCACCAAGGATGAGGCCGCCAACAACGCGTTGTTGCAGGCGATCAAGAAGCGCGACGTGCGCAAGTACCTGCCCGACACGCGCACCGATCCGTCCGACTGGAAGACCGGCAAGAGTGTCGAGGACATCGCCAAAATAAAGGCGGCAGGCGGCTTCGTCGACCTGATCCAGTGGCGTGCGCACCGCAGCAATCCGGTCGGCATGACCGACGACGGCTATGTGCTGGAATTCCGCCTCAGCGATTCCGGCAAGGACATGTTCGGCGGCAATGCGGATGCGAAGACGCATCAACCGAAGTTCATGTGGGACGCGAGCAAGGTCGGCTACAAGTCGATCACCGTAGACCAGCTACGCAATGGCAACCACTTCCTGATTCGGGAACAGAACGCCGTGCCCTTCGATCCGAACGCTGGCTGGAAGGAAGGCGACATGATTCCCGACTACGTCGTGAGCCGCGCCGACGCCAAGGGTTCGGCCGCCGACAACAACGCCATCGCGAGCTGGAAGGACGGCGTGTGGACGGTCGTCATGATTCGTCCGCTCGGCCTTGCCAATGACGATGACAAAGCCCTTAAAGCCGGCGGTGTATACAACGTCGGGTTTGCCGTGCATGATGACAACATCACCACGCGCGGCCATCAGGTGTCCTTTGTCAAGACGATCGGTTTCGGGGCGAAGGCCGACATCAAAGCCGTGAAGCTGCCGTAAGGCGGCACGGGGAGCGGGATCCGGCAAGTCCGGGTTCCGCGATCGCTTGCGATGTACAACGCCGCGCCTGTCGCGGCGTTTTCACGGACCCTTGCGGACGCTCGACCATGCGACTGAACCGTTTCGATCTACGCGCGGCTGTGGCCGCCGTCCTGGTTTCACTACTCGCCGGCGTCGTCGGAACATCGCAGGCTGCACCGCCTGAGCTCGACAACCAGAAATGCCTGAGCTGCCATGCTGCCGGCAAGATGGCGATCGCGGTTCCCGGTGCCGACGGCGAGTCGCGTGAACTGCACACGGTGCCGCCCGATGCATTTGCGCAAGGTGTGCACGCGAAGATGGACTGCGTCGCGTGTCACGTGGACATTACCGACAATGCCGAGACGGATCATGCCCATCGCCGGGATCCGGCGCGGAAGGCCAAGGACTGCGCGGCCTGCCACGAGGAGATGTGGGAGCGCGCCAAGCAGGACGGGACGGCGAAGGACAGGTCGCGCCTCGGTGTGGTTGCCGACAACATCGCTGCGTACAAAGAGTCCTTCCACGCGCGCAAGAACGCCGACGATCCCACACGTCCGAACGCCAGCTGTGACGAATGTCACAGCAGCCATGGTTTCAATGTCCCGCCCAAGGACTCGCCGCAGCACGCCGAGTGGCGCCTGGGGGTGCCCGAGACCTGTGGCAAGAGTTGCCACGAGGAATCGCTCGAAACCTTCACGGAGTCGATCCACGGTGAGGCGATTTTCCAGAAGAAGGACGCGAAGGCTGCCGTGTGCAGCGACTGCCACAGCGCACATGCGGTCGGCAATACCTCGCTCGCTCCGTTCAAGCTGGCGGTGACAGCCGAGTGCGGCAACTGCCACGAGGAGAACTTCAAGTCCTACAAGGCCACCTACCACGGTCAGATCAACACGCTGGGCTACGCTTACACCGCCAAGTGTTTCGACTGCCACGGCAGTCACGACGTGCTGGCGGTGAAAAACCCGGACTCCAAGGTGCATCCGGACAACCGGATGAAGACCTGCAAGGAGTGTCACAACGGCAAGAAGGATCTGCCCGAGGCGCCACCCGGTTTCGCCAGCTTCCAGCCTCATGGCCATACGGGCGATTTCGATCGCTATCCGCAGATGTGGCTTGCCAACCAGCTGATGGTGCAGCTGTTGATCGGGACCTTCGGCTTCTTCTGGCTGCACACGCTGCTGTGGTTCTGGCGCGAACTGCGTGACCGCCAGCAGGGCAAGGTGCGCCCGCACGTCCGCGCCGACGCGCCGGGCCTCGCCGGCGACAGGCTCGCGGGCAAGCACTTCCGCCGCTTCTCCGCGACCTGGCGCATCGCCCACCTCAGCTTCGCGCTGAGCCTGATGATCCTGACGCTTACTGGCATCCCGCTGTTCTATCCTGACGCGCCCTGGGCGGCGCCGCTGATGAAGGCACTGGGTGGTCCGCAGGTCGCCGGGACGGTCCACCGCGTCAATGCGGTGATCTTCGCGAGCGTGTTCTTCTGGCACCTCGCGTACGTGGCGGTGAAACTCGCGCGCAACTGGAAGGACTTCCGCATCTTCGGCCCCACCTCGCTGGTGCCGGGGTTGCAGGACGGCAAGGACTTCATCGCGATGCTGAGGTGGTTCTTCGGCAAGGGCGAGCGTCCCGTGTTCGACCGCTGGACCTACTGGGAGAAGTTCGACTACTGGGCGCCGTTCTGGGGGGTGACCATCATCGGCGTGAGCGGCTTGCTGATGTGGGCCTCGACGCTCACGGCCACCTTCCTGCCCGGCTGGGTGTTCAACGTCGCGGCGATCTTCCACAGCGAGGAAGCCTTCCTGGCGGTGGTGTTCCTGTTCACCGTGCATTTCTTCAACAACCACTTCCGCCCCGACAAGTTTCCGCTGGAGGTCGTGATGTTCACGGGCTCGATGCCGATCGCGGAATATCGCCGCGAGCACGCGCTCGAGTACGAGCGCCTGATGAAGAGCGGGGAGCTGGAGAAGTACATCGTCGATGCGCCGTCGCAGCCGATGGCGCTGGGGTCGAGGATCCTCGGCTTCACGCTGATCGTGGCCGGGCTGACGCTGCTGACGCTGGTCGCGATCGGCTTCTTCAGTTCGCACTGACAGCCAGAAAGCAAACAGGGCCGGATGTCCGGCCCTGTTTCCTTGGTGCGCCGCGGCGCCACGGGAGGGGCTTATTCCTCGTCGATCACCGCCGACGTGTACACGTTCTGCACGTCGTCGAGCGAATCGAGCGCGTCGAGCAGCTTCTGCATGCGCACCGCATCGTCACCTTCGAGTTCGGTCTCGTTCAGCGGCTTCATCGTCACTTCGCCGAACTCGGCCTTGAAGCCTGCCTTCTCGAGAGCTTCCTTCACGGTGGAGAATTCGTACGGGGCGGTGACGACTTCGATCGAGCCGTCGTCGTTGGGAATGACGTCCTCGGCGCCGGCCTCCAGGGCGGCCTCCATCAGTGCATCCTCGCTCGTGCCCGGGGCGAACATCAGCTGGCCGCAGTGCTTGAACTGGAACGCGACGCAGCCGTCGGTGCCCATGTTGCCGCCGTACTTCGAGAAGGCATGGCGTACGTCGGCGACCGTGCGGGTCTTGTTGTCGGTGAGGCAGTCGACCATCACCGCGGCGCCGGCGATGCCGTAGCCTTCATAGCGCACTTCCTCGTAGCTCACGCCCTCGAGTTCGCCGGTGCCGCGCTTGATCGCGCGGTCGATGTTCTCGCCCGGCATGTTCTGCGTCTTCGCGTTATCGACGGCGAGGCGCAGGCGCGGGTTGAAGTTCGGGTCGCCCCCGCCCATGCGCGCGGCGACGGTGATTTCCTTGATCAGCTTGGTGAAGACCTTGCCCCGCTTCGCGTCCTGACGGCCCTTGCGGTGCTGGATGTTGGCCCATTTGGAATGACCAGCCATAAAAAACCTCGAATCCTGCCGGGTGGCGTTGAATGAACAGAACCGCGCGCATTATACCCGCGCACCGCACACGTCTTCACGGGCGTGATCCGTGCCGAAGCCGGTCGGCTCTGGTAGATTCCTGTCATCATTTTTCGACATCCCTTGCCGGAAGGCCGGCTTGGTGGGAATGGGAGGCACGATGCGGCGGAAGCTCATGCTGGGCGCGGTAATCGCGCAGCTGTGCGTGGCGGGAGGGGCGTTTGCCGAGGAACAGACGAGCTACCACGGTTGCACCGATTCCGCCGGCCGCGCAGTGGCCGCGGTGAGCGATCCGGCGCTCGATCAGGTGGTCGCGAGTCTTTCCGGCGCCGCGCCCGCGATCCGCTACAACGAGGCAGTCCTGCCGCGCCTGACGCCCGAGTCGCGATTGTTCCTGTTTGCACACGAGTGTGCCCGCCACAACCTCGGCCTGCCGCTCGACGGCAACCGGACCGAGGGCGACGCGCGGCGCGCAGACTGTCATGGTCTCGAGTCGCTGCTGCGCTCGGGGCTGCTTGACGCGGGGCGCATTGACGCGCTCGAACGCGAGCTACAGTTCTCTGCCGAGGAGTGGGAGCGCGTACCGGGGCCGCCACGGACGGTCACGCTGCGCACCTGCGCGACGCTGAATGCAGTTGAGCACCTGCTCACGCGGCCGACGCGGGCCAAGCCCGAATGGAATGCCTGCGTACGCGGGTGCGGGGAGCGGCTATGGTCCTGTGCTCCGCACAACGTCGCGTGCGAGGACGCCTACGACCGCTGCGTGAGCCTGTGTGATTTCCGTTCCCCGCCGTGACGGACGTCCGCTTGGCCACTGGTACACTGAATCCGCCACAAACGAACAAGAGAGGCATTTCGAAATGGCCGACCCGCTGCTCATCGCAAAGAACGCCCAGAAGGACATCACCCTGCTGCCCCGCCTCGCCAATCGCCATGGCCTGATCACGGGTGCGACCGGCACGGGCAAGACCGTGACGCTGCAGAAGATGGCCGAGGCCTTCTCGTCCATCGGCGTGCCGGTGTTCATGGCCGACGTGAAGGGCGATCTGTCGGGGGCCGGGGCGGCCGGCGTCGCGTCCGATAAGCTCATGCAGCGCCTCGCCGCCCTGGGCATCACCGAATACGCGCCGCGTGCGAACCCCGTGGTGTTCTGGGACGTCTTCGGCGATCTCGGCCACCCCGTGCGGGCGACGATCTCGGACATGGGGCCGTTGCTGATCGCGCGCCTGTTGAACCTCAACGAGACGCAGGCCGGCGTGCTGCAGCTGGTGTTCAAGATCGCCGACGACAACGGCATGCTGCTGCTGGACCTCAAGGACCTACGCGCGATGATCCAGTACGTGGGCGACAACGCGAAGTCCTTCACGACGGAGTACGGCAACGTCTCGGCTGCCTCGATCGGCGCGATCCAGCGCGGCCTGCTGGCGCTCGAGCAGGAAGGCGGCGACCAGTTTTTCGGCGAGCCGATGCTGGATCTGGCCGACCTGATCCAGACCGACGGCGAGGGCCGCGGGGTGATCAACATCCTCGCCGCGGAAAGGCTCTATCACTCGCCCAAGCTGTACTCGACCTTCCTGCTGTGGATGCTGGCGGAGCTGTTCGAGCAGCTGCCCGAAGTCGGCGACCTGGACAAACCCAAGCTGGTGTTCTTCTTCGACGAGGCGCACCTGCTGTTCAACGAGGCGCCCAAGGCGCTGGTCGAGAAAGTGGAGCAGGTCGTGCGGCTGATTCGCTCGAAGGGCGTCGGCGTGTATTTCGTGACGCAGAACCCGCTCGACGTGCCCGAGACGGTGCTTGGCCAGCTCGGCAACCGCGTGCAGCATGCGCTCCGCGCCTTCACGCCGCGTGACCAGAAGGCGGTGAAGACCGCCGCCGAGACGATGCGCGCGAATCCGGCCTTCGACGCGGCGACCGCGATCACCGAACTGGGTGTCGGCGAGGCGCTGGTGTCCTTCCTCGACGACAAGGGACGCCCCGAGGTGGTCGAACGCGCCTTCGTGATCGCGCCGGCGTCGCGTCTCGGTCCGATGACGACGGACGAGCGCCGTGCCGTGATCGAGGGATCGGTGCTGTACGGGCATTACGAGAAGCTGCTCGACCGCGAATCGGCCTACGAGATGCTGCGCGCGCAGGCGGGCGCCGGCGCGGGGGGAGCGTCCGCCGGAGCGCCCGCGGGTCAAGCGCCTGCCGGTGCGCAGGAAGGTGGCGGCATGACGGGGGGCGGCGCGCTGGGCGGCATGGGCGACATCCTGTTCGGCTCCACCGGGCCGCGCGGCGGCAAGCGCGAGGGGTTGGTCGAGATCGCCGCGAAGACCGTCGTGCGCACGATCGGCAGCTCCGTCGGCCGCGAGATCGTTCGCGGGCTGCTCGGTTCGCTGCTGGGGGGGCGCCGCCGATGAGGCGCCCAAACTGAGCGGATGAGCCTCGCCTCGAATCGCGCCGGGTTGCTGTTCGCGACGCTCGGTGCGATCGGATTCTCGTTCAAGGCGATCTTCGTCAAGAACTTCGTCAAGTACACGAAAAATCCGGGGCCGGTCAGTGTCGGATCCTAAAAACTACAGGCTTGGATTCTGGCTTGCCGTCGGGGCCGCGGCCGGCTTCTCGGCAAAAGCCGTGCTCGTAAAGCTAGCCTACGCAGTGCCCAACCCCGCCCTTCAAGGGACCGCGGTCGACGCGGTTACGCTATTGGCGCTCCGCATGCTATTCGCCGCACCGGCTTTCGGAATTGCGGCGCTCCATACCCGAGGCGCGAATACTCTCGGCTTGAAACACTGGCTTGCTTTGGTTGGGGTCGGACTGGCCGGATATTACGGCGCGAGCATTCTGGACTTCTGGGGGCTCGCCTATATATCGGCAGGACTGGAACGCCTGATCCTGTTCACCTACCCCAGCCTTACCTTGTTGATCGGCGTCATCTTCTTGCGAAAGCGCTTGAGTCGCCGCGACTGGTTGGCCTTGCTGTTGACATACGTTGGAATCGCGGTTGCCTTCGCGCATGATCTGCATCTGGCCGCAGATAGCACAGCGATTTGGACAGGCACGGCGCTGGTCTTCCTTTCAAGTTTGGCCTACGCAATTTACTTGGCGGGAGGAGGCGAGCTCATCGGCAGACTGGGTGGTGGCCGTTTCACCGCCTTGGCCATGGCTATTGCGACGGTAGCTACCCTCACGCATTACCTGCTCTCTAGGCCATGGGCAGAGATCTTCAATCAGCCGTGGCAAATTTATGTCTTGGCCCTTGGCATGGCGGTCTTCTCTACGGTGGTTCCGGTATTTATGCAGTCTGCTGCCATCAAGCACATCGGAGCAGGGCGAGCATCGATGATCGGAATGCTCGGCCCCGTTGCAACGATTGCCCTTAGCTCGTGGCTTCTCGACGAGCCGCTGTCATTTTGGCAACTTGCGGGGGCAGCTATCGTTATCGTCGGCGTTGCGTTAATCAGTAAGAGATAATCGGGTCCTGACACAGTGGAACGGGGTAAAGTCGGGTAAGGACTGTGTCAAATTAAGCGCACTCCAATAGGGATAGGGCAAAATAACTCCGCCCACGCTTATTCGAGCCGCTCGTACTCCAACAACACCTGGGACAGCAAGGCTTCGGGGCCATCTCCCACGAGTCGCTCGGCATCTGGACCGCCAAGTGCAATCGCGCGGCATCTGTCGTGCGTCTGGGCCTCGACTTCATGCAGATGATGCCGGCTTCGCGTACCTGATTCCCGCCGCGATGTTGATCGGTCTGGGCAAGGTGCTGGGCGTGTTGGCGACGGTGATCTTTGCGATGCTGCCGGTGGTGCGACTGACGAGCCGCGGAATCCGCTAGGTCAACAGCGAGCAGGTCGAGGCGGGCATCACCTTTGGCTGCACGCCTTGGCAGTTGTTGTTCAAGGTGCGGATTCCCGGGGAATTGCCGTCCATCATGGCCGGCATCAACCCGACCATCATGATGGCACTTTCGATGGTAATCATCGCGTCCATGGTCGGCGCGGGTGGTCTGGGCAACGACGTGCTCACGAGCATCTCGCGCCTCGACATCGGCCTCGGCTTTGAGTCCGGACTGGCGGTCGTGCTGCTCGCGGCCATCATGGACCGGATCACGGGAAGGATGGCGACGACCCGCCCGTCGAAGAGAGTGCAGGCGTCGCCGTTCGACAGATATGGACGGAGCACGAACTGTCTTCCGACCGATTCAAGATCTCCGAGGACCTGATGCTCCGGCGCACCGGCCCGTTCTCCTGGAATCCGGCGGCCGGCAAGACGAAGACGGCGAACGCGAACGAACATGGCAATGAATGCTGTATGAATCACCAGTATAATCGGATTCGCCAGGACAGGCCCGCCCGTGGAAGGGCGGCCGATGACGATTTGAGGCAGTTACGTCTATGTCCCTTAGGCAATTTCCTGCAAAGACAGTGGCCCCCATAATGCTGTGTCCTGAAAGCTTCGCTGGGACAGTTCCATGAAACGACCGTTGCGCTTACGTCCTCGCGTTCTTCGTGTGCGCGGCGTCGCCGCCCGCTTACGCGGAAGTCTTCAAGTGCAAGCAAGGCGACGGCAAGGTCGTCTATCAGGACTATCCGTGCAAGGGAAATCCCAACAGCGCGCCGATGGACCTGCTACCTGACCAACCGACTTACCGCGACCGCGTGACGGCCTACGAGCGCGCAGCGGCCGAACGGGAGTTCGTTCAGGGTGTCGAGGCCGAACGCGATCGGAACAAGGCGCTGGCGCGCGTCGAGGAAAGCTCAAGGACGAAGGTCGCCGTTCGCAACGATGAGCAGTGCAACGACTACACCGCGAAGGCTGACCGGATCGAGAAGCAGGCGCGGAACTGGTGGTACCCGTTCCACTACCGGGAGCAACTCCGCAATCAGGCTCGCGCGCTCCGAGACAAGTATTTTCGGGAGTGCTTGGGGAGCCGGTAGCGGAGACCGTAGAGGTAAACCACAGAAAACCACGATGTGTGGCCTGCAGCCGTACACTTCGCTAAGAGGTGGAGTCGGAAGCCGGGAAGCTGCTTGTCGGTGCGGATTCAACCGGTGGGTGGCTACTCAGTCACCGGCCAACAAGTCGGTGTCCTGTCGGCGATCTACGAATTTGGCCGAAAGGCAGGTTTGCCCTTGTCGCAAAGTGCGAACAGTGCGCTGATATGTCAATGACAGGAATCGGAAGCTGTCGATCGCCGAGAATATGCGAACATCAAAAGCTGCGGCTCGCGTTCCTGAACTCGGCGAATGCGCATGCTGTCGGGCACCCAATCCAGCTAGCGCGTTCCCCGGCATCGAGCACCGCTCGGTGTTCCCAGCGGCTCACGCGCCGATAGTCACTCGGCGTACATTGCACATTGATGACACATTGCGAACGGTCTGAACTCCAGTAATGCTTGATCATCGGACCGCCTTCGAGGCTGGCGAAGCGCCAGACGAGGCGCAGGCCCGGCGCCCGGTGGTATTTGTAGGGCGCGAGGTCATTGATTAAATCGTCTCGTCGAAGCGGGCCTTTGCCTTGGCCGCCTAGATGCTGGATTTCGGGGCGATGGCCCGGATCCCCGCCTCCTAGCAAGTCAAAATATACTCACCCTTAACGTGGCCTCCGTCGACAATCCAAGTCAGATCACCACCATCACTGCCTTCTTGTACCTGCTTCGCTCTGAGAACCAGAAGGTTTCGTCTGTCATGGCTGTGGTGCTATGCGGTACAATAACGCGGTTTTCTGTCGGGTGAATGATTGTAGTTTCGGTCGTGGACGGGGTTCTTGACGGCAAAGTTTTCGTCGCTGCCGGACAAAGTTAAATAAACTCCTCATCAACTTCGTCGTGCTCGCAGAGGCGGCAATCTCGAGCGTTCTACCACCTGTAAAGCTTCGGGAAAGGCTGATACTGGCGACTTCAGCCTCGTCGAAGTCAAAGCAAAAGGAGGCCTAGGTTTGTTCCCTTCATCGGAGAGTCATTTATGGCGTCATTGAGCCTAAGCAGCATTGCAGGGAGTGATCATCACCGGCCGCTTTGCGTTGATCTGGACGGCACCCTGATCTACTCTGACATGCTACATGAGACAGTTCTTGGCATCCTCAGAGTTGCCCCCCTTGCTTCCTTATGCCTTCCATTTTGGCTGCTTCGAGGCAAGGCTAACCTCAAGCAAAATGTTGCCATGCGGGCGGAGTTCGATCCAGCCACTTTGCCCTACAACCTTGATCTTGTCGACTGGCTACGCCAACAACACACATTAGGCCGCCGACTGATTCTTTGCACTGCATCAGATCATTCTATCGCCGATCCTATTGCGCGGCATCTTGGTGTTTTCGATGAAGTAATATCCAGCGATGGCATGGTAAATCTTGGGGGCGCAAACAAGGCCAAAGCCTTAGTCGACCGCTTTGGCGAAAGAGGTTTTGACTACGCCGGTAATTCTAGTGCCGATCTTGCAGTATGGGAGCACGCACGGCGGGCCATTATCGTCAATGCATCTGGCCAAGTACAAAGTGATGCTGAAGCCTGTGCCGAAGTAGAGGCGGTATTTGAGGGGCGGAACTCTGGCTTCGCGGTCTGGCGAAAGGTGCTACGCGTACATCAGTGGTTGAAAAATGCCTTATTGTTCGTCCCCCTGTTTGCCTCGCACCGCGTTGCAGATGGCGAAGCCTGGATGGCGCTGCTTCTAGCTTTCGTCGCATTTAGCCTCTGCGCTTCCTCAGTTTATATTGCCAATGACCTGCTCGACCTAGAGAGTGACCGTCAGCATCCGCGAAAATGTAAGCGCCCGTTCGCAGCCGGTGCGGTGCCAGTTTGGCAGGGCGTATTACTGGCGCCGGTTTTGCTGGCCGTCAGTCTCCTTGTTGCTGCCCAAGTTAGTTCCCCTTTTCTAGCCTGGCTGGTCGCCTATTTCGGGGTGACTTGCCTGTATTCCATCCAGTTGAAACAACTTGTCCTGATCGACAGCCTAACCCTTGCCATGTTGTACACCTTGCGCATCGTCGCTGGTGCGGCCGCCGTGGGCATGGTGCTGTCGTTCTGGCTGCTGGCCTTTTCGGTCTTCCTTTTTTTGTCGCTGGCCTTCGTCAAGCGCTTTGCGGAGTTGCAGGTGCAGTTGCTGCACGGCAAGCACAAGGCGCACGGGCGGGGCTATTTGACAGACGATGCGCCGCTAGTGCAGATGTTAGGAGTCACCGCTGGCTTCTCTTCGGTGCTGGTATTGGCGTTGTATCTGAACAGCGAAGACGTGTTGCGCATGTACCAGAGCCCGCATTGGGTCTGGGGCACTGTGCCGGTCATGCTGTTCTGGATCAGTTGGGTCTGGCTACGTGCGCATCGTGGGGAAATGCATGACGACCCCCTGATTTTTGCAGTCAGGGATAAGGCCAGTTTGTCTGCGGGGGCGGCGTTCGCGTTGTTCCTTACCATCGGAACAGTCGGCTAGTCATGGTAGCAGTTTCTTCCTGGGGGCGCCTTGGCACTTTCAAGCACTCCGTCGTGCCGCTTTCTGACAGAATGCGGCTGCCGGTTTTCTCTGAAGAGTTAGGCTTGGCCTACGGTAATGGCCGCAGCTATGGCGATGTCTGCCTCAATCCGGACGGAGTATTGTGGACAACAAAGGGGCTTGATCACTTCATCGCATTCGATGATGAAACCGGCGTTCTTGAATGCGAGGCCGGCTTGCTGTTGCGAGATATTCAGCAAACACTCGTCCCCCGCGGCTGGATGTTGCCGGTTACACCGGGCACGCAATTAATTACGATCGGCGGTGCGATCGCCAACGATGTCCATGGTAAAAACCATCATGTCATGGGCTCTTTTGGTGACCACGTGCTTGCCCTGCGACTGCTGCGGACAAATGGTGAAGTGATCGAATGCGGCCCGACTGAAAAGGCCGACTGGTTTGCCGCAACAGTGGGCGGTATGGGGCTGACCGGTTTGATCGCGCAAGCCAGAATTCAACTACGGAAAATCGCCGGGCCGTGGCTGGAAACCGAGAATATCCCGTATACGAATCTTGATGCCTTCTTCAAGCTGGCCGACGGATCCGAAGCGGCGTGGGAGCACACAGTCTCGTGGATAGACTGCATGTCCCGCGGTGAGGGTCGCGGCATATTCATGCGCGGCAACCATGTTGCTGCTCAGGAGGGGCCACAACTTAAGCAGGGCAAAAAAACGGTACCGATGGTGCCGCCGATTTCATTGGTCAACCGTGCGACCTTGAAACCGTTCAACTTTGCCTATTACCATTTTCAAGCACTTAAGAGTGGCAAGTCACGGATTCACTACGAACCGTTCTTTTATCCGCTGGATAACCTTCTCGAGTGGAACCGCATCTACGGCCCGCGCGGTTTTTACCAGTATCAGAGTGTCGTGCCGCGTCCCGTCGGGCAGGATGCAGTCCGAGCAATGCTCCAAGAAATTGCACGCTCGGGAGAGGGCTCGTTTCTGGGTGTACTCAAGACCTTCGGCAGTCGCAAGCCAATCGGGATGATGAGCTTCACGCAGCCGGGCGTCACGCTAGCGCTGGACTTCCCCAATCATGGCGAGCGGACGCATGTTCTATTTGCCCGCCTAGATGCGATCGTCCGCGATGCGGGAGGGCGAATTTACGCGGCCAAGGATGCGCGCATGCCGCGCGACCTGTTCGAGTCCGGGTATCCGCGCCTCAGTGATTTTTTGCAATACCGCGACCGAGGGATCAGTTCTGCGATGTCCCGTCGCTTGATGGGAAGTTAATCGTGCTGAAAAAAATAGTAATCGTCGGTGCAACATCGGCCATGGCCGAACATTGTGCGCGATTGTGGGTCCAGGAATCACCTAAAGTTTTGGTTCTCGCGGGGCGTGATCAGACAAAGACCGAACGGGTGGCGCAGGATTTGCGGGTGCGGAGCCCGCAATCGGAAATTACCGTTCAAGTTCTAAATTTTCTTGACCCAGATTGCATTCACGAGTGGGTCGAAGGCGTGACAGCTGATGGGGTGCCGGACATCGTGCTAATCGCACATGGTTCATTGCCTGACCAAATGGATTGCCAGCAAGAATTGGGTCTATGCGAAGAGGTTCTTACGGTGAATGGCGTTTCACCGGCACTTTTTGCAGAAGCCTTCGCCAATCCAATGCAGAGGGCGAACCGTGGAACCTTGGCCATTATCGGTTCGGTCGCGGGAGATCGCGGTCGCAAGTCTAATTATGTCTATGGTGCCGCCAAGGGCCTGGTAACGCGATATGCGCAGGGTTTGCAGCATCGCCTAGCCCGAACGAACGTCAAGGTTGTCCTGATTAAACCAGGGCCGACGGATACGCCGATGACAGAACGGCTCAAAGCTGACGGGGTCAATTTTGCCGAAGTTTCAGACGTCGCAAAAACTATTGTTGTAGGCGTCGCACGCGGCACGCCGCTTATTTATACACCTCGAAAATGGATATTGATCATGATGATCGTTCGCCATTTGCCACGCTTTATCTTTAATCGGATGGATATCTAGGAATGATCGATGAACAACAGTGCCCCGCTACGGATCTGCGATTGCATTTAGATAGCCGGTTATGCAACAGAAGTCATTCCAGCACTCAAAGCGGAACAAATAAAGCCGGATATTTCGGTAAGTGGATGATTAAAATCCTGATTGTCGTACTGGCTTTTAATCTTGCCGTATTTTCCACATACCCCATAAATGTTGGCTTATATGACTATTCTAATTATCTTAAAATGATAATGGAGGGGTCGTCTTTTTTGGTTCACGCATCTGGTTATCCTGCTGCCTTACATCTGTTGTTTGACTTATTGTCAATAACACCGACAGGGGGGCAATACCTTACAGATACGGATTGGTTGCTCACCATTCAGAAATTCCAGCTCGGCATACATTTAATTCTTTATCTTGTAGCCCTGTGGCTTTGCTACAAATCTTACGGATCGCTTGTTACGCTATTGTTCTCGTTTGGCTGGGGGACGTGTATCGTATTTGCAAATGCGGTTAATACCGCCGGCCCTGAATGGCTGCAAGGGCACGGCATAATTCTTTCATTATTGCTTAGTGCTTATGCCGGTACTCTCGATGGGTATCGTAAAGCGCTTGCTTACACATTTTCAGCCGCAGTATTCGCAGGAGCATATTTAGTAAAGTACAACTCGTTATTGTTAGCTCCGGCGCTATTAGGCTTTATTCTTTTCGAACGAAAAGGCTGGTTCTTTAAAGTTTCGCAAATTATAGCATCCACCCTGATATTCTCCGTTGTTGTGCATATTTATGCGTCAGAGTATCACTATAAGACTGCCGGAACAAAACAGCTCACTTTTGACCATGCATGGATTTTAACGGATTCTCTGCCTGCAAATTATCTGACTAAAAACCCTGAAACCATGGGGATAAACACATTGCGTTACGTATCCCTTGTTAGAATAACTCCAACAGATTGGAGTAAATTAGACTGGGGAAATCCGGGCGATTTTTTGGAGGGGTACAAGGACAAATACGATAATTTAATGGTCCTCGATAGGAATGATTTAATAAGTATAGCAAAACAAACCCCGTTACCCCCTGGGGTTACTGCTAACAACTCATCCCTCCCGCTTTACAATTATTATGGCAAGGCAAGGGCGGATAGGCTGGGTATCTTAGTATATTTTGAGGCGCTTCGGGATCACCCAGATTACTATCTAAAGCGAGTCACATCTGGTCTGTGGAAGACTTTCAGGGAAATTCCGTACGGAGTGACTTTCCCAATATATTCCGAACCGCTGGGGGCTTCATTTGGCGCACCAGATTTCGTTGCGGGAACCATTAAACTGTTTCCGCCCAAAGATTTGGGAAGCCCATATTACGCACCTTACTATAATCCAACCGAGATTTTATCCTTCTGGGGGGTAAAGTTCATGGATATGTTTAATGCAATTAAATCATCATCACTTATATATTTTATCTTTAACTTAATTGCTGTTATCGGATTATTAACGGCCGTCAACTTAAGGACAAAGTTGAATGGAGTGATTTTGACGGGCGGGTTATTATGTTATGTGTTGGCATCCTACATGATTATCGGGATACGCTTCAAAGAGGCCGTTGCTATTGTTCCGGTGTATTTCCTTATATCGTCGCTTGGGATTTCTAACGCCTTTCAATTCGCCAGAACGTCTATCGCGAAGTGGAAGAGGTCAGCACTATGAAGGAACAGAAAATTCTTTTGCCAGGCGGAGCAGGCCTTGTTGGTCAAAATCTTGTCGCTCGCCTCAAGGCCAGGGGTTACTCAAACATAGTCGTTCTCGATAAGCATCGTGCGAACGTGGCGGTTCTTAAGCAGGTGCAACCGGACGTCACGGTTGAATATGCTGACCTAGCTGAGCCAGGTGACTGGCAGCGCCATTTCGTCGGCGCCGATGTCGTCGTAATGCTCCAGGCACAAATCGGTGGTTACAAATATCAGGAATTTGTTCGTAACAACATCGATTCAACCCGACACGTACTTGATGCCATCAAGACCAACAATGTGCCGTATCTGGTGCACATCAGTTCCTCGGTCGTCGAGTCGGTGGCGGATGATTTCTACACCAACACTAAGAAGGATCAGGAAAAAATGGTGTTGGAGAGCGGAATTCCCTGCTCGGTGTTGCGCCCGACCTTGATGTTCGGTTGGTTCGACCGAAAGCACTTGGGGTGGTTGTCGCGCTTCATGAAGAAAGTGCCGATTTTCCCGATTCCTGGGCACGGACGTTACGTGCGCCAGCCGCTTTATGTCGGGGATTTTACCAACATCATTATTAGTTGCATTGAGAACCGCATCCGCGGTGGAATCTACAATATCTCAGGGCACGAGAAGGTTGATTACATCGACATGATCCGCGAGATCAAATGCGCCACGCGGTCTGAGACGATCATCCTGCGTATCCCGTTTGCGCTGTTCTATGCCCTGCTGTGGGTATGGGGCTTGTTTGACAAAAATCCCCCTTTTACGACTCAGCAGTTGGCAGCCTTGAGTGCAAAGGATGAATTCGAGGTGATCAATTGGCCACAAATTTTCGGGGTGCCCTACACGCCGTTCAAGGTGGCCGTGGATGAAACCTTTAACGATCCGCGGTACAGCGCCGTACTATTGGAGTTCTGATATGGTGCAGCGGATAGCGGTTCTCGGAGCCGGACCGATGGGCTTGGCCGTTGCCTACCAATTGGCTCTGGATGGGCATCAGCCGGTGCTGTTCGAGGCGGAGGACCGTATAGGTGGCATGACGGCGACTTTCGACTTTGGCGGACTTGAAATCGAGCGTTACTACCACTTCCATTGCATTTCGGACCATGCTTTCTTGAAGATGCTTGAGGAGCTGGGTATTGCCGACCGGATGCGCTGGGTGGAAACCAGGATGGGCTACTGGTTCCAGAGGCGCTTGCAGCCCTGGGGTAACCCGATGGCGCTACTGAGGTTTCGTGGATTGGGCTTTGTCGCCAAAATTCGTTACGGCTTACATGCTTTTGTGTCAACCAAGCGCAACAATTGGCGGGCGCTGGACAATGTCGAGGCAACGGGTTGGATTCGGCGGTGGGTCGGTGACGAAGCCTGGGAGGTTCTTTGGCGGCGCCTGTTTGATTACAAGTTCTACGATTACGCCAAGGGTTTGTCGGCCGCATGGATCTGGAGTCGCATCCGGCGCATAGGGCGATCGCGGTACAGTCTGTTCCGGGAGAAGCTGGGTTATCTCGAAGGTGGCTCCAGTACGCTGATGCAGGCATTGAAGACTGCAATCGAGGTACGAGGAGGGGAGGTTCGCCTTAAGTCGTGTGTCGAGAAAGTGGTCATCGAGGGCGGTAGAGTGGTCGGGGTGCAAACTACCGGACAGTTTGAGCCTTTCGACAAGGTCGTCAGTACGATTCCCTTGCCGTATGTGCCACGGATCATGCCGGACCTGCCCAATGAAGTGCTTTCCAAATTCAAGGCGATCAAGAATATTGCTGTTGTTTGCGTGATCGCCAAACTCAAGAAACCAGTTACCGAAAATTTCTGGTTGAATACCAACGATCCGGAGATGGATATCCCTGGGGTGGTGGAATATACGAACCTGCGTCCTCTGAATCAACACGTGGTTTATGTCCCGTTCTATGTACCTAGCGAACACCCAATGTTTGCCGAACCGGATGAGGCCTTCCTGTGCAAGGTGCGGCGCTATCTGAAAATGATTAATTCGGCGCTAACCGATGAAGATTTCATCGATATCCGTGCCAGCCGTTACCGCTACGCCCAGCCCGTCTGCGATCCGGGCTATTTGGACAAATTGCCGCCAGTTGCGTTGCCGGTACGGGGTTTGTGGGTCGCAGATACCTCGTATTACTACCCCGAGGATCGGGGCATTTCGGAGAGTATTGGGTTTGGGCGGGAGATGGCGAAAATGGCTGCCTATGGTTACCACCCGACATGAGCGCGATAGTAAGATGCTAACGCAGGAATTCCTGCGTTTCATGATTGCTGGCGGAATCGCTGCCGGGGCTAACTTTGGCTCACGTTTTGTGTTCAGCATGTTTCTGGACTATGGCTTTGCAGTTTTCGTTGCTTATCTGGTCGGGATGCAGGTCGCCTTTTTGCTGATGCGCGGGCATGTGTTCGACGCGAAGAGCGGGCCTCTGGCGTCGCAGGTTGCCAAGTTTGTTGGCGTGAACGTGGTGGCAGTGTTGCAGACGCTGGTGATCAGTCTGGTGCTCGCGCGCTGGCTGTTACCGTCATTCGGAATTGTCGAGCATGCCGAGGCGCTAGCGCATCTGGTTGGCGTGCTGGTCCCAGTGGTGACCAGTTATTTCGGGCACAAGTTTCTGACCTTTCGATGAATCGGCCAGCGAAGCGTATCCAATTGGAGCTCGGCGATCCGCGCCTCATTCGGGCTGTCGGTTGGTTTGTCGGCGCCGGGCTACTTTGCTATCTGGTGGCAACCTTCTGGTTTGGCTGGCGGGAGACGATTGGTGCGTTAGCTGCGTTGGGGTGGCGTGCTTTGCTGATCGGTGCGGTGTTCGCATCGACCGCCTACCTCTGGCGATTTGGCCGCTGGGAGTATTCGCTCCAATGCCTGGGGTATGCAGTGCCAAGGGTACGCCATTTGGGCATTTATCTGTCCGGGCTGGCGTTGTCTGCGACACCCGGTAAAATCGGAGAGACTTTTCGCTCGGCCTTGCTGTTGCAGCAAGGAGTGAGAGTGGCGGATAGCCTCGCTGCGTTTCTGACCGACCGTGCTTCAGACGTATTGGCGATGTGCTTGTTGGGGGGGGGGGCGGCGTGGTTCGTCGGACAACCGCTGGCTTGGGCATGGGCGCTGGCGTTTGCTTTCATGTTGTTGGGGAGTTGGGGATTCGCATATCTGCTGTTGCATCCACTGACCGATGCCTGGTGGAACTGGCTGATGCTTCATTTGAAATGGCTACCGATTAAGGGTGGGCAGGAGATGCTTGAAAGCTGGGCCGGCGTCTGGAAGTTGCCCCGAGTTCTGGTTTTTTCTGCCCTAGCGATGCTTGCCTATGGTTCTCAGGCACTTGTATTTGCCTGGTTCTGTGATGTTACCGGGGTAGGGTTGCTAGTTGCCGATTGCGTATTGATCTTCGTTCAGGCAACCCTATTCGGCGCCGCAACTATGTTGCCAGGTGGCTTGGGGGCGATGGAGGCGGCGCTGGTGTTTCAGTTGATCGAACATGGGGTGGGTGATGCTCTTGCGGTATCGTTGGCGATTTCAATTCGGTTGGTGACGCTTTGGCTTGGGATGTCATTGGGGGGCGTTTCGTTGCTCAGCCTTGGTGCAGGCCTTCGAGTTCAGGAATGAGCATTATTCCGTTTCCACTGGCGGCATTCGAATTGCGATACTGAGTTACATAGCCATTTCATGGTTCTGTTTTTTTGTCATGCTGATCGAGGCGGATTGCCGAGTGCCATTTTCATTAAAGACTCGTGCCCACGCTATTGATGAGGATGGCCGGTTTGTTGGTGGTAGCGGCCAAAAAACCTGCGAACGGTATAATTCCGCATCGGTGCACGCTCCTGCCGGGCAGCCTGTACTCCCAAATGGCAGCAAACAGGTCAATGACCGCTTCTGAGCAGCTTACGCCAGGAATGACTGCATGGGATAGAAATCCCGACCTTCGGGTTGTGATCGATTGGGTGAGGTCATTGCCGGCCGCTTTGTAGAGCCCCAGTTCGAAGACACGTAATTTGGCTGACTGCTCGCATTCGGGAAACCGCTACGGCTGTTTTGGGCACGATCCGGACCTAGCGAGATAGTGTAAGCGGCAGTAAAACCCGTCGAATTGCCAATGGCCGATCTCTTGTCAGAATCGGCCACTTTTCATTAAATAGGCCACTGACCGCTTGTGGCCGGTAGAACCGGTTCGCCCACTTTCCCAGAAGCTGCCGGCCGACCCTCGGCGAACAATCAGACTCCGATCTGTTGCTACGGACTGAAAATTGACCCTCTGGAGGTGCGGACGAAAACTTGGACTCTTAAGGAGAGCGTCCATGTATTCGTACGCAGACCGCATGAGGGCCGTGCAGCTCTACATCAAACTTGGTAAGCGCGTGGGTGCGACCATCCGTAAGCTGGGCTACCCGACGAAGAATGCACTCAAGGACTGGTATCGAGAATACGAACGTCGTCACGACTTGCCAGGAGGCTATGTACGCACCAAGCCATGGTATTCAGATGAACAGAAGCGGGTTGCCGTCGAGCACTATCTGATTCATGGTCGGTGCCAGGCAGCGACCATGAAGGCGCTGGGTTACCCTTGCCGTATAACGCTTTCGGCCTGGATCGATGAATATGATCCTGAAGCTAGGCGACGCGTCGTTGGCAAGATCGTAACCTCCAAGCCCCGATCGGAGCAGCAGAAGCGAGCTGCGGTGATCGATCTGTGCTCCAGGCGTGAGAGTGCGCGCGAGGTGGCTCAGGAGGTGGGCATTAGCCGCCAGACGTTGTACAAGTGGAAAGATCAGCAACTTGGTCATGAGGCTCCCGCATACATGACACACCGTCGCGATTTGCCACAAACTGCCAGCCGCGGAGAATTGGAGCGCGAGCTCGACGCTCTGCGTAGGGACGTCCAGCGCCTGCAGCTCGAACACGACCTGCTGACGAAGGCCAACGAACTGTTAAAAAAAGATCTGGGCATCGACCTGCGGCTCCTGACAAATCGGGAGAAGACGCTGCTGATTGATGCCCTGCGACAGATCCACGCTCTGCCAGAACTCCTTGCACGGCTTGACCTCGCCCGCAGCTCCTATTTTTATCATCGCGCGCAGCTGCGCCTTGGTGACCGGTACGCGGAGCTTCGCCAGACCATTGTGGCGCTCTTCGAAGCCAATCATCACTGCTACGGTTACCGCCGCATCCACGCGGCGCTGGCCAAAGGGTACGGGCACGTCTCCGAGAAGATCGTGCGCCGCCTGATGAAGCAGGAGCAGCTCATCGTCGCTACCGTGAAGCGGCGCCGGTACAGTTCCTACCAGGGGGAGCTGGACGTCGCACCGGAGAACCTGGTCAATCGTGACTTCCAGGCTGCGGCACCAAACAAGAAGTGGCTCACCGATATCACAGAATTCCAATTGCCCGCAGGCAAGGTATATCTGTCGCCCATGATCGACTGCTTCGACGGACTCGTCGTCAGTTGGACCGTGGGCACGCGTCCGGACGCTGAGCTTGTAAACACCATGTTGGATGCCGCTATCGAGACAATCGCCGAGAGTCCCGATCGGCCGGTTGTGCACTCCGATCGCGGTGCCCATTACCGCTGGCCCGGGTGGCTCTCGCGAATGCACAAGGCCGACCTCACGCGTTCCATGTCACGCAAAGGGTGCTCACCGGATAACGCGGCCTGCGAGGGTTTTTTCGGACGGCTGAAAAACGAGATGTACTACCAT
The DNA here is from genome assembly GCF_017894385.1 of Aromatoleum petrolei. Taxonomy (NCBI): domain Bacteria; kingdom Pseudomonadati; phylum Pseudomonadota; class Betaproteobacteria; order Rhodocyclales; family Rhodocyclaceae; genus Aromatoleum; species Aromatoleum petrolei. The sequence goes on from NZ_CP059560.1 coordinate 3,241,711, forward strand.
CGCAACTGGATCAACACGACGCTTGGCGAGTTCATGCAGCAGGTGGATTCCTACATCCGCTGGTATAACCAGCATCGAATCAAACTCTCACTCGGTGGTCTGAGCCCCTTGGAGTACCGGCAGTTTCTGGGAATTGCAGCATAAACAGTCCAAGTTTTCGCCCGCACCTCCGGGGGGTCAAAATTCAACGCGCGCGGACATGCCCGAGTCAATTAGATCGAGAAGCAAGCGCTGAGACTTGCTGGGAGGTGCGCGCGAGAGCCGGTCCAGCGCCTCGACCAACAGAAAAGACCCGGGAGCCACCGTCCCTGATTCGACAGCGTGCAAGAAATCCTTTAGCTCGCCGCGTTTGAGATTGGCCCCGTGGAAAGCGGACCGCCCCAAATCGGTAAATTTCAGATCTGCGAGTTCCAGTCCGTTGAGTTCTGCATACTCGCGGGCGATCTCGGTCTGGCGTCTAAAGGAATCTCCGCCTGACTGGCTGGGGGTTGAGAAGCGAATGTACGAATAGGCCTTGGTCATCGTGTCGCCTTAGTTAAGTGTACATATGATACAGTTGGGTCAAGCTCGCGTACCGCTACGGCGTGGACGCGGAGACCCTGCTCGCGCTGCGCATGGGCTTCTCGCTGCCCTTCTTCGTCGTGATGGGGCTGGTCGCCGACGCGCGCGCCACGCGTCGCATGGACGGGCGCGACTGGCTGTGGATGGTCGCGCTGGGTTTTTCCGGCTACTACCTGTCGAGCTATCTCGACTTTCTCGGCCTGCGCTACATCACCGCTGCGCTCGAGCGCCTGATCCTGTTCCTGTATCCGACGCTGGTGATCGTCCTGTCGGCGCTCTTCCGGGCCAAGCCGGTCGGCCGGCGCACGTTGGCGGCGCTGGCGCTGTGCTACTGCGGCATCGGGCTGGCGGTGGGGCACGACCTGCACGTCGCCGGCGATGCGCGGGATGTGGCGATCGGCGGAACCCTGGTGTTCGTGAGCGCGCTGTCCTACGCGGTACCTGATGGGCAACGGCCAGGTCGTCGGCCGGCTTGGTGCGATGCGCGTGACCGCTTTCGCGACGAGCGTCGCGTCCGTGCTGTGCATCGGCCAGTTCTTCGTGCTGCGGCCCGTCTCCGCGCTCGATCAGCCGTGGCAGGTGTATGCGCTGGGCGTGGCGATGGCGCTGATGTCAACGGTGGCGCCGGTGTGGCTCGTGTCGGAGGCGATCCGCCGCCTCGGCGCCGGGCCGGTGTCGCTGATGGGGACGCTGGGCCCGGTCGTGACGATCCTTCTCGGCTGGCTGCTGCTCGATGAGGCGCTGGGCGTGTCGCAGCTCGCCGGAGCGGCGCTGGTGATCGTTGGCGTGCTGGTGATGGCGCGGCGCTGACGGGCGCGCAACTCGCGGCGAGCCGCGGCTGTCCAACGGAACGTCACCATCCGTGCGAGGTCGCGCCATGACGCCCGAATCCGTCGAGTCCCTGATCGCCGAGATCGAAGCCGAGGATCACATCGATTTCGGCGACCTCGCCATTGGCGAGCAGGAGGCGCGCAGCCTGATGGCGCGCCATTTCTGCGACATCGACCACCGGCTCGCCGAGCACGGCATGAGCGCCGAGGACCGGCTGGAGGTCATGGCCGCGATCGCGGCGCACACGATGGTCGAGAACCTCGTGCTGCATCTGGGGCGCCTGCGCGGTGCGGTGGCGAAGCGCGACTTCCACGCCTGGATGCGCCGTCACGGCATGGGGTGAGCGGCCGCTCGCGGGTCAGGCAATAAGCGGCGGCAACGCGATTGCGCCGCCCCACAGCAACAGTGCGATGCCCAGCGGCGCGCTGAGGCGGCGGCCCCAGGAGAGGTTCTTCTCGATCGCCATCACGGCACCGAGCGCGAGCATCCAGCCGATGCTGCCGGTGCCGACGGCGAACATCAGCAGCATCAGTGCCCAGCAGCAGCCGACGCAGAAGAGGCCGTGGTGTGCGCCGATCGCCAGCGACTGGAGCGCGGGGCTGCCGCCGAGCCAATGCTGGATGACGAAACCGATCGGCGCACGACAACGCTCGAGGCAGCGGTGCTTGAGGTCCGAGAACTGGAAGGCGCCGGCCAGCAACAGCGGGGCGGCGCCGAAAAGCCATGGGTTGGACTGCAGCCAGGCGAAGCGCTCGAAGGCTTCGTGCAGGCCGAAATCGAACAGATGCATCGCGGCGCCCGCCGCGAGCCATACGCCGAGGTAGCTCGCGATCACCAGGGCGAGCAGCCGGCGGCGGTCGTCGCGCAACGCGGTCATCCGGCGGAAGGCGTCGAGCAGCGGCAGCGTCGTCGGCAGCATCATCGCGATCGTCATCAGCAGCCAGCCGCCGACGTACAGGGCCGACTGTGCCAGCACCGCATCGGCCGTCGCGGCATGAGCGAGGCCGCCGAGTTCGGCATGGTTGAGGTAGCGTCCGTAGGGCGAGCGCTCCCACAGCCACAGGGCCGCCCACGCGGCGAGCACAAGCGCTCCCAGCGCGACGGTGAAGGTGTCGCGCCGGGAGATCGCGCGCAGCGGAGCTTGCGCCGCGGCCATGGACTCGGAAAATCGGGCGGTTACGGGGGTCAGGCCTGGAAGCAGAAGGCGCCTTGCACCGAGTTGTGGCCGCTCAGCTCGACCTTGATGCCGAGCGGTTCCGACTGCGCGCGGTAGAGCGGGGCGCGGCCGATATAGGCAGGCGAGCCGGGAATCGTCGAGAAGATCGTGTCGCTCATCACCGTCGGGCGCTCGCCGGGTCCGCGTGCGCATTCGAGGTCGGCGGCGACGACATTGCCGATGCGCAGTCGCCCCGAGCCTTCCTTGACGTCGAACTCGATCCCGACGCGTTCCACCCCGACCACCTCGCCGACCAGTTGTGCGAGATCCGCGACCGGCCCGCCGAGTTTGCCGGTGAATACCGAGAGCAGCGCCTCTTCCTGCGCCGGGCTCGCACGTTCATCGACGAAGGCGAGGGCGCGCCAGTTGCCCTTCAGGACGTTGCCGGGGATGTGCGCCAGCATGCCGAAGGTGAGGCCCGACACGTCGGTGCCGCCGACCTCGCCCTTGTCAATGTGCCAGGCGAGCGTGCCATCGCAGGTGCCGCCGTCGGGGTCGTCACCGATCCAGCACGGGCAGATCGCCTTGCAGGTGCACACCTCCAGCAGTCGTCCTTCGATCCGGTAGGCCATGATGTTCTCCTTGTAGTCGGGTTGGCCAGGGGGCGGTCGTGTGCAGGCGGCCGTAGCGACCGGGGGGCGGTCGGCGGAGGATGCGGATGCCGCCCTGTCGGGGTGGGTGAGATTGCGTCTCACTCTACATATATAGTCGTACTCGGAGCCTCGTCAACGATCGTCGAGCCCCTCTGTCCTGGGCGCCTTGGCGTGTGCTTCGCCAAATGCGCATAAGAGGGTCCGATTAGACTAAATGGCATAGTTTTTCTGCCGATAACCTGGTTGAAAGGATTTTTCCGGAGCCGGATCGGCTTCGGGTTGCGGCTGGATGAAGTCAAGGGGGAAGCACATGGGATGGTTTGGCAGAGGGGCGGAGCTCGTGTCCCTGAGGCAGGAGCTCGCTGCGAGCAAGGAGGCGCTGGAACGCGAGCGGGGGCGATCCGCCGCGCTGGAGGAAGAGCTCGCGCGGCAACGCGGCGAGATGGAGGCCGGTGCGCAGCGCACGGGAACGCTCGACGCGCTGTTCGGCAATCTGAAGAGCTACGGCGAATCGCTGGTCTCGGTGCAGGGTACGTTCAGCCAGCTCGCCGAGGGGTTGAAGCAGCAGCATGATGTCGCCCTGCGCTCGACGCAATCCGCGAGCGACAGCGCAGCGGCCATCGAGCGCATCTCGACAAGCCTCGACGGCCTGGCGGAGGAGACCCGCGGTACGGTCGATTCCGTGCATCAACTCAACCAGCGCGCCGGCCAGATCGACGGGATCGTGCGCCTGATCCGCGAGATCGCCGATCAAACCAATCTGCTCGCGTTGAACGCGGCCATCGAGGCCGCCCGCGCGGGCGAGCAGGGCCGCGGCTTCGCGGTGGTGGCTGACGAGGTCCGCAAGCTCGCCGAGCGTACTGCGGCGGCCACGAACGAGATCTCCGAGCTGGTCGGCGCGATCCAGGGCGAGACCGGACAGACGCAGGCGATGATCCAGACGCTCGCCGGAAAGGCGTCCGAAGCCGCCGAAGACGGGCGCAGCGCGCGCGGCAGCATGACCGAGCTGTTCGGGCTGTCGCGCGAGATGGGAGACATGATGGAAGGGGCGGCGGTGCGCAGCTTCGTCGAGCTTGCGAAACTCGACCACCTGATCTTCAAGATGGAGGTGTACAAGGCCGCGTCAGGCAATTCCGCGAAGCGTCCCGACGAGTTTTCCAGCCATCACAAGTGCCGGCTCGGCCTGTGGTATTACGAGGGGCCGGGCAAGCGCTTTGCGTCCCTGCCCGGCTATCGCAGGCTGGAAGCGCCGCACGCGCGCGTGCATGAGAGCGGTCGGCGCGGTCTCGAGCGCCTGCTGGCAGGCGACAGCCAGTCGGGGCTGCAGGACATCGCGGCGATGGAGGCCGCGAGCATGGAAGTGCTGGACTGCCTGCAGGACATTGCGAACGGGGTGGGCACGCTCTCGCGCTGAGGCGTGGACGAACAAGGGCACCCCCGCCCGAGTGGGGGTGCCCTTCGTATCAGACGAGCTTGAGGCGCTCGCAGATCGTCGTTGTGAGGCTGGCTTGGTTCATGCTATAGAAGTGCAGCCCCGGGGCGCCGTTCGCCAGCAGGCGTTGGCACAGCGCGGTCACCACGTCGAGCCCGAAGGCGCGGATGGATTCCGTGTCGTCACCGTAGGACTCGAACTTCCGCCGCATCCAGCGCGGGATCTCGGCGCCGCAGGCGTCGGAGAAGCGCGCGAGCTTGTAGAAGCTCACGATCGGCATGATGCCGGGCACGATGGGCGTGTCCAGGCCCATCGCCCGCACCGCATCGACATAGTGCAGGTAGGCTTCGGTGTTGTAGAAGTACTGCGTGATCGCCGAGTCTGCGCCGGCCTCGACCTTGCGCTTGAAGGCCTGCAGGTCGTCCTGCGGGCTCCTCGCCTGCGGGTGCCATTCCGGGTAGGCCGCGACCTCGATGCGGAAGCGGTCGCCCGTTTCGGCGCGGATGAACTCCACCAGCTCGTTGGCGTAGCGGAACTCGCCGGGGTCGCCGACGCCGGAAGGCAGGTCGCCGCGCAAGGCGACGATGCGGCGGATGCCGGCGGCGGTGTAGTCGGCGAGGATTTCGCGGATGCCGGCGCGGGTCGAGCCGATGCACGACAGGTGTGGCGCGGCCTCGAAGCCCTGCGCGGCGATTTCCTTGACCGTCGCGAAGGTGCGCTCGCGCGTCGAACCGCCGGCGCCGTAGGTCACGGAGAAGAAGGCGGGCTTCAGGCGCGCGAGCTTGTCGCGCGTGGCGCGCAGCTTCTCGTCGCCTTCGGGCGTCTGCGGCGGGAAGAACTCGATCGAGACTTCAGGTTTCGTCATGGCGCGCTCCGATCAGTAGCGGTAGTGGTCGGCCTTGTACGGCCCCTGCTTGGGTACGCCGATATAGGCGGCCTGCGCGTCGGTGAGCTCCGTGAGCTGCGCGTTGAGCTTCTTCAGCTGCAGGCGTGCGACCTTCTCGTCGAGGTGCTTGGGAAGCGTATAGACACCGACCGGGTAGTCCGCGGTGCGCGTGAAGAGCTCGATCTGCGCGATCGTCTGGTTCGCGAAGGATGAGCTCATTACGTAGGACGGATGGCCGGTGGCGCAGCCGAGGTTCACGAGGCGGCCCTTGGCGAGCAGGATGATCCGCTTGCCGTCCGGGAAGATGATGTGGTCGACCTGCGGCTTGATCTCCTCCCACTGGTATTGCTCGATCGACGCGACGTCGATCTCGTTGTCGAAGTGGCCGATGTTGCACACGATGGCCTGGCCCTTCATCTTCGCCATGTGGTCGTGCGTGATCACATGGTAGTTGCCGGTGGCGGTCACGAAGATGTCTGCGTGCTCGGCGGCGTATTCCATCGTCACGACGCGGTAGCCTTCCATCGCCGCCTGCAGCGCGCAGATCGGATCGATCTCGGTGACCCACACCTGCGCCGAGAGCGCGCGCAGCGCCTGCGCCGAACCCTTGCCGACGTCGCCGTAGCCGCACACGACCGCGATCTTGCCCGCGACCATCACGTCGGTTGCGCGCTTGATGCCGTCGACCAGCGACTCGCGGCAGCCGTACAGGTTGTCGAACTTGGACTTGGTGACCGAGTCATTGACGTTGATCGCCGGGAACCTCAGCTCGCCGCGCTCGTGCATCTGGTACAGGCGATGCACGCCGGTCGTGGTCTCTTCCGTGACGCCCTTCACCTGCGCGAGGCGGGTCGAGTACCACGTCGGATCCTGCGCGAGCTTGGCGCGGATCGCCGCGAAGAGGATGGTCTCTTCCTCGGAGCCCGGCTTCGCCAGCGCCGCGATGTCCTTCTCGGCACGGGCCCCGAGGTGCAGCAGCAGCGTCGCGTCGCCGCCGTCGTCGAGGATCATGTTGGAATAACCGCCATCGGCCCACTCGAAGATGCGGTGCGTGTAATCCCAGTAGTCGGCGAGCGACTCGCCCTTCACCGCGAAGACGGGGATGCCTTCGGCGGCGATCGCGGCGGCGGCGTGGTCCTGCGTCGAGAAGATGTTGCACGAGGCCCAGCGCACATCGGCGCCGAGCGCGGTCAGCGTCTCGATCAGCACCGCGGTCTGGATCGTCATGTGCAGCGAGCCGGTGATGCGCGCGCCCTTGAGCGGCTGCGCGGCGGCAAATTCCTCGCGGATCGCCATCAGGCCTGGCATCTCGGTTTCCGCGATGCGGATTTCCTTGCGGCCCCAGTCGGCGAGTTTGAGGTCGGCGACGACGTAATCGGTGAAGGTATCAGCCACAGTGTTCATGTGAACTCCTGAACGTGTGGCCGGGAAGGGGTGCTGCGGGTGAACTCACCTCGTCACCCCGTGCCCGGCACGGGTTAAGGTGAGCGCAGTTCCGGAAAGCCGAGCCTGGGACGAAAGTCTCGCAGCGCTCCTCGGCAAGGGCAGATTATAGCGTAGCTGTTCCCGGATACCGCAAGGCGCTGGCGGTCGGCGGTCAGGTGCCCTGCAGCGAGTCGATCAGGCCGAAGAGGCGCTTGTAGAAGTCAGGATCGGAAATCGTTTCTTCGCCGACCTTGACCAGCGCCTCCTTGTCGGCGGTCCACGGCAGCGAGATCGACCCGATGCCCGCGACGCCGACGCCGGCGCTGGTCGCGGCGGACTTCAGCTCGTAGCGGGTCTGCAGCGCGTTGGCGTAGATCGCGGTGCCTACGTTGCTCGGCAGGCACACCAGGGTGATGTGGAGCGTCATGCCGTAGTCGGTCTTCGGCAGGAAGAACTTCTCACCACGGATGCGCGTCGTGTTCGATGCATCGACCTGGTAGCCCTGGCTCAGCAGGGCGCGTTTGCCGACTTCGCAGGCGGCGTCGGGGTCGCGCGTGCTCCACGTGACGAAGGGCGATTCGGCGGCGAAGGTTTCGCTGCGATAGGCGGGAGGCGGCGCCGATGCACAGCCGGCGAGCAGCAGCCCGGACAACGACAGCATTTGGGCGCGACGCGCGAGATGCAGCATGGGGTGAATCCGCAATGGAGGTGCAAAAGCAGATATTAGAACATCGCGGCGCCTTGCGGTTCGGTGCGCCCGATGGTCGGGTTCGGCGCCCACGCCTGTCAATGCCCATGGCCGGTGCGGGTTCGAGGCCTGCGGAGCGGTGGCCGAATCCGGCGCCTTTGCGGGTGTCGTGAAATGTAACAAACAATATTTAGTTTGCAGGGCGGAGCAAATCAGTCCATAGTGCGCGGCAGCGATCTTCAAGTAGCATAGTTGTTGTCTGGTCCGGTTTCTGCTGTTTCTGCGGTATGCCTTTCCTCTTCACCCTGCCGTCTTGACCTTCGCCCTCACTCTATGGGCAAGTCCCTTAATTTTCAGGAAATACAAGACATGGCAAACGGTACTGTGAAGTGGTTCAATGACTCCAAGGGCTTCGGTTTCATCACCCCGGAAAACGGCGGTGACGATCTGTTCGCTCATTTCTCGGCGATTCAGGGTTCGGGTTTCAAGACCCTCGCCGAAGGTCAGCGCGTCACGTTCGACGTGACGACCGGTCCCAAGGGCCAGCAGGCGTCGAACATCCGCGCGGCTGACTAAGCCCGCGCCGGCGCGGCCGCAGCGCCGCGCCTCCGGTCCCTGGCGGGGCCGGTAACCGGAATCAGTTCCGGTACGCATCCCCGAAAGGCCTGGCACAAGCCCGGCCTTTTCTTTTTTCTGCTTCCCGAGGAGAAACTGTCATCGCCAAGGAAGAACTGATCGAAATGGGTGGCGTGGTGACCGAGGTCCTGCCCGATGCCCGATTCCGTGTGACGCTGGACAATGGTCACGACCTCGTAGCCTATTCGGCCGGCAAGATGCGCAAGCACCACATCCGCATCCTGTGCGGTGACAAGGTTTCCCTGGAACTGTCGCCCTACGACCTGAGCAAGGGTCGCATCACCTTCCGCCACATCGAAGGCCGCGGTCCGGTGAGTCCGCAGCAGCGGCGCCGCCGTTGATTTTTCTTTCGTAATTCCGGGAACATTTCCCCCGCGTCGGCTGTTTGGTCTGGACGTGACTCGCGCAACCGGCGAGCGCGACCACCGACACGGAGGATGTTCCATGAGTAGACGATTCCCATTGCTGGCCGGTGCGCTGCTATGCGCAGCGGCCTCCGCTTCCTCGACCGATCCCGCCCCCAACGGCATTCAGTTGCCGGAAGGCTACCGCCAGTGGCAGGTGCTTTCGGTTCATCAGCGTTCCGACAACAACACGCTGCGCGCGGTACTCGGCAACGAGGCGGCCGCGAAGGCGGCGCGTGAGGGGCGGACCAATCCGTGGCCCGACGGCGCGATCCTCGGCAAGCTGGTGTGGAAGGCGGTCAAGCATGACCGCTGGGACACGGCGCTCGCGCCGGGCGACTTCGTCCACGCCGAGTTCATGGTCAAGGACAGCGTCAAGTATGCCGCGACGGGCGGCTGGGGTTTCGCGCGTTGGCTCGGCAAGGCGCAGAAGCCTTACGGCGCCGACGCGAACTTCGTGCAGGAATGCTTCGGCTGCCACCAGCCGGTGAAGGATCGGGACTTCGTGTTCACGCATCCGGCGGAGTTGCCGTAGCAAGATCGACGCCGCCCGACCGGGCAATGCGGGTCGGGCGGTGTCCGGCAGTCGGCGAGGTTCCCGAGAGTTGTGCGGAGCCGGGTGTGCGATTTCTGTGCGACGTGCCCGGAGCTGCGTTCTGTCCGGGCCCGTCTATCGGTCACCGGCTGATCAGGCTGCGCTGGCGGTTGCGGAGGATCAAGCGAAGAGGACGTAGTCGCCGGCGACCAGGTCCGAGATCGACATGTCCGTTCCCATGATGGTGATTGAGCCGCCGTCGAAGCTGATGACCGTCTGGCCGTCAAGTGCCGTGTCGGACGTCAGGAAATTACCCCAATAGTTCACGTCGCCGGCATTGTTGCTCAAGCCATTCAGCTGCAGCTTGTCGTTTCCGTCCATCCAGTCGAACACGACGTCGTAGTCGTCGCCGTCGATCGTCGCCTGCGAGCTCGTCTCGTAGTACGAGTAGCTGTTGTCGCCTTCGAAGCTGAAAGTGCTCGTCACCGGTTTCTTTAGGGTTCCGCCATTGACAGTGATGTCGACGGCATAAGTATTTCCTGCGTCGAGATCGCCGCCGTATGTTCCGTCCATGAGTGCGCGCCATGCGTCTAGCTGCGTGTCATAGTTGGACCATGCCTTGTAGTCCGCGGTCAGGCTGGGTGCGTCGCCGTCACGGAAATAAACGGTGGTCTTCTCGGTAACATTCGTCACGGTGAAATTGAAGACGAAGGTGTCATCCCCGGAGCCGCCCGTGAGCATGTCGTTGTCTGCACCGCCGATGAGGGTGTCGTCGCCCTTGCCGCCGTTGAGCGTGTCATCGCCGGCTCCGCCGTCGAGCGTGTCGTCGCCATTCTCGACGATGTCCACGGTTTTTTCGGTCTTACCCACGGCTTCGGTGTACGTATAGGTGCCACCGAGGGTGTCATTCCCCTCTCCGCCGTTGAGGGTGTCGCTGTCGTTGCCGCCGAACAGCTGATCGTTCCCTGCATCTCCGTTGAGGATGTCTTCGCCATTGGCGCCGACCAGGAGGTCGCTGCCTTCCCCGCCGCTCAGGGTGTCGTCGCCACTGCCGGAAATGTAGACGTTATTTTGGTCGTCGCCGACGTAGGTGCTCATTTTGTATCTTCCCTCTCGATCCGAAAGGCCACTTCCCGCGTAGTGGCGCTGAATTTGCTACTGGTTGTAACAATGCTATTCGGTTCGATGAGGGGCGGACAGTTAGTGGTGTCACTCGGGGCGCATTACATTCGTCATGTGGATGAGCATCGCCGTGACGAATCGCACGGTCATCGCATCGGATGGCGCAGCGCCAGCGCGTACAGCTGCAGCCGGTTTGATGCGCCGGTCTTCGAGTAGATCGTCGACAGGGCGTTGCGCAGCGTATTTTCGCCGATGCCCAGATGCTCGGCGATGCGCTTGTTGGGGGCGCCGTTGTGTTCCAGCGCGACGGCGACGATCTGCTTCTCGCGCGGCGTGAGCGTTGCGAAGGGGTCGGCGGCCGTGCGGGCCTGGCGACGCAGGCTGTCGACGAGTTCGCCGGTGCGGGCGCGGTCGAGCCACAGCTCGCCGGCATGCACGCGATCGATGGCACGGATGATCATTGCCGGTTGTTCGCTCTTGCTCAGCACCCCGCGTGCGCCGGCACGCACTGCCTCCTGGCGTGCGTTGTCATCGCGCAGCCCGGTCAGGACGAGAAAGCGGATTGCATCGTCAGTAAATTCGGAAATCAGTTCGATGCCGCTCGCGCCGTCGAGGTCCAGGTCGATAAGCGCGACATCGGGGTGTGCATCGTGAAGCAGCCGCCGCGCGCCAGCGAGGTCGTGTGCGGCGCCGACGGGCGACATGCGCGGCATTTCGGTGGCGATGAGGCGTTCGAAACCCCAGGTGATGCTGGGGTGGTCGTCGATGATGGCTACGCGGATCGTCACGGCGGCCTCACAGGGGTATCTGGACGTGAACGGTGGTGTTGGGGGCGGTGCCTTGGTCCACCCGGGCGTCGCCGCCGAGTTCGCGTGCGCGGTTCCGGATCGATTTTGGCACGAAGTCGGCGTTGCCCGACGGCGGACGTTCGTTGGTCAGTGCGAGACGCAAGATGCCGTCGTCGCCCCGCAGCGAAAGCCGCGCCCAGCGTGACGCGGTGTGGCGGCGGATGTTGCTCAGTCCCTCGCTGATGAGGCCGACGAGGTCAACGGCGAGTCGGTCGTTGACTTTGAATCCCGGCGGGCAGTCGCAGGTGAGATCGATGCTGAAGTGGTCGCGGTATTCCTTCATGAGCCGGGTGATCGAGTCCCGCAGGATGTCGTCGCCTGCACCTTCCGCACGGCGCCCGTCGAGCATTCCGCGCAGCTCGTCGGCGCTCTGATGGGCGAGTTCTTGCAGGGCGCGCAGTTCGTCTGCAAGGGGCAGCGGGCAATCCGGGCGCCGCAACGCGGCTTCGAGGCCCAGCTGGAGTCCGAGATATGGCTGAATTGCCCGGTCGTGAAGGTCGTGAGCCATGCGGCGCCGTTCGCGCTCGGCGGCGAGCGAGGCCAGTCGGTCGAGGAGGTCCACCTTTTCGACGATATGGGCGAGGTGCATGCCGGCTTCGGCGAGGAATGTCAGCTCGGCCTCGTCGAAGGGCGGGAGCGCGTCGTCGCAGAGGAATATCCGCCCTTTGGACCACCCGGCGCGGCTCATCGGAACCGATGCAAAAGCCCGTGTTTCGAGGAGATCGCCAAGCCCTTGGCACTGCGGCAGCACCGTCTCGGCCGAAGCGCCCAGGCACAGAGATGCGCGGGGGGCATGCACGACGAGCGCTTCCTGTGGCAAGGTCAGGAGCGGGGCGGCCGCACCGGCCGGTAGCGTCTCGGTTGCAGGGCAATCCGCGGTAGCGCGGGCGAGTAGGCTCTCGCCGGAATCTGTGTGCTGCAGCACAATCAGGCATTCGCGCACGCCGTAGGCGGTCTGCAGCTGTTCGGCGGCGTTGAGCAGGGTGCGGTCTGCGCCGAAGCGGGGGTTTGCCACGGTATCGATGCGAGCGAGCAGCGACAGTCGCCTGCGTGCCCGGAACTGCACACCCCCCTCGCGCGCGATTATGTAGCCCAGGATCAGGAGCGTGAGCGGCCGGATCATGGCGCGGTTGAACTCGAACAGGATGCCGCCCGGCGAGGCTGGCAGCCCGATCGCGAGGAATCCGGCGGTGGTGACCCAGGTCATCGTCCAGCCCGCCGAATAGCCGTCCCGGAACGCATGGGACATGATCGGCAGTAGCAGGAAGAAGAACAGCACGCTGCTCGTGCCGCCGGTCATCGCGGTGAGGGCGAGGCACCATGCCAGGTCAGCCCAAGCGGTGTGTGCGAGCGGGGGCCTTCCCCGCAGCTCGCGTGCGAGCAGCCAGGCGGCGAAGGCCAGATAGCCGAGGAGCAGCGGCGTGATCGCGGAGGGCGCGATCGAGAAGTCCGGCGGGTCGAGCTCGAGTGCGAGCAGGCCGCTTGCTGCCATCAGCAGGCGGCAGAGCGGCTCGGGGGCGGTGCGGGAGAGGTTCGGGCGCAGCAACCCGAAAAGATGCGTGGGTCCCAACGGACGCTCCAAGGACTTTGTTATCCGATGCATTGATCGGACGTCCGGGCGCGGCTTGGTGCCGTCTGCTTGTCCGTGACGCCGGTTTCTCTCCTCGGGGGCTGCCGCGGGTGCAGGAATGCAGGAATGCGGGGCCGGGGCGAGGATAAACCGAAATTTGCTCGCGCGCGTCGGCGTACCGGAGATCCGGTAGCGACTGCGTCACGGAGTCGCTGAAAAACCGGGACGGCCTCGCGGCCGTCCCCATGCGCGGGCTTACAGTCCGGCGTCGGTGCGCAGCGCGGCCGCCTTGTCGGTGTTCTCCCACGAGAACTCGGGCTCGTCGCGGCCGAAGTGGCCGTAGGCGGCCGTCTTGCCGTAGATCGGGCGCAGCAGCTTGAGATCCTGGATGATCGCCTTCGGACGCAGGTCGAAGTGGCGCTGCACCAGTTCGACGATCTTCTCGTCGGCAATCTTGCCGGTGCCGAAGGTCTCGACCATCATCGAAACGGGCTTCGCGACGCCGATCGCGTAGGCGACCTGCACTTCGCAGCGCTCGGCGAGGCCGGCCGCGACGATGTTCTTCGCGACCCAGCGGCCGGCGTAGGCCGCCGAGCGGTCGACCTTGGACGGATCCTTGCCCGAGAACGCACCGCCGCCGTGGTGGGCGGCGCCGCCGTAGGTGTCGACGATGATCTTGCGCCCGGTGAGGCCGCAGTCGCCGTGCGGTCCGCCGATGACGAAGCGGCCGGTCGGGTTGATCAGGTAGCGCACCTCTCCCTGCATCAGCTCCTTGGGCAGCACCGGCTTGATGATCTCCTCGATGACGGCTTCGGTGATCTGCGCGTGCGACACTTCCGGGCTGTGCTGCGTGGACACGACCACGGTGTCGATCGCGACCGGCTTGCCATCGACGTATTTCACCGTCAGCTGGCTCTTCGCGTCCGGGCGCAGCCAGGGCAGGCGGCCGTCCTTGCGCAGCTCTGCCTGGCGCTGCATGATGCGGTGCGCATAGTAGATGGGCAGCGGCATCAGCGAAGGAGTCTCGGTGCAGGCGTAGCCGAACATCAGGCCTTGGTCGCCTGCGCCCTGGTCGAGGTCGAGGCCTTCGCCTTCATTGACGCCCTGGGCGATGTCCGGCGACTGGCGGTTGATCGCGGCCAGCACCGCGCAGCTCTTGTAGTCGAAGCCGATGTCGGAGTTGTCGTAGCCGATGCGGCGGATGACTTCCTGCGCGATCTCGCGGTAGTTGGGATGCGCGGTGGTGGTGATTTCGCCCGAGATCACGACGAGGCCGGTCGACACCAGCGTCTCGCAGGCGACGCGCGCCTTCGGGTCCTCGGCGAGGATCGAGTCGAGGACGCCGTCGGAGACCTGGTCGGCGACCTTGTCGGGATGGCCTTCGGAGACCGATTCCGAGGTGAAGAGGAATTCCCTGCTCATGCACTGCTCCTGAAAACAAAAATCCCCGGAGTGTTCCGGCGTCGTGGCCGGCTCGGGGGATTTCGGCGAGCAGCCGACGCTTTAGCAGTACTTGTTTGCCACGACCGCTCTGGTACGTTCGTGGCGCCGCCCTGCAAGTTGTCGTATTAACTCGGCGGCTAAGCGATAATTATAATCTTTGGACACGGTCGGTCAATGTTGCGGCTATCCCGCATGCGCCGGCCCTTCGTGCACGTGATCGTCAATCTACTCTTCCGGATTCTCGCGCAACTGCCGCTCGCCTGGCTGCACCGCCTCGGCGGCTGGGCCGGCTGGCTCACGTGGCGTCTCTCGCCATCCTATGCCCGCAGGCTCGAGGCCAACCTCGCCAACGCGCTGGGGCGCTCGGATCCCGCGTTGCTGAAGGCCGCCATCGCCGAGGCCGGCCGCCAGGCATTGGAACTGCCGTTCGTGTGGCTGCGGCCGCAGGAGGAGGTGCTGTCGCGCGTCGTGCGCGTCGAGGGGCGCGAACTGATCGAACGTGCCCGCGCCGAGGGCGCGAGCGTGCTGTTCCTGACGCCGCATCTGGGCTGTTTCGAGATGTGCGCGCAGTACTGCTCGACGCACGGTCCGATCACCGTGCTGTTCCGCCCGCCACGCAAGGAGGCGCTCGGCCCGCTGATGGAGGCGGGGCGCTCGCGCGGCGAGATCCGCGTGGCGCCGGCCGACGTGTCGGGCGTGCGGCGTCTCGTGAAGGCGCTCAGGAGCGGCGAGATGGTCGGCATGCTGCCCGACCAGGCCCCGGCGGAGGGCGAGGGTGTGTGGGCACCGTTCTTCGGTCGCCAGGCGTGGACGATGACGCTGGCGGCGCGCCTGTCGGAAGTGAAGGGCGTGAAGGTGCTGATGATCTGGACCGAGCGTCTGCCGCGCGGCGAGGGCTACGTCGTGCGCATCTCCGAGCCGGTCGAGCCCATCGCCGGCACGCTGGAGGAGCGCTGCGTCGCGATCAACCGCGAGATCGAGCGCCTGATCCTCGCGGGGCCGTCGCAGTACCTGTGGGGTTACAACCGCTACAAGAAGCCGTCGGGCGTGCCGGCGCCGGAGGGCGAACGGTGATGGCGCGCATCGCGAGCTGGCTCGCCGTTGCGATCTTCTGGTTGCTGCACTGGCTGCCGCTGGGCGTGCAGGCGCGCGTCGGCGCCGCGGTGGGCGAGCTGCTGTACCGCTTCGCGGGCCGGCGCCGCCATATCGTCAATGTGAATCTGCGCCTGTGCTTTCCCGAAATGGACGAGTCCGAACGCGACCGCATCGCGCGGGCGCACTTCCACGCGCTGGGCCGCAGCATGCTCGAGCGCGGGCTGCTGTGGTGGGCGAGCGAGGCGCGCCTGAAGGGCATGATCCGGCTCGAAGGGCACGAGCACGTCGATGCGTTGATTGCCGCGGGGCGGCCGGTGCTGCTGCTGGCGCCGCACTTCCTCGGTCTCGACATGGGCGGCGCGCGCTTCGCGATGGAGTTCGACAGTGTGAGCGTCTATGCGCGCCAGAACAATCCGGTGTTCGACCGCTGGCTGTTCCACGGCCGAAGTCGCTTCGGCGACCAGCTGCTGCTGTCGCGCCAGGACGGCGTGCGCGGCACCGTGAAGGCGATGAAGGCGGGGCGCCCATTCTACTATCTGCCGGACATGGACTACGGGCGCGAGGATTCGATCTTCGTGCCCTTCTTCGGCGTGCCGGCGGCGACGATCACCGGCCTGTCGCGCCTGTCGCGCCTCGCGCGCGCGGCCGTCGTGCCGGTGGTGACCGAGATGCTGCCGGGCGGCAAGGGCTATGTGACGCGGCTGGGCGAACCGTGGGCGGATTTCCCGACCGCGGACGTGGAGGCCGATACGCTGCGTATGAACCAGTGGATCGAGTCGGTCGTGCGCACGATGCCCGAGCAGTACTACTGGGTGCATCGCCGCTTCAAGACGCGTCCGCCGGGGGAGAAACGGCCGTACTGAGCGGCGCGGTACGGACGGAGCCGGTCGCCGGAATCCGTCCGACCGTCGCGTGTCGGGATACGCTGCGTAGCTCCCGCCCAGCGAGAGCCCGTGCCATCGGCGAAGGTCGCTGGACTCCCCCGGGACGCTGCGCGAAAATTCCAAAGTTCGGCTCGCGCCGATTCGAACCTTCTGAGCGGAACACCTTCCATGCACCTGCGCTTCGCCAAAATGCACGGCCTCGGCAATGACTTCGTCGTCATCGACGCCGTGCGCCAGCACGTCGAACTTACGCCTGAGCGCGTCCGCTTCCTCGCCGATCGCCATTTCGGCGTCGGCTGCGACCAGCTCCTCGTCGTGGAGCCGGCATCGCGGCCGGGCGTGGATTTCCGCTATCGCATTTTCAATGCCGACGGCGGCGAGGTCGAGCAGTGCGGCAACGGCGCGCGCTGCTTCGTGCGCTTCGTGCATGAGCAGGGGCTCACGGCCAAGCGCGAGATCCGCGTCGAGACGAAATCCGGGGTGATCGCGCCGCGCTTCGAAGACAGCGGCCTGGTCACGGTCGACATGGGGGTGCCGGTGTTCGAGCCCGCACGCGTGCCCTTCGTGTCGGATTCGGACGCGGTCGTGCAGCCACTCGACGTCGCGGGCTCGTCGATCGCGATCACGGTGGTGTCGATGGGCAACCCGCACGCCGTGCAGGTCGTCGCCGACGTCAACAGCGCCCCGGTGGCGGCGCAGGGCCCATTGATCGAGAACCATCCGCGCTTCCCGGCTCGCGTCAATGCGGGCTTCATGCAGGTGGTGGATGAGCATCGCATCCGCCTGCGCGTGTACGAGCGCGGCGCGGGCGAGACGCTCGCGTGCGGCACGGGCGCGTGCGCCGCCGTCGTTGCAGGCATCCGGCGCGAGCTGCTTGTGTCGCCGGTGCGCGTGGAGACGCGCGGCGGCGAGCTGGAGATCGCGTGGACGGGTGTCGGCGAGCCGGTGCTGATGACCGGTCCGGCCGTGACGGTTTTTGCCGGCGAGATCGAACTCGCATGATACAGCCGGACGGCGCCGTGCAACCCACGCGCCGGGCCGGTTGCCAATGAACACGCGCGGACGCCAACCGTCCGCAGGGAATGGTCCTTACATGAACGCAGCCGACGTCGCACGATATCTCAAGGAACACCCGGATTTTCTCGCCGAGCACGGTGAGCTCTTCACGCAGCTGACCGTGCCGCATCCCCACGGCGGGCAGGCGATCTCGCTCGCCGAGCGCCAGCTGCATGCACTGCGTGACAAGATCCGTCTCCTCGAAGGCAAGCTCGCCGAGCTGATCCGCTTCGGCGAGGAGAACGACGAGATCGGCGAGAAGGTGCACCGCCTGACCGTCGCGCTGCTCGAGGCGGAGGACTATGAAGCGCTGCGCCATACGCTGTTCGAGAACCTGCGCGACGATTTCTCCGTGCCCAGCGTCGCCGTGCGCATCTGGAACTCGGTGCTCACGCGCGAGGGCGAGGACTTCGCCCCGATCAGCGAGGCGATGCGTTTCTTCGCCGGCGACCTGCGCCATCCGTATTGCGGCGCGCCTGCCAATCTCGAAGTGCTGGAATGGTTCGGTGCCGACTCCGCGCACGTGCGGTCGGTCGCGCTGATCCCGCTGCGCCGCGACGCGCAGACATTCGGCCTCCTTGCCCTCGGCAGCCAGGAGGGCGAGCGCTTTTACCCCGAGATGGGCACGCTCTACGTCTCGCGCATCGGTGACATCGTCGCCGCCGCGCTGCGGCGGCAACTGGGCTGAACATGACGGGCCGCGACGACCCCGCCGTTGTCGCGGAGCCGCCGCCCGAGTGGCTGGCGGCCTATCTCGGTTATCTCGCGACCCAGCGGCGCGCGGCTGCGCTCACGCTGGAGAACTACCGGCGCGATCTCGAACGCCTGCATCGCCTCGCCGACGGACGCGCGCCGCAGACCCTGTCTGCTCACGACATCCGCCGTTTCGTCGCGCGCATGCACGGCGACGGCCTGGGCGGGCGCTCGATCGCGCGCGTGCTGTCGGCCTGGCGCGGGCTGTTCCGCTGGTTCATCCGCCAGCGCGGCGAACTGGAGCTGAACCCCGCCGAGGGGGTGCGCCCGCCGAAGTCGCCCCAGCCCTTGCCGAAGGCGCTTTCGCCCGACCAGGCGCAGGCGCTGCTCGATGCCGAGGCGGGGGACGGGCTGGAAGTGCGCGATCATGCAATGTTCGAACTGCTGTACTCGTCGGGTCTGCGTCTTGCGGAGCTTGCGGCGCTCGATGTCGGGCCGGCGCTCGATCTGGTCGAGCGCATGGTCACGGTGCGCGGAAAACGTAACAAGATGCGTAGCGTGCCGGTCGGCACGCAGGCCGTCGCGGCCCTGCAGGCATGGCTCGCACTGCGCGGCGAAGTGGCGCTCGCCGACGAGGCGGCGCTGTTCGTCACGCGCAGCGGCACGCGCATGAGTTCGGGGGCGATCCGCTCGCGTCTAGCGCGCTGGGCGCAGCAGTGCGGCCTCGGTGTGCACGTGCATCCGCACATGCTGCGCCACAGTTTCGCGAGCCATGTGCTGCAATCCAGCGGCGACCTTCGGGCGGTGCAGGAATTGCTCGGTCACGCGAGCATCCGCAGCACGCAGGTCTATACCCACCTGGATTTCCAGCATCTCGCCAAGGTCTATGACAGCGCGCATCCGCGCGCGCGTCGCCGCTGACGGACCGCGCGTCCGAAACATTCACTTAAAGATTTGGGCTTGTGAAATCCTGCCCAAGTCGGGTAGCGAATTTCCCGGTCGCGCTGCGGGTCTGCGCTATGCTGAGAGCAACAGGTTCCGAATAAAACCACGTCATCCGCCCCCGACAAGTCTGCCTTACGTCCATATTCTGCAGGCGTTGGGAGATAGGCAGCCATGCGCCGCACGACAAATAATCGCGAAGCAAACAGCCCTGACGCCGAAGCGCGGGGCTATGCCGTGGCGGAGGGTTCCTGTCCCTCGCCCATTCGTACCGCTGCGATCCTGCTGGCCCGTTATCAGGTCAAGAGCCTGCGACGCCTGTTCGAGGAGTTCGAGCGCGACATCCTGCTGCCGCTGCTGCTCGGCGAAATTGCCCTGCACAACATCGGTGCGCTCGAGAACAGCGGCGAGGCCAATGTGAGCATCGATGGCGACCGGTTTGCCGCGGTCATGCGCCCGTGCAATGCCTACTCGATCGCCGCCGCCACGGGGCTGCCGCGCGAGACGGTGAGGCGCAAGATCGTGCGTCTGGTGGAGCTCGGCTGGATCACCCGTCGCGGCAACGGCCACCTGTTCCTCACCCCGCGGGCGATCGAGCATTTTGGCGGATTGCTGGGTTCGCGCGATCTGCCCGAACTGCTCGATACCGCGGATCGCATCCGCAAGCGCATGCAGGACTGAGCCGGTTCGCGGTGCGGCGAGGACGATCGTCCGCTGGCGAGCGGCGGCGCATGCCTATACACTCACGCGCCTGATTCCTTCCGCCGTCTGCGCCATGTCCAAGCTCGTTCTCAATCCCGGCAAGGAGCGTTCGCTCCTGCGCCGCCACCCGTGGGTGTTCGCGGGCTCCGTGGCTCGCCTCGAAGGGCGCGCGCGGCCTGGCGATACGGTGGAGGTCGTCGCGGACGACGGTCGCGCGCTGGGTCGCGCCGCGTGGTCGCCAGAGTCGCAGATCCGCGCACGCATGTGGACCTTCACGCCCGACACCTCGATCGACCACGCCTTCTTCAAGCGCCGCGTCGCGGAGTCCGTGGCGCGCCGCGCGACCCATCCCTTGCTCGCGAACGAGAGCGGCGTGCGTCTGATCCACGGCGAGTCGGACGGCCTGCCGGGGGTGATCGCGGATCGCTTCGGCGAAGTGGTCGTCGTGCAGCTGACCAGCGCTGGTGCGGAGAAATGGCGTGACGCGATCGTCGCCGGACTGGTGCAGGCTACCGGGTGCAAGGCGGTGTATGAGCGTTCCGATTCCGACGTGCGCAAGCTCGAAGGGCTGGGGCCGAAGACGGGCTGTGTGTACGGCGAGTTGCCGCCGGAGGCGCTGACCATTGTCGAGAATGGCGTGCGCATGGAAGTCGATGTCGTGGCCGGGCACAAGACCGGCTTCTACCTCGACCAGCGCGACAACCGCCATCTCACCGGACTGCTCGCCGCCGGCCGGAGCGTGCTCAACTGTTTCTGCTACACCGGTGGCTTTTCGCTGCAGGCGCTTGCGGGCGGGGCGAGCTCGGTGCTGTCGATCGATTCGTCCGGCCCGGCGCTGGAAGTCGCGCGCCGCAATGTCGCGCTCAATCCGCCACTCGACGCGACGCGCGCCGAGTGGCTGGAAGCCGACGTGTTCGAGGCGCTGCGCGCGCTCAAGGCAGAGCGGCGAACTTTCGACCTCATCGTGCTGGACCCGCCGAAGTTCGCGCCGTCCGCAGCGCACGCCGATCGTGCCGCGCGTGCGTACAAGGACATCAATCTGTTCGGTTTTCGCCTGCTCAACCCGGGCGGCATCCTGATGACCTACTCGTGCTCGGGCGGCATCGGTTTGGAGCTCTTCCAGAAGATCGTCGCCGGGGCGGCGAGCGATGCCGGCGTCGACGCGCGCATCCTGCACCGGCTGTCGGCCGCGGCGGATCATCCGATCGGGCTCGCGGTGCCGGAAGGAGAGTACCTGAAGGGGCTGGCCGTTCAGGTCGGCTGAGACGGACGGCGAATCGTCGTCGCTACAGCGGATCGGTGGCGCTGCCCGGTGCGCGCCAGTCCGGGTTCGGTCCGCGTTCGCCGAGGCTGAAGGCCGCGCTGACGAGGCCCAGCGCAACCAGGATCAGCAGGAAGTAGCGGACCTGCCAGCCACGCGTCGGCGTCCCGCGAACGCCGCGGGCGGCGCGCGCGATCACCATGGCGCCGAGTGCTGCGATCGTCAGCAGGCCGGCCCCCAGCAGTTGAGCCGACAGGCCGCCGAGGAAAACGCCTTGCGACGGGTCGAACTGATCGGGCCAGAAGAAGTCCGGTCCCCGCAGCAGCCAGGCACCGCCGAGCAGGCACAGCGCCATCGTGAAGGCAATGAAAGTGCGCATCGCGCGGGCTCAGGCGCCGAACAGGTCGCCGTCGCGCGACGGGCGTGCGAGCCCGAAGTGTTCCCAGATGGCAGCGGTGGCGATGCGCCCGCGCGGGGTGCGTTGCAGGTAGCCTTGCTGGATCAGGTAGGGTTCGAGTACGTCCTCGATGGTGTCGCTCGACTCGCCGATCGCAGCAGCGAGGTTGTCGAGGCCGACCGGTCCGCCGGCGAACTTCTCCAGCATCGCACCCAATAGTTTGCGGTCCATCAGGTCAAGACCCAGGTGGTCGACGTCGAGCATGCGCAGCGCCGCATCGGCGACGGCGGCGGTGATGTCGCCGCCGGCCTTTACCTGCGCGTAGTCGCGCACGCGGCGCAGCAGGCGGTTGGCGATGCGCGGGGTGCCGCGCGAGCGGCGCGCGATCTCGAAGGCGCCGGCGTCGTCGATGGTGACATCGAGTAGGTGCGCCGAGCGGCTGACGATGAAGGCGAGCTCCTCGGGGGTATAGAACTCCAGGCGCGCGACGATGCCGAAGCGGTCGCGCAGCGGGTTCGTCAGCATGCCCGCACGGGTTGTCGCGCCGACCAGCGTGAAGGGCGGCAGGTCGAGCTTGACCGAGCGCGCCGCGGGGCCTTCGCCGATCATGATGTCGATCTGGAAGTCTTCCAGCGCGGGGTACAGGATTTCCTCGACGACCGGCGACAGGCGGTGGATCTCGTCGATGAAGAGCACGTCGTGCGGTTCGAGGTTGGTCAGCAGCGCGGCGAGGTCGCCCGCGCGCTCGAGCACCGGGCCGGAGGTCGAACGCAGATTCACGCCCATCTCGGCGGCGACGATGTGCGCGAGCGTGGTCTTGCCCAGTCCCGGCGGGCCGAACAGCAGCACGTGGTCGAGGGCGTCGCCGCGCTGGCGCGCCGCGGCGATGAAGATCTCGAGCTGCTCGCGGATCTTCGCCTGGCCGACATACTCGGTCAGGCGTTTCGGGCGCAACGCGCGCTCGACGACGTCTTCCTGACGGTTGGCGGTCTGCGCGGAGATGATGCGCGGGGCGTGCAGCTTGTCGGTTTCGATCATGACGGAAGTTTAGCGCAGCGCGAGCCGGCGTTTCAGGCCTTCGACAGGCTCTTTAGCGCGAGGCGGATACCGTCGGACACGCCGCTGTCCTCGGGCACGGCCTTCATTGCGCCGAGCGCTTCCTTCTCGTTGTACCCGAGCGCGAGCAGCGCATTGAGGATGTCGCTGCGGCTGTCGGCGGGCAGCGCCGCCGCTCCGGCCGGAACGGTTGCGCCCAGTGTCGGCAGCGCCTTGCCGAGCTTGTCTCGCAGCTCCAGCAGCAGGCGCTCGGCGGTCTTCTTGCCGATGCCGGGGATCTTCACCAGGCGCCCCGCCTCCTGCAGCGCCACCGCTTGGGCGAGATCCGTCACCGACAGGCCCGACAGCACCGCGAGCGCGGTGCGCGCGCCGATGCCCGAGACCTTCAACAGCTGGCGGAAGGCGGCGCGCTCGTCGGCGCAGGCGAAGCCGTAGAGGAAGTGGCCGTCCTCGCGCACCGCGAGATGGGTGAACAGCGTTACCGGCTGCCCGGTCGCGGGCAGGCCGTAGAAGGTGCTCATCGGCACGTCGATCTCGTAGCCGACGCCATGCACATCGACGACGATCTGGGGCGGATTCTTTTCGAGCAGGATGCCGGCGATGCGTCCGATCATGAATTCAGGTCCGGGGTTTGGGTCAGGTGTGACGCGCGAAGGCAAGTGTCGCGGCGAGCGCGAGGCCGTGCAGGTTTGCCGCCGCGATCGTCAGCTTGATCGCCGGGCGAAGTTCCGCCGGTTCGCTCGCGTGCTCGCGCAGCTGCCGTGCCGCGTTGAATGACAGCACCAGCGTCAGCGCCGCGGCGGCGCACGCCTGGGGAAGGTTGTAGCGTCCGACCTGCAGCACGAGCCAGCCGTAGGCCGCGATCGCGATCGCAAAATAGCCCCACTTTGCGGTGTCGGCGCCGAGGCGCACGACCAGCGTACGCTTGCCGGCGGCCTCGTCGCCCGCACGGTCGGGGAATTGGTTGATGAACAGCAGGTTCGCGACCAGCAGCGCGAACGAAAGGCCGGCGGTGACGGGCGTCCACGCAAACGTGCCGCGCTGTACGAAATCCGTGCCGACGACGACCAACAGCCATGCGCCGGCGATCGCAAATTCGCCCAGCCCGCGGCTCGCGAGCTTGAGCGGCGGCGCCGAGTACGCCCAGCCGAGGACGAGTCCCGTGAACCCGATCGCAAGCAGGCCGCCCCCCGAACCGTACGCGAGCCACAGCCCGGCCGGCACGACCAGTCCGAGCAGTGCGTAGGCGAAGCGTGCGGTTCGGGCCGTCGTCAGCACGCCGTTCTGGATGAAGCGGCTGCCGCCGGTGAATGGGTAGAGGCGGTCGGGGTTCGCGTCGTCGGCGCCGCTCAGGGCGTCGTGGTAGTCGTTGAGCACGTTGGCGCCGGCATGTGCGAGCAGCGCGAACAGCACCGTCGCCACCCCACGCAGCGCATCGAGCGCGACGCCGTCCGCCCGCGCTGCGGCCAGGCCGATCAGGCAGCCGACCAGGGTCACGCTGAGGAAGGCGGGGCGCGTTGCGGCGAGGTAACGCAGCGGCGCATTGCCGAAACGCTGCGTCGTCGGCTCCCTGCCTCGGGGTGTCGCGGGGAGCGTCACAGCAGCACGATGTCGAACTGTTCCTGCGAGTAGCTCGCTTCCGGGTGCAGGGAGATCTTCTTGCCGATGAAGTCCGACAGCATCGCGAGCGATTGCGACTCCTCGTCGAGGAAGAGGTCGATCACGTTGGGGGCGGCGAGCACGCGGAATTCGCGCGCGTTGAACTGGCGCGCCTCGCGCAGCAGTTCGCGCAGAATCTCGTAGCACACCGTGCGCGCGGTCTTCACCTCGCCGCGGCCGCCGCAGGTCGGGCAGGGTTCGCACAGCAAGTGGGCGAGCGATTCGCGCGTGCGCTTTCTCGTCATCTCGACCAGTCCCAGCGCGGTGAAGCCGTTCACCGTCATTTTGGTGTGGTCGCGCGCGAGCGCCTTGCGGAACTCGTCGAGCACCATGTCGCGGTGCTCGGGGTTTTCCATGTCGATGAAGTCGATGATGATGATGCCGCCGAGGTTGCGCAGGCGCAGCTGGCGCGCGATCGTCTGAGCGGCCTCGAGATTGGTTTTGAAGATCGTGTCGTCGAAGTTGCGCGCGCCGACGAAGCCGCCGGTGTTCACGTCCACGGTGGTCATCGCCTCGGTCTGGTCGATGATCAGGTAGCCGCCGGATTTCAGGTTCACGCGCCGCGCGAGCGCCTTCTGGATCTCTTCCTCGACGCTGTGCAGGTCGAAGAGCGGGCGCTCGCCGCCGTAGTGTTCGAGCAGGGGCAGGACCTTGGGACTGTATTCGGAGGCGAAGGCGGTGAGCTTCTGGAAGTTTTCGCGCGAGTCGACGAGGATGCGCGTCGTGTCGTCATTGACCAGATCGCGCAGCACGCGCTGGCCGAGACTGAGGTCTTCGTAGAGCACCTCAGGCGGGAAGCGCCCGGTCGCGCTGTTGCGGATCTCGCCCCACAGTTTGCGCAGGTAGGCGATGTCGGCGGCGAGCTCTTCATCGGACGCGGATTCCGCCATCGTGCGCACGATGAAGCCGCCTGTCTCGTCCGCGGGCACGAGACGGGTGAGGCGTTCGCGCAGGGCCTCGCGCTCGGCCTCGTCCTCGATGCGCTGGGAAATGCCGATGTGCTTTTCCTGCGGTAGGTAGACGAGCAACCGTCCGGCGATGCTGATCTGTGTCGACAGCCGCGCGCCCTTCGTGCCGATGGGATCCTTCAGCACCTGCACGGTGAGATTCTGGCCTTCGACGAGGATGCGCTCGATCGGCTTGCCGGTGTCGCCGTTGTGGCGGTCGCTCCAGATGTCGGCGACGTGCAGGAAGGCGGTGCGCTCGAGACCGATGTCGATGAAGGCCGACTGCATGCCCGGCAGCACGCGCACCACCTTGCCGAGGTAGATGTTGCCGACGATGCCGCGGCTGGCGGTGCGTTCGACGTGCAGCTCCTGCACCACACCCTGTTCGACGATCGCTACGCGCGTCTCCTGCGGCGTGAAGTTGATGAGGAATTCGATACTCATGAAATTGCTGCCAATGGGAAATGCGCAAGCGCAGACGTGAGGCACCGATTGCGCATTGCCCATCGAGGGCGCCGACCGGCGGATAGCGGGCGGGAACGTGCCGAGCTTACAGGGGATAGCCGAAGGCGTCGAGGAGCTGCGCCGTCTCGAACAGCGGCAGCCCCATGATCCCGGTGTAACTGCCGCGGATTTCCTCGATGAAGATCGCCGCGCGCCCCTGGATGCCGTAGGCTCCGGCCTTGTCCATCGGCTCGCCGGTCGCGACGTAGTGGCGGATCTCGGCGTCGGTGAGGGCGCGAAAGCGGACTTCGCTGATGTTGATGCAGCTGCGCGTGCGCACGCCGTCGCTGATCGCCACTGCGGTCAGCACGCGGTGCGTGCGCCCCGACAGGCGGCGCAGGATTGTCGCGGCGTCGCTGGCGTCGGTCGGTTTGCCGATGATCTGACCGTCGAGTTCCAGCGTCGTGTCCGCCGATAGCACCGGGTGCTGCGGCAGCGTGCGCCACTGCAGGCGCCGACATCCGGCCTCGGCCTTGGTGAGCGCGACACGCTCGACGTAGCGTTCGACGTCCTCGTCCGGCAGCGGTGTCTCGTCGACGTCGGCGTCGGCACCGCGCTCCGCGCCCCGGAATACGAGCAGGTCGAAATGCACGCCGATCTGGCGCAGGAGCTCGCGGCGGCGCGGGCTGCGCGAGGCGAGGTAGATGCGGGCTTGGAGGTTGCTCATGAGGTCGAGTGCGGGATGCCGGCGGCTGTTGGGGCGGATTCTACCCTCTTGGCTGCGTCGCGACCCGGAGCGTGTGCGGGGCGCCCCATCGTCGTTGTCATTGCATTTAATTGATACAATTCCCCGGTCATCAAATGCCTGCCCGCCTGCGCACCACGTCGTCAAGCAGGCCAATCCGACATCGTCACTTTCGGCCGACGCCGCGGCGTCGCCGGTCTACCCTGGAGCAAGTCCGTATGCGCACGTCCCTCATTTCTCTTTTCGCCGGGGCGATCCTTGCCGCGCCCTTCACCGCCGGCGCTGCCGAGCCGGTCGCCGATGCCGCCGCGATCGTGAAGGCTGCCAACTGGGACGCGATGGAGACGATCACGGTCGAGCTCACCGAGCATAGCTTCACCCCGCAGGATCTCAAGCTCAAGGCCGGCCAGCCCTACCGTCTGGTGATCAAGAACGCGGGGCAGAAAGACCACTATTACACCGCGGCGGAATTCTTCAAGTCGGTTGCGTGGCGCAAGGTGCAGACGCCCAAGCCGAATGGCGGCGAGATCAAGGCGCCGTATTTCACGGCCGTCGAGGCCTACAAGAACGGCGGGACGGTCGAGTTGTTCTTCGTCACCGTGAACAAGGGCGAGTTCGAGGTCGTGTGCACGATCGACGACCACAAGGATCAGGGCATGCACGGCTCGATTGTCGTCGAGTAAGTTCTTTCTCCCAAAACGCCGAGCCGCCCATGAAGTTTCTTGTTCCGCTCCTTTCGTTGCTGCCCTTGGTGGTGCACGCGCAGGCCCCGACGCCGCAGGTGATTCCGGTGGCCAACCTCGCCGCGGCCCCGAAGCCCGATGGCGACCTGAGCGAATGGGGCGGCAGCGGATGGGTCAAGGTGCCCGTGAAGCCGGCGTTGGAGCGCGAGGAGCGGGCGAAATACGGGCTTGACCCGGCCGGCGAGCGCAACACGGCGGGCCGCCTCACGGTGGAACTGAAGGCGGGCGTCGCGGCGGGGCGGTTCTACCTCGCCGTGCGTTACCCGGACGATGCCGCCGACACCGTGCACAAGGAATGGAGCTGGCGCGGCGACAAGTACCAGCGCGAGAACCAGCTCGAGGACATGTTCGCGGTGCGTTTCCATCTTGCCGGCGACTTCGACCGGACCATGTTGTCGACCAAGGACTACAAGGTCGACGTCTGGCTGTGGTCGGCGGCGCGGACCAATCCGTCCGGCATCGCCGAGGACATGATGCATCACGTCACGACGAAGATGCAGGATTCGGCCGCGGAGTATCAGGTCAAGGACGGTCCGGTGATCTACATCTCCAAGCGTCGCGACGAAGGCGCCGCGTCCTACGAGATGCTGCCGCGCCCGAAGGAGAACAAGGGGGATCGACTGCCCTCGTTCGCCGCCACGAACGCCGCGGGTAGCGCCGCAGACGTCGCTGCCAAGGGGGTGTGGAAGGCCGGGTACTGGAATCTCGAATTCGCCCGCGCCCTCGATCCTGGTCACGCGGATGACGCCACGTTCAAGGCTGGAACGCGGATCTCTGCGCAGATCGCCGTGTTCAACAAGGCCAATGCCGAGCACAAGAGCGTATCGGAGCCGCTGGTGTTCGATTTCGGTGCAGTGAAATGAGCACGGGGAAGAACCTGGTCGGCGTCCTGCGGGGGGCGCTGCTCGCATTTCTGCTGGCGTGCACAGCTGGAGCCGCGGCGGCCGAGGACGAGCCGGTGGTGCGCATGCATCCGGCGCTCGCCGGCATCGACTGGACCGAAGTGGCCGTCGTCGAGGTCGCGCTCAAGGATCACAGCTACGAGCCCGACGAGATCCGCCTGAAGGTCGGCCAGCCGTACAAGCTGGTGCTGCGCAACGTGGGCGCGGTGGCGCACGACATGGTCGGCGGCTCGCTCTTCGACGAGAAGGTGATTGCACTGCGCATGGTGAATTCCAGCGTCGGGCGGGTGATCGCCGATTACGTGAATTCGGTGTACGTGCGCTCGCGCAACGACATCGAACTCTGGCTCGTGCCGCTCAAGCCGGGCGAGTATTCCTTCTTCTGCAGCCTGCCGGGGCATCGCGAGGACGGCATGGAAGGCGTCGTCCGCATCGTTCCCTGAGCCCGCGGACCGCTCACTCCCGGTGATAGGGGTGGTTCTTCAGCACCGTCCAGGCGCGGTACAGGGCCTCGGCGAGCAGCGGGCGTACCAGCGCATGCGGCAGCGTGAGGCTCGACAGGCGGATGCGCTCGTGCGCACTTGCCTTCAGCGCCGGCGACAGGCCGTCGGGGCCGCCGACGATCAGTGCGACGTCCGCTGCTTCTGCCTGCCACGCCTCCAGCTTGCCGGCGAGCGCGATGGTGGTGAGATCGCTGCCGCGCTCGTCGAGGATCACGCGGCGGCAACGCGGTGGCAGCGCCGCTTCGATGCGCGCGGCTTCGGCCGCCATCATCGCGTCGACGGTCTTGCCCGTCGTGCGCGGTTCGGCCTTCACCTCGATGAGTTGCAGCGGCAGCTCGCGCGGCATGCGGCGCGCGAACTCGTCGAAACCGGATTCGACCCACGCGGGCATGCGCGTGCCGACGGCGACGATCAGTAGTTTCATCGGTGAGCGTGCAGGCGCTGCGGCCGGCCCGAAGCCGCCCGCAGGGGGCGTGTCACTGCGCCGCGACGCCCGTGGCCGTGTGGCCGCGCCTCGGGGTCGAGGGGGCGGCCCACAGTTCTTCGAGGTTGTAGTAGCTGCGGATCGCCGGCTGCATGATGTGCACGACGATGTCGCCGAGATCGACGAGCACCCACTCCCCGGTTTCCTCGCCTTCCACGCTGGCCACCCGGGCGCCGGCTTCACGGACCTTTTCCTGCACGTTGCGCGCCAGTGCACGCGTCTGGCGGTTGGAGTCGCCGGTGGCGATGACGATGCGGTCGAACAGCGAGGTCAGGCGGGTGGTGTCGATGACTTCGATGTCCTTGGCCTTGATGTCTTCGAGGGCGGCGACGACGGTTTTTTCGAGTGTGCGGGTGTCCATCAGGTTCTGCGGTAAAGGTGGTGCAGCCCAATATAGTCGAGAACGGAATCGGGCAGCAAATAGCGGGCGCTGTGCCCGCCGTGGATGAGCTCGCGGATCAGCGAAGCTGAAATGGCCAGCGGCGTCATGTCGAAGGGGATCACCCGCCCGGCAGGGCTGTTGTGCAGGGCGGCGGGGTCCGTATCGATGCGACCGGCGCACGCGGCGTCGAGTTCCGGCGACAGCGTGCCCGGCCAGCGGCGACCGTGCGGCGCGAAGCCGGGGCGGTTGGCGACCGCGATGTGGGCGAGGTCGAAAAGCTCCTGCCAGCGGTGCCAGCTCGGCAGGCCGTTGAAGGCATCGGCACCGAGGATCAGCACCAGCGGGCGTTGCGCGCCATGCAGGGCGCGCAGGCGCTCGAGCGTGCGGATCGTGTAGCTCTTGCTGGGCGCGAATACTTCGCCGTCGTCGACGACGAGTCCCGGATTGCCTGCGCTCGCCAGTCGCACCATCGCCAAGCGGTCGGTAGCCGCGGACTGCGGCACATCGCGATGTGGCGGCTGGCCGGCCGGGATGAGGGCGACCCGCGCGAGCCCGAGCGCTTCGCGGGCCTCCTCGGCGAGACGCAGGTGGCCGAAATGGATGGGATCGAAGGTGCCGCCCAGCAGCCCCAGCGCGCTCGCGTCAGGCTTCTTCGGGGCCATTCCCGGGTTCGCCGAAGATGTCGCGTGCGTTGGTGTAGAAACTGGCGAAGACGATGGGGATCAGCAGCAGCGGTAGCGGCACCGAGAGCAGCGTCGCGAGCGTCGGCGAGATCGTGCCGATGATGCCGAGCACGATGCCCGGCAGGACCGCGCCGAACAGCGCCAGTGCGATCGAATAGGCGAGGAAGGGGCGCCAGTTGCGCAGGCAGGCGAAGAAACTGAAGAACATTGCCTTCGGTGCGGGCACCTGCCACCAGCCCGCGAGGAGCGGCGCGAACCAGTAGGCCATCATCACCGGCGTCGACAACGCGATCGCGATCATCAGCGCCATGGTGAAGCCGGTGCTGGTGGCAATTTCCGGCTCGAGCTTGCCGCCACTGGTCATGAGCCCGAAGAGGGTGCCGCCGTCTGCAATGGCGGTCAGGCCCAGCACGAGCCAGACGCCGGCGAAGTTGATGCCACCGATGACGATCAGTGCGGGGAGATTCTGCTGGAAGCCTGAGAACAGCACGTCCGGGCCCGCCTTGCGGCCGGTGTCGATGGCGCGGCAGGTGTTGAGCACGCCCAGCGACAGGACCGGCGTCAGCAGCGACGCGATAATCTGTCCGATGAAGGGCACGACGCTGACGAGGATCAGCAGCAGCAGGTAGCCGAAGGACGCGAAGGTGAGCAGCGCGGGATTGCGCCGCCACAGCTGCAGGCCTTCGCCGAGCCAGGCAAAGCCGCGCCCGGCCGGAAGTTGTCGTGCTTGCATGCGCTTACTCGGCAGGGGTGTCGGTGGGGCCGGGCAGCGCGGGTGTCGGCTGCGGGGCATGGGGAGCGAAGGTGTCCTGCCAGGCCGCATACAGTGCGCCGGCCAGCACTGGGACGAGCACCAGGACGCCCAGCGCGAACGGCAGCATGGCGATCCAGGTGAGCAGGTAGAGCACGAAGCCGAGGACGATGAAACTGGCGAGATTGGAAACGCAGGCGCGCAGCGAGAGCCTCATCGCGTCGAGCGGTGACACGTTCTGCAGCACCACCAGCGGTGGGGCGAACCAAAGCGCCATCAGCAGCAGGATCAGCAGGACGGGCCATAGCGCCGCCGAGAGCAGGGCGACGCCGCTGGCCAGCCCGATGCTGCCGAGCAGGCCCACCAGCATGCCGGTTACCGCGGCGCTGCTGCCGACCAGAACCGCGACCAGCGCGGCGGCGAGTCCGCCGAGCACGTAGAAGAAGCCGACCATCAGCAGGTTGCCTGAATGGCGGCGCGCGCCTTCGAACAGGTGGGCGACGCGCAGCGGTTCGCCTTGGTGCTGTGCATGCACGCCGGTGACCATGCCGGCGACGAGCATCGGGAACACGAGCTGCAGGACCAGCGGGGCGAGCAGCGGGCCGAAGGTGGGGATGAAGCCCACTGCGGCAGCAAGCGCGAACAGCACCGCGATCAGCGCCAGGGTCAGGATCACCCAGGTGCCGGGATTGACGATGAAGGTCTTCCAGCCCGCGGCGATCCATCGCAGCGTGTCCGCTGGCGTGACGTGCCCGGGCGGGGGGAGGGGGTGCCGGCGGTGAGACGCGCCGTGATCGGTCGTGTGCGGATCGTTCATCGTTCAGAGCGGCAGCGGTGGCGTTCCAGCGATGCGCAGGCGCAGTATGTCGCGGTATTCGGCGGGCGGCTTTACCAGCACCATCTCGCCCGGTTTGGGCAGGTGGTAATCCTCGGCGCGCGACAGCCAGAAGCGCAGCGCCGCGGCGCGCAACATGGCGGGCCAGTTCGCGCGTTCGGCGTCCGTGAAGGGGCGCTCGGCGTGGTAGGCGGAGAGCAGCGCGGCGGTGCGTTGCGCATCGAGTTCGCCGTCCTCGGTCGTGCACCAGTCGTTCACGGTCACCGCGACGTCGAAGAGCAGCGCGTCGTGGCCGGCGAAGTAGAAGTCGATCACGCCGCCGATGAAGTCGCCATCCCACAGCACGTTGTCGCGGAAGAGGTCGGCGTGGATCACGCCGCGCGGCAGGTGGCCGTAGTTCGCCGCGGCCTGGAAGGCGAGTTCCGCATCCAGCAGGGCCTGCTCGTCTTCCGGCAGGAAGGGGCGCACGCGTGCGGCGGCGGCCGTGCGCCATGCCGCGCCGCGCGGGTTTTCCTGGCGTCTCCCGTACGACAGGCCGGCCAGATGCAGGCCCGCGAGCATTGCGCCGACGCGCTCGCAGTGGCGTTCGCCGGGGGCCATCTCGGACTTGCCCGACAGGCGCATGACCAGCGCCGCGGGGCGCTCGGACAGCGTGCCGAGGTATTCGTTGTCGCGGTCGGCGATGGGGGCCGGCACCGGCAGCCCGTGACGTGCAAGGTGGGCCATGAGGTGCAGGAAATAGGGCAGTTCGGCGCGCGGGATGGCCTCGAACAGCGTCAGCACGTAGCGGCCGAGGGTGGTGGTGACGAAGAAGTTGCTGTTCTGCACTCCGGCCGAGATGCCCTGCAGCTCGACGAGGCGGCCGATGGCATAGTGGCCGAGCCAGCGCGACAGCGTCTCGGGGGCGACTGCGGTGAAAACGGACATGGCAGGTTGAAAAGGGTGGGTCAGTGGCCCGCGGGCCGGGATTGCATTACCAGGACTTGATCACCCACATCGGGACGGCGAGCGTCGGCAGCACATCCTGCCGCGTCATCACGCCGTTTCCTTCGTTGTCGATCAGGTAGTAGGGCACGCCGTGCGGCGGCGTGACCTTGATCATGTAGAGCTTGCCGCGGATGCGGTACTCCTGCACGGTGTCCTCGCCGCGCTGGACGATGCGGACTTCGGGATCCAGCGACGGATCGCTCGCCGGCATCGGCGGCGGTTCGGGGATCGGTTCGAGTTTGGGAGTCTGCTGGGCCGCAACCGGGGTTGCGAGGGCCATCAGCAGCACGATCAGGTTGCGGCGCATGGTGCTCTCCTTGGATGGCGCGGATTCTAGCAGGGACCCGCGTTGTGCGTCCGTCATCGGGGGCTATTCACCCGTACGTCGCCGGTCCGGCGTTGCATGCAGGGGAATAACGATCCCTACAGGTTGAGCAGCAGTTCGTGTTCCTCGGGCAGCGGCAGGAAGCCGCGGTGTTCGTAGTGCTTGAAGATCGCCTCGACGACTTCCTCGGGCGTGTCGATCACCTGGATGAGGTCGAGGTCCTCGGGGTTGATCATGCGTTCGGCAACGAGGCGCTCGCGGAACCAGTCGATCATGCCTTTCCAGAACGGGCCGTGCACCAGGATGATCGGGATCTTGCGGCTCTTGCCGGTCTGAATCAGTGTCAGGGCCTCCATCAGCTCGTCCAGCGTGCCAAAGCCGCCCGGCATCACGACGTAGGCCGAGGCGAAGCGCACGAACATGAACTTGCGCGCGAAGAAGTGCTGGAAGGTCTGCGAGATGTCCTGGTAGGGGTTGGAGCTCTGCTCCATTGGCAGCTGGATGTTGAGGCCGATCGAGGGGCTCTTGCCGAAATAGGCGCCCTTGTTGGCCGCTTCCATGATGCCGGGGCCGCCGCCGGAGATCACTGCGAAGCCGGCGTCCGACAACAGGCGGCTGATCTTCTCGGCGAGGATGTAGTACATGTGGTCAGGCGGAATGCGTGCGCTGCCGAAGATCGACACCGCCGGGCGGATCGCGTTGAGGCGTTCGGTCGCCTCGACGAACTCTGCCATAATTCCGAAGATCCGCCACGACTCGCGGGCGTTGAAGCGCGGTGCCATGCTGCTGGGAGCGCTTGGCGGGATTTTTTCTTTCGCGGTCATGTTGTTCTCGTCTTGTCGTCCTGCCGGTCCGTGTGCCGGCTTCGTCTGATTCCGGGTTGTGCCCGGATCCCCGCAAGGAAATTTGTCCGATGCCCGTCCTGTTGCTCGTCGATGGTTCCAGCTATCTGTATCGCGCCTTCCACGCGCTGCCGGATCTGCGCAATTCGAAGGGCGAGCCGACGGGGGCGATTCGGGGTGTGTTGTCGATGCTACGTCGGCTCGAAAGCGACTACAAGGCCGAATTCCGCGCCTGTGTGTTCGACGCCAAGGGAAAGACCTTCCGCGACGACTGGTATCCCGAATACAAGTCGCACCGCCCGCCCATGCCGGATGACCTGCGCGCGCAGATCGAGCCGCTGCACGAGGCCGTCCAGGCCGAAGGCTGGCCGCTGCTGGCGGTCGAGGGCGTCGAGGCCGACGACGTGATCGGCACGCTGACGCGCCTGGCGCTGGAGCGCGGCTGGGAGGTGGTGATCTCCACCGGCGACAAGGATCTGACCCAGCTCGTGCGTCCCGGCGTGAAGTGGGTGAACACGATGAGCGAGGAAGTGCTCGACGAGGCGGGGGTTGCGGCGAAGTTCGGCGTGCCGCCCGAGCGCATCGTCGATTACCTCGCGCTGGTCGGCGATACCGTCGACAACGTGCCAGGCGTGGAGAAGTGCGGCCCGAAGACCGCGGTGAAATGGCTCACCGAATACGGCACGCTCGACAATCTCGTCGCGAACGCCGACAAGGTCGGCGGCAAGGTGGGCGAGAACCTGAGGAAGCACCTCGATTTCCTGCCGCTGGGAAAGAAGCTCGTCACCGTCGTGACCGATGTCGCGCTGACGGTCGGGCTCGATGATCTGCCGGCGCGCGACGACGACAAGGCGGCGCTGCGCGCGCTCTACGAGCGGTTCGAGTTCCGTGGCTGGCTGAGGGATCTGGATGGGGAGGGTGCGGCGGCCGCGCCTGCCGCGGCGGGCGAAGCGGTCGTGAGCGACGATCCCCCTGCGGCGCCGGGGGCGCATCGCGGCGGGTATGCGACGATCCTCGATTGGTCGACTTTCGACGCGTGGGCGGCAAAGCTCGACGGCGCCGCGCTCGTCGCCTTCGATACCGAGACGACCAGTCTGGATCCGATGGCCGCGCGGCTCGTCGGCATGTCCTTCGCGATCGTCGCCGGCGAGGCGGCCTACCTGCCGCTCGCGCACCGCGGGCCCGACGTGCCCAATCAGCTGCCGCTCGCCGAGGTGCTGGCGCGCCTGAAGCCCTGGTTCGAATCGGCTGCGCATGCCAAGCTCGGGCAGAACCTCAAGTACGACGCGCATGTCCTGGCCAATCACGGCATCCGCCTCGCCGGCATCGCGCACGACACGCTGCTCCAGTCCTACGTGCTGGAGAGCGACAAGTCACATGACATGGATTCGCTGGCGAAGCGCCATCTCGGCCTGACGACGATCCCCTATACCGACGTGTGCGGCAAGGGCGCCAAGCAGATCGGTTTCGACGAGGTCGCCATCGACCGCGCCACCGAATACGCCGCCGAGGACGCCGACATCACGCTGCGCCTGCACCGCAAGCTGTGGCCGCAACTCGAAGCGGTGCCGGCGCTGGCGGCGCTGTATCGCGACATCGAGCTGCCGGCGATGCAGGTGCTGCTCGATATGGAACGCACCGGCGTGCTGATCGACGCCTTCCTGCTCGCGCAGCAGAGCGAGGAGCTGGGGCGCCGCCTGATGGAGCTGGAGCGCGAGGCGCACAACCTGGCCGGCCAGCCCTTCAACCTCGCGTCACCGAAGCAGCTGGGTGAGATCCTGTTCGGCAAGCTCGGCCTGCCTGTCGTGAAGAAGACCGCCACCGGCCAGCCCTCGACCGACGAGGAGGTGCTGCAGCAGCTCGCCGACGACTATCCGCTGCCCAAGCTGCTGCTCGAACATCGTGGTTTCGCGAAACTGAAGAGCACCTACGCGGACAAGCTGCCGCGCATGGTCAACCCGAAGACCGGGCGCGTGCATACGAGCTTCTCGCAGGCGGTCGCGGTCACGGGCCGGCTCGCGAGTTCGGATCCCAATCTGCAGAACATCCCGATCCGCACCGCCGAGGGACGGCGCATCCGCGCGGCCTTCATCGCGCCGCGCGATCATCTGATCGTGTCCGCGGACTATTCGCAGATCGAGTTGCGCATCATGGCGCACCTGTCGGGCGACGCGCGCCTGCTGGAAGCCTTCGCGCAGGGCGAGGATGTGCACCGCGCGACCGCCGCCGAGGTCTTCGGTGTGACGCCGGCGGAAGTCACGAGCGAGCAGCGCCGCTACGCCAAGGTGATCAACTTCGGACTCATCTACGGCATGAGCGCGCACGGCCTGGCGAAGAACCTGGGCATCGACCGCGCCGCCGCGCAGGGCTGGATCGACCGCTACTTCGCGCGCTATCCCGGGGTCGCTGCCTACATGGACCGCGTGAAGGCCGAGGCGAAGGAGCGCGGCTACGTCGAGACGGTGTTCGGTCGCCGCCTCTACCTGCCCGAGATCCGCGCCCAGCAGGTGGGTCGCCGTCAGGCCGCCGAACGCGCGGCGATCAATGCGCCGATGCAGGGCACGGCGGCGGACCTGATCAAGAAGGCGATGATCGCCGTGCACGCATGGCTGCCCGCTGCGGGACTGAAATCACGCCTGATCCTGCAGGTGCATGACGAACTGGTGCTGGAGGTGCCGCGCGACGAGCTGGAGCGCGTGCGCGCGGAACTGCCGGCGCAGATGTGCGGCGTCGCCGATCTGGCGGTGCCGCTGCTGGTCGAGGTCGGCGTCGGCGACAACTGGGACGAGGCGCACTGAGGGGCATTCTCAACCCCTCGTCGGCAGCGAGAAACGCCAGGGCGGAGGGAGGGCTGCAGCGCCCGCCCGGCGTTCGCCGAGGTTGATCAGCGGTGATTGACCCAGAAATCCGCGTTGCGGATCGCCAGCTCTTCCAGGCGGAACTCCGGATCCTTGCCTTCCTTCTTCTGCTGCTCGTAGTCGCGCAACGCGATGAGCGCCGGCTTCGGCAGGATTAGGATGGCGATGATGTTGGGCCACGCCAGGATGCCCACGCCGATGTCGCCGAGATCCCATGCTGCGCCGGCGCTGCGTACCGAGTCGTAGGTCACTGCCGCCATCATCACGATGCGAAGCACGAACACCAGTCACGGGCGATGCACTTTGCGCTTGATGCAGGCGAGATTGGTCTCGACGATGCAGTAGTACGCGACCATGGTCGTGACGGCGAAGAACATCAGCGCCAGCGCGAGGAAGCTCGCGGACACCGGGCATCACCGACTCGACCGCGTCCTGCGTGTATGCGTGCCCCATCTCGATGGATCTGGGCAAGCGTCGATTCGATGTAGGCGGTCGATGCACCCAGGAAGGCAGTCATCCACATCCAGAACACCGCACCGGGACCGCCGAAGGTGATCGCGGTCGCCACACCGGCGATGCTGCCGGTGCCCACGCGGCACGACAGCGCCATTGCCAGCGCCCGGAGCGACGACACGCCGGCGTCCGCACTCTTGCGCTGGAACATCAGGCGGATCATCGCGTTGAAGCCGCGGACCTGCATGAAACGGGTGCGGATCGAGAAATGCCGGCCGACGCCGTGGCACATACACGTGCGCCGGGCTCCAGACGTAGCCGTCGATGGCTGAAAGGAGTGCATCCATTGAGTCGTCTTCTTGTGGGATGCGATCTTCCGGTTCCTTGACGGCGCTCTGCCGTTCCCCAGGGTGTGGAGGGGGTGTGCGTCGGCGTCGGTAAGTCGCGGCAGATGGAAATCGCGAGGCGCGATGATAAGGAATGTGTTACACGTCCGGACGATAGTCCTGTGAGTGCCCCCTGTGGGAGGGTATACTTCAAAGATTTTTCGCGATGAATGCGCCGACGTATCTTCAGGTGTCAGCGCGACGACTATATTGAGGCTTCACCCTTGGCTCTGACCATTCTCGGCCTGTCCGGCGCCCTGACGCACGACCCCTCCGCCGCCCTGTATGTCGGCGGCAAGCTCGTCGCTGCGGCGGAAGAAGAGCGCTTCGTTCGCGACAAGCACGCCAAGAACCGCATGCCCTACGAGGCGGCAAAATTCTGTCTCGACTTTGCCGGCATCAAGCCGAAGGACGTCAATGCGGTCGCGATCCCGTTCGCGCCGATCAGCATCATGGAGCCGGCGCGCTGGCACTACGCGAAGCGCTACTGGTACGCTCCGGACCGCGGCCTTGATGCGATCCTGACCGGCAATCGGCGCTTCCATCGCTACAAGAAACGCATCGAATGGTGCCTCGCGCAGCTCGGCTTCGACGTCAGAAAGACCGAGATCGTGCCGGTCGAGCACCACCTCGCGCACGCGTCGAGTGCTTACCATTGCTCCGGCTTCACCGAGAAGACCGCGATCCTCGGCATCGACGGCAAGGGCGAGTACGCGACGACCTTCTTCGGTTACGGCGAGAACGGCAGGATCCACAAGATCAAGGAGTTCTACGATCCCGATTCGCTCGGCGGCCTGTATGGCGCGATCACCGAGTACCTCGGCTTCGAGATGCTCGACGGTGAATACAAGGTCATGGGCATGGCGCCCTATGGCGACCCGGACAAGTACGACTTCTCGCGCCTG
Source organism: Aromatoleum petrolei (assembly GCF_017894385.1). Classification (NCBI taxonomy): domain Bacteria; kingdom Pseudomonadati; phylum Pseudomonadota; class Betaproteobacteria; order Rhodocyclales; family Rhodocyclaceae; genus Aromatoleum; species Aromatoleum petrolei. The sequence goes on from NZ_CP059560.1 coordinate 3,279,821, forward strand.
GCGAAATTCGAGAACGGCGAACTCGTCGTCGATACCGACTACGCCAACGTGATCGGCTTCCGCCGCTACAAGGAAAACGGCAAGGGCTACTACTTTTCACCCAAGCTGATCGACTGGCTGGGGCCCAAGCGCGCCGGCGACATCGCCGACGAGCCCTACATCCACTACGCCGCGAGCATGCAGAAGCTGTTCGAGGACTTGTCGCTCAAGATGATCGACCACTACCTCGGCGACATCCTGCGCGACACCGGGCGCTTGGCGTTCGCGGGCGGCGGCGCGCTCAACGTCAAGCTCAACCAGAAGATCATCGCGCGCCCCGACTTGCGCGAGCTCTTCGTGCAGCCGGCCTCGGGCGACTCCGGCACGGCGGTCGGTGCGGCAGCCTACGTCTCGGTCGCGCGCGGCGTGCCGGTGGAGAAGATGGAGCACGTCTATCTCGGGCCGTGCTATACGAACGAGGACGTCATCGCCGCCTGCGCGAAGCATCCGGCGCAGCCGGCTTGGCAGAAGATCGACGACATGCCCGCACGCATCGCGCAGATCCTCGCCGACGGCAACCCCGTGGCGTGGTTCCAGGGGCGCATGGAGTTCGGCCCGCGCGCGCTCGGCGGACGTTCCATTCTCGGCTGCCCGAGCGCGGCAGGCGTGGCCGACCGCATCAACGAGCAGATCAAGTTCCGCGAGCGCTGGCGCCCCTTCTGCCCCAGCATGCTCGACACCGTCGGTCCGCAGATGCTGCAGACCGACCACCCCGCGCCCTTCATGACCTTCACCTTCGAGGTCGCGGAGGAGTGGAAGGCGCGCGTGCCCGAGGTCGTGCATGAGGACGGCACCTCGCGCGCCCAGGTTCTCAAGCGCGAGTACAACCCGCGCTACTACGAGCTGATGTTGGAGCTCGAGAAGCTCACGGGTAACGGCGTCGTGCTCAACACCTCGCTCAACCGCCGCGGCGAACCGATGATCTGCTCGCCGACCGATGCACTCAACATGTTCTTCGGTTCCGACCTGCAGTACCTCATCATGGAGGACGTGCTGGTCGTGAAGAACGGTGCAGCCCTTGGCTGAGCGCCGCATCCTGCAGTTCTGCCACTGCCACTACGGGCCGTTCGGCGACGTCGCGCGTCAGTACGCAGTGCTATTCAAGGATTCGCCGTACAAGGTCACGACGGTGTACCTGACGGATCCGCCCAGCGATGAAGTGACCGCGCTGTCGGCGTCGGACGAGGTGATCTATTTCGACTACGACGGTGCCGACGTGCGCGGCCTCAAGCTCGACGCGATGCATCGCTTGCGCGGGATCATCGCCAGGCGGGAGTTCGCACTGATTCTCGCGCACCGATTCAAACCAATCCACATTTCCTGCTGGGCCACCGGTTTGCCGGTGATTGGCGTGCATCACGCCTTTGGCGATTACGAGCGGCTCACGCACAAGCTCTTCGCGCGTTGGTTCGGCAAGCGCCTGGGCCTGCTCGGCGTGTCGGACGCGATCCGTGACGACATCCGCCGTGGGGTGCCGTCGTGGGCCCCCGATCGCATCGAGACGCTGCACAACCGCATCGACGTCGATGCGGTACGTGCCGACGTGCTGCCGCGCGACGCTGCGCGCGAGTTGCTGGGGCTGCCGTGTGACGCCTTCGTTGTCGGCAACGTCGGGCGTCTTCACCCGGACAAGGACCAGGCGACATTGCTGCGGGGCTTTGCTCGTGCCCTGCCGGAGATGCCGGGCGATGCGCTGCTGGCAATCCTCGGCAAGGGGCGGCTCGAGGGCGACCTGCGCAGGCTCGCCGCCGAACTGGGCATCGCCGCGCGGGTGCGTTTCCTCGGGCAGGTGCCGAATGCCCGCCGCGCCTTTTCGGCCTTCGACCTGTTCGCCCTCAGTTCCGACCATGAGCCCTTCGGCATGGTGCTGCTCGAGGCCATGGCCGCCCGCGTGCCGGTGGTCGCCACCGACTGCGGCGGGGCGCCGGAAGTCGTCGGCGATGCCGGTGAGCTGTTCCCGCTGGGCGACGCGGCGGCCCTTGCCGGCCTGATCGTCAAGGCAGCGCGCAGACCCGCCGCCGAGCGTGAGCTGTTCGTCGAGCGGGGCATCGCGCGCCTTTTCAAGCATTTCTCCGACGAGGCAGCGCGGCGCCGCTTCTTCACGCTACCTATGGTCCGGGCGGTGCTCGGTGAAGCTGAGTGGCTACGATGAGCGTGCAGCTGCCGTCGATCTGCTTCGTTGTGCCGTATTTCGGCCGCTGGCCGTTCTGGATGCCATTCTTCGTCGAGAGCTGCCGCGCCAACCCGACTCTGGACTGGCTGATCTTCTCCGACTGTGGTCCGATCCCTGACTGTCCGCCCAATGTGCGCGTCGTCGAGACCGCCTACGAGGACTACTGCGCCCGCGTTGCGCACGCCCTCGGGATCCCCTTTGCGCCGCAGAACCCCTACAAGCTGTGCGACGTGAAGCCGGCTTTCGGCTACATCCATGCCGAGGAGCTGCGCGGCTACGATTTTTGGGCCTTTGGCGACTTGGACCTCGTGTGGGGCGACCTTCGGGCGTATTTCACCGCGGAGCGTCTCGCGAGCAAGGACCTTTTTGCGACCCACGCGCGGCGCGTGTCGGGCCACTGCTGCCTAGTGAGGAACACCAAGGATCTGCGCGAGCTCTTCTTCCGCATGCGGGATTGGCAGCGACGCATGAGCGACCCAACGCATCACGCGCTCGACGAAGGCGCCTTCAGCCGGATCTTCATCCGTTACAAGAACCTGCCTGATCGCGTCGCGCATCTGCCGCGCCTGCTCAATGCGTGGTACCGGCGCGCGGAGTTCGTGGAGGCATTCAGCACGCCCGGGGCAAAGGTCGCATGGGTTGACGGCGGCTTCGATTTTCCTCAGCGCTGGTTCTGGGAGCGCGGCCGCCTGAGCAACGATCGCGACGGCGACCGCATCTTTCCCTACCTGCATTTCGTCGTCTGGAAGAAGCATGCGTGGAAGAGCCTGCCGGTGCCGGACAGCACCTCGCTTGCCGCGCTCGCCGCCTCGGGTCGATGGGCCGTCGATGCGGGGGGCTTTCACCCGCTCGGCGAGGGCGCGGCATGAAGATCCTGCTGCTAGTCCAGAAGGAGCAGCGCGTGATCCTCGACCGCCTGTACGAGGGCATCGCCGCACACGCCGATTGCGACCTACGCTGGCTCAGTCGCGAAGACCAGGCCAACTTGCGGCGTTATTTCCGGCGCAATGTCCGGGTCGAAGACTACGAGCGTATCGTGTTCTTCCTGCGCTTCAAGCAGGAGATCCGACAAGTCCCGTTCATCAGGACGGTCCCGAATCTCGTGATCCTTGAGCACGACGCCTGCCAGAACTACTTTCCCGGCAAGTACCAGGGGGCGTTCAGCCGTCACTATGCACGACTGCCGTGGGCGCGCGTAATCAGTTCCGGATACACGGTCGCGCAGAAGCTGCGCGCCGAAGGCACCGATGCGGTGTTCGTGCCCAAGGGCTACGACCAGACGATGTTGCGCAACCTCGGCCTGGAGCGCGATGTCGAGCTAGCATTCGTCGGTAGCACCAAGAGTTCAGTGTATACCGAGCGTCGCCGCACGCTCGACGACATCGCGGCGCGCGAGCAGCTCCTGATCACCCGCACGGCGTCCGGCGACGAGTATCTGCGCATGCTCAACCGCATCCGCTTCTTCATCAGTGCCGATGCCGGCATCGGCGAATACATGATCAAGAATTTCGAGGCGATGGCCTGCGGCTGTGTGCTGTTCGCCTACGACCAGGGCGAGCAGGAGAACGTCGCGCTGGGTCTTCGCGACATGGAGAATATCGTGCTGTATCGTGATGCTGCCGAGGTGAGTGCGAAGCTCGCGCGCTTGCGTGCGGATTCATCGCTTGCAGCTCGCATCGCTGCAGCCGGGCAATCTTTGGCCGAAACCCAGTACCGGTTTGATGTTCTTGGCGCCCGTATCGCGCAGGCCTTGGTGCCCCCTTTGCGCGCTCGGCGTCCGCTTAATTGGATCGACAAACTTCGGCAGAGCCTAGGCATTTGAGCCTTGATACCCGTTCCGGCGCAGCCCGCACGCATATGCGGCGGCGCCTCAAGCAGGCGAATACGAATACCGATGAGAAAGTACCTCTGGAAGTTGTTTCCCAAGCCAGTCCGAGAGACGATTCTGAACCGGTTCTCGGTGGTCGATCGCGGCGCCATCGACAAGATCCTCTCGGATAACGTCCGCCTGCCCGTGGACTTCGAACGTCAGCGTTGCATCTTCATCCACGTGCCCAAGTGTGCCGGTAGCAGCGTCAAGAAGTCGCTTTTTCAGCAACGCACCCACGGCCACATGCCCTTGTGGTTTTACGAGCGGAGCTTTCCTGACTTTTTCGCTTCGGCGTACAAGTTCTGTTTCGTTCGCAACCCTCTCGACCGCGCCTATTCGGCGTATCGATACTTGCGTTCGAACAAGAGCATTGAGCGAGACTTTGCCGCGCATCAGCTTGCGATGCGTTACGACAGCTTCGACCGATTCGTGCAACACTGGCTGTGCGATGAAAACGCCCATCGGCAGATGCATTTCGCACCGCAATGGCGCTTCCTATGCGATTCGCTCGGTGAAGTCCGCATGGATTTCATTGGGCGCCAGGAAACGATCACGGACGATTTTCATCAGGTTTGCGCGCGCCTCGGTGTGGGGTCGGGTCTCGAGTCCGTGAATGTTTCGGCCGAGCGCCCGCAGGCACTCACCTTCGAGTCCCGCACTGTCGATCGGATCCGCCGAGTGTATGAGCGCGACTACGAACTATTGGGTTATTGAGGCGAATTGAGCATGGCCATCAAGTTGTACTGGTGTCGCGGCAAGGGGCGTGACGATCCGGGGCAGAGGAATTTCGGCGACTACCTTTCGCCGCTGATCGTCGAGATGGCTGCGCGCAAACCGGTCGAATACGCGCCCATCGACAAGGCCGACATGATGGCGATCGGTTCCATCATGAACCGCGAACAGAAGGCGAAGCGCTTCTTCCTGCCGCGCCGCCTGCATGTCTGGGGAAGCGGCACGGACGCACCGGAGCGAGTGTTCTCGGCGCGGCATCACTACCACGCCGTGCGCGGCCGCCTCACCCGCGAGCAGATCGAAGCGGGCGCGGGGCTGAAAGGAGTGGCGCAGGGAGATCCGGGTCTGCTCGCGGATCGTTGGTGGGCGGGCCGGCCGAAGCCTGCGAAGCGCTTCACCCTTGGCTTCATTCCGCACTACGTCGATCAGGCGGCGCCCATCGTCGGGCACGTCGGTGCGTTGCCCGGGGTGAAGGTCATCGATGTCTACTGGCCGGTCGAAGAAGTTCTGAGGGCGGTCCAGGAGTGCCACTTCATCGTTTCGTCGAGCATGCATGGGCTGATCGTCTCGGACGCCTTCGGGGTTCCAAATCGACGCATCGCGATCTCGCGCGGCAAGATCTCGGACTACAAGTTCGCCGACTACTACTCGGCGTTCGGCATCGACGAACCCGCCTGCCTCTCTCCGGAGGATATCCTTGCGCGCGTCGATGGCGAATTCGGTGCGCTCGTCGGGGCTTGTGGACGCCCCGGCATAGAGGCTATCAAGGACAATCTGCTGACCGTGTTTCCGTCGCTCTGAGGTCTTCTTGCTAAAGCTGGATTTGCGCGACGGCCGTGCAGGATACTGGCTGGGGTCCGTCATTCTGTTCGTCTTCTGCGCGTCGTTCTACGCGCCGATTTCGTCCAAGGCATCGAACAACATCTTCTACGCCGGCCTCGGCCTGCCGGCGCTGACATGGTGGCTGTATCGGCCGCGCGTGGCGCTCGATCTGTTTCGCGTGGCGCCCGCGTTCTCCGTCGTCTACGCGCTGCTCGCGGCCTGGCTCAGCCTCGTCGATATCGCCTTCCTGAAGGATTCATCGTACCTCGCCGTGTTGTTCTTATGCTGTGCGATGCTGGATCGGCGGGGGCGCGGAGTGGTTGCGGCGTTTGGCGCGTTCGCGCTCGTCAGCGCAGGCATGTTCGCCTACGCCGTCTTCGACTGGATACGCCTGCTCGACACGCTCGATGTCTGGCCACGCGTGGCGCTGTGGGGGCAGGGGCAGAACCCCGTCTATGCGGCGCTGCTGATGGCTTCCTCGTTCACATTTCTGTGGCTGTTTTACGTTGAGCGTCGTCTGGCGTCTCGTCCGCGTTGGCTCTTCTGGGGCGCCTTCGCGCTCCTGACTGCACTTTGCGGAATGTGCGCGATCGTCTTTCAGGCCCGCTCCGCGCTCATCGGCTTTGCGGCCTTCTTCGCCGCCTACCTCGTTCAGCGTCGCCTCGTCTATGCCGGGTTGATCGTGGCAGCGGCCGCGTTGGCGACACTGTCGTTTTCCGGGCTGGACGGTACCTTGCTTGAACGCGGCTTGAGCTTCCGCCTCGATATCTGGCTCGATGCGTTGCGACGTCTGTCGTCCGATTGCAGCATCTGGGTCGGATGCGGCAAGGATGACTATCGTTTTCTCGGGCAGTTCTTCCACGCCCACAGCGCCTACGTTTCGATTCTCTACGAGGGCGGAGCGATCGCCCTGGCGCTTTTCCTCGCACTGGCCGCCGTGTTCTTCGTCACGACTTGGCGGAGCCGTTCGCGCTGGATGCTGGTCGCACTCGTCGGTTGGGCCGGCGTGGCGACGACGACGCCGGGGGTGATCGTGTCGCCGCGCACGCTGTGGGTGTTCTTCTGGATTCCGACGCTGATGGCCGTGCTCGACAGCGGCCGCCCGGCTCTGGAGTCCTACTACCGCGCCCGCGACGCGGTCAGCCGGCGCGGTTGAGGTTTGGCATGCGCGTCATGTGTTCCGGTTCAAGATGGATGCCGGACGCTGCGTTGTAGTGCGCGAGGAAACTGAGCGCACCGGCCTCGTTGATGAGGCGCGTGTCGGCCTTGTAGCGGAACACATGGCGGAAATTGCGCACGCGCTTGTGGCGGCTGATCGGGCTGCACTGCACGCTCATGTCGGAGACGTCGATCAGGCCGAATTCGCCGTCGGGCATTAAGAGGACGTTGCCTAGGTGCAGCGAGCGGAAGTAGATGCCTTCGTCGTGGAGTTTGGCGATGAAGCCCGCGAGGCGCAGCAGCAGCGCGGCGCGCTCATCGGGGCCCAAGCCGGGGAGCAGGCTGCGGATGGTATCGCCGGGCAGGGGCCAGTAGCGCACCGCGGTCTTGCGTTCGCTGTCGATGTCGTAGGTGTCGAGCACCTGCGGACAGGGGATGTTGCGCGCGGCGAGCGCTTCGGCGTTGCGCCGGAAGCAGTCCGCCGGCGGGAAGAACAGCGCCGAGGACAGGAAGCGCTTGCGGCGGAAGAGCTTGAGGAAGGAGCCGTCGGCGAGACGCAGGACCTTTTCGCCGCGCGGGTCGGCCTCGATGACCGTCGCGCCCTTGCGCAAGGCGGAAAAGGCTTCACGGTTGAGTGGAGTCACTGGGCGCTGCCGGAGGAATCAAAGGTACAATTTTAACCCGCATGTTGCAGTGCAGGCCGGATTTCGCGGCAGTGCACGAATCCCCTTTCCGGAAGCCCTACAACTTGAAGCGCACCAAAGAAACGCACTCCGCTTCCAGCCTCAAGATCTATTTCCGTCTGCTGGGCTACGTCCGGCCCTATGTGCCGGCGTTTGCGCTGAGCATCGTCGGCTTCCTGATCTTCGCGTCGTCGCAGCCGATGTTGGCGGGCATCCTGAAGTATTTCGTCGACGGGCTGTCGAATCCCGATGCGGCGGCCTTCGCCGGCGTGCCGCTGCTTGAATCCCTGCCGCTGATGAAGGCAGTGCCAGTACTGATTGTGGCGATCGCGGTGTGGCAGGGGTTGGGTTCCTACCTGGGAAACTATTTCCTCGCCAAGGTTTCGCTGGGCCTCGTGCAGGACTTGCGGCTGGCGCTGTTCGACAGCTTGTTGCGACTGCCCAACCGCTATTTCGATGAGACCAACTCCGGGCACCTGATCTCGCGCATCACCTTCAACGTGACGATGGTGACCGGCGCGGCCACCGACGCGATCAAGGTCGTAATCCGCGAGGGGCTCACGATCGTGTTCCTGTTCGGTTACCTGCTGTGGATGAACTGGAAGCTCACCCTGGTGATGCTCGCGATCCTGCCGGTGATCGGGCTGATGGTGACGAGCGCGAGCCGCAAGTTCCGCAAGCAGAGCAAGAAGATCCAGGCGGCGATGGGCGACGTCACGCACGTCGCGTCCGAGACCATCCAGGGCTACCGCGTGGTGCGCAGCTTCGGCGGCGAGGCTTACGAGTCGCGGCGCTTCCGCGCGGCCAGCGAGGACAACACGCGCAAGCAACTCAGGATGGTGAAGACCGGCGCGACCTATACCCCGATGCTGCAGCTGGTGAGCTACACGGCAATGTCGGTGCTGCTGTTCCTCGTGCTGTGGCTGCGCGGCGACGCGTCGGCGGGCGACCTCGTCGCCTACATCACCGCGGCAGGGCTGCTGCCCAAGCCGATCCGGCAGCTGTCGGAAGTGAGCTCGACGATCCAGAAGGGCGTCGCCGGGGCCGAGAGCATCTTCGAGCAGCTCGACACGCCGCCCGAGGAGGACCGCGGCACGGTCGAACGCGAGCGGGTCAGCGGGCGGCTGGAGGTGTGCGACCTCAGCTTCCGCTATCCGGGCAGTGATCGGGTGGTCCTTGACGGCATCGACTTCGCCGTCGAGCCGGGGCAGATGGTCGCGCTGGTGGGGCGCTCCGGCAGTGGCAAGTCCACGCTCGCGAACCTGATCCCGCGCTTCTACCATCACGAAAGCGGGCGGATCCTGCTCGACGGCGTGGACGTCGAGGACTACACGCTGATGAATCTGCGCCGCCACATCGCGCTCGTGACGCAGCAGGTGACGCTCTTCAACGACACGGTCGCGAACAACATCGCCTACGGCGACCTCGCCGGGGCGCCGCGCGAGGCCGTCGAGCGCGCCGCGCAGGCGGCCTTTGCGGCGGAGTTCATCGAACGCCTGCCGCAGGGTTACGATACCGAGATCGGCGAGAACGGGGTGATGCTGTCGGGTGGCCAGCGCCAGCGTCTGGCGATCGCACGCGCACTGCTGAAGGATGCCCCAGTCCTGATCCTCGACGAAGCGACCTCGGCGCTCGATACCGAGTCCGAACGCCACATCCAGGCAGCGCTCGACCGCGTGATGGCGGGACGGACGACGCTGGTGATCGCACACCGGCTGTCGACGATCGAGAAGGCCGACGTGATCATGGTCATGGAGCAGGGGCGCATTGTCGAGCGCGGTTCGCATGCCGAACTGCTCGCGCACGATGGCGCGTATGCGCGGCTGCATGCGATGCAGTTCGCGGAGCAGGGTGAAGGGGCGGCCGCCGGTTAAGGTCGCCGCGTTCTGTTAAGGCGGGAGGCGCGCGGCAGATCCCGCCGGTCGTAGCCGGGTTGTCCCGGCGTGCCTGTTCGTCGGCCGCGTGGCGGGATGCGCCGTGCTACTCCCGCCCTACGTTCATTGGGCGGCGCGGCGGTTGTCGTACATCATGAAGCGCGAGGTTTCGTGCAGCCCCCGCGCGAGCGCCGCGAGGCGGGCAAATTCCTCGGGGTGGGCGTCGGCGACGTTGTCGGTCGGGGTCTTCGACGCGAGGTCGTGCATGGTCGCCTTGCTGCCGTCGTGGTTCATCTGCACAAGGAAACTGCGTGTGACGGCACCGATCAGCGGAAAGGCGCCTTCGCGCAGGATCACGTGCACGGCGCGCTCGCCCTCGGGGGCGGGGAGCTGCAGGTCGCGGCCGAGTGCGCCGTTGCGGTACTCGACGCCGAGCAGCCCGGCGATGGTCGGCAGCAGGTCGACGAGGCTCGCGGCTTCCTCGAAGACGCGCGGTTTCAGCAGCTTGGGCGCGTAGATCACCGCGGGGACGTGGGTGCTCTCGAGGTTCAACTGCTCGAACGCGGGCGGCATGAAGGGCAGGCGGCTGATGCGGCCGTTGTGGTCGCCGAAGAGCACGAAGATGGTGTTGTCGAACCAGCCGTCGCGCTTGGCGATCTCCATCAGGCGGCCGATGTTGTGATCCAGCAAGCGCACTGCGTTGTACTGGTCGACGTCCTGGAAGCTGGCGTCCTGCACTGCCTGCAGCGAGGGCTTGCGGATCTCGAAGCCCTCGTTGTCGGCGGGAATGGTGTAGGGGCGGTGATTGCCGGCGGTCTGGAGGTAGGCGAAGAAGGGGCGTTTCTTCGCGTCGTCCTTCAGCAGCGCGCTGCTCTCGCGGAATAGGTTGAGGTCGGAGATCCCCCACACGTCGTCGTTGGGTGACTTCCACGCGCCTTCCTCGAAAAGTTCGATGCCGTCGATGCTGCTCTGGATCAGCGCGTTCATGTTGGCCCAGCCGGCGCTGCCGCCGATCGCGTACACCTTGCGATGTTCCTTTAGCGCGTTGATGAGCGTGTGCTGGTTGCTGATGAAGGGGTTGCGCGTCGCGCTCTCGGCGCGGGCGGCGTCGGGGATGCCGGTGATGCTGGCCCACACGGTCTTGGCGGTGCCGGAGACCGGGACGTGGAAGTTGCGGAACAGCCAGCCGTCGCGCGCGATTGCGTCGAGGTTGGGCGTCGGGTCGAGCGGGTTGCCGAAGCTGCCGACGCGGCTCGCGCCGAGCGATTCGAGCATCACGAAGACGACGTTGGGTGCGCGCTGGAATTGCAGCCTGTGCGGCTGGGGGCCGATGTGGCGCGTGATGTTCAGTTTCTCGGGGTCGGGTTCGGTGACGCCGAGGTAGCGCGTCATCAGCTCGTAGTGCTTGGCGACTTGGGCGCGGTCGAAGGTTTCCTGCGGGGTGCGGATGGTGTCGTAGATGAAGATCACCGGGTTCAGGCCCAGCGCGCCGACCGCCGAGTTGCCGGACACGAAGGCGTCGCTCCAGCGCAGCGGGACGGGGTTCGAGGGGTTGATGCTGGTGACGCGGCCGATCAGGCCCAGCAAGGTCAGGATCGCCAGCGCGAACGCGCCGACGGCCGCACGCGAGAAGGTCGGATTGATCCGTGCCGGCCGGTCGAGCAGTCGGCGTTCGAGACGGATCGCGGCCCACAGCACGAGGAGCGAGGCCGCGAGCCAGCCGGCGGTGATCTTCAGCACCGGGTAGCTCTGCCACAGCATGCCTGCCGAGATGTCCTTATTGCCGAGGAAGCGCAGGATGGTCGAATTGACGCGCAGGCCGAGGTAGTCGTAGTGGCCGAAGTCGAGCACGTAGATGAGCAGCACCACGAACACCGCGAGGGCCAGGTACAGGCGCGACAGCCCGCGCACGAGGCTGCAACGTACGAGGTTCGCGCGTGGCAGGAAGGCCAGCAGCGCGACCGGCAGCATCATCAGGATCGCCAGGCGCAGATCGAAGCGCAGGCCGATGCCGACGGCCTCGACGATGCGCTCGCTGTCGATGTTGCCCATCGCGTCGAAGTCCGCGAAGCCGGCGAGGAAGGCGCCGCGCAGCAGCGCGAAGACGGCGAAGAGCAGGGCGGTGCCGCCGAGCAGGTAGCGCACGCGGCGGGACTGGAGCCAATCGGTCAGGAGCATGGGTGTTCGCGGGTCAAAGTGCGCTCAGGGGCGGCCGGGCAGCATCGCGGCGAGCCAGCGATGGAGTGGCGTATCCGCGGGCCAGTTGCGCAGGAAGCGGGCGCGATCGCGGCGCCAGGCACGGTGGAAGCCGACGATTGTAGCGTGCTGACGGGCGGCATCAAGGTCGATCAGCAGGGCCTTGTTGCCGTCCCACAGCAGGTTGGTGGCCTTCAGATCACCATGGCTTATGCGCTCCCGATACAGGGTGTCGAAGAGCGTCTTGAGGGACGCGGCTTCCGCGGGGGCGGGCTCCTCGTCGGCACGCAGGTGCGTGAGCATGTCGGGGCCGCCGCAGTATTCGGTGACGAGCCAGGCGCGGGCGCGCAGCGGGCCCCAACGCTCCTCGATCAGCGCCAGCGGCCTGGGGGTGGGGATGCCGAACAGCGCGAGTCGGTGCCCTTCACGCCACGAGTGCCAGGCACGCGTGGGGCGCCAGGCGCGCGAGAGCGCGTGACCGAAGTGTTTGAGGTTGTAGCGCTTGATGACGAAGCGGCGCTCGCCGAGTTCGACGAGCGAGACGGTGCAGGTGTTGCCGCGCTTGAGCGGGTGGCCGGTTTCGACCCAGTGGTCGGGGTCGGCGAGCAGCGGGGCGAGGGCGTCGGCCTCCGTGCGCACGACCGCCTCGAAGCGGTGCAGGCTGCGATGCACGCGGAAGAGCGTGCAGTCGCGCCCGGTCTTGGCGAGGTAGTCGCGCAAGCGCCAGGCGCGTTCGTGGCGCAGTGCGCGGGCGAGCACGGCCGCGTCGAGACTCTGCGCGCCGCCGTCGCGGTAGGCGGCGAGCAGTGGCGCGATCGCGCCATCCCAGGCGCGCGGCAACTGCGCGATCAGCATCGCGAGGTCGCGCGCGGCAGGCTTCGCGGCGAGCGGGGCGGGGGCAGTTGTCACGGCGTCGCCGTCGATGATGTAAAGATGCCCGTTGTGCAGCAGGAAATTGCCGAAATGCAGGTCGTCGTGGGCGAGCCCGGCGCGGTGCAGCCGGCCGAGCAGGCGGAAGGCCGGCACGAGCAACTCGCATGCATCGACGTCGCCGGGTAGGCGGTCGGCGAGGGGACGCCAGTGTTCGAGCAGCGTCGTCGCGCCGTCGAGGAACTCGGTCGTGAGCAGGTGGCCGCCGCCGGGCAGCGCGGCCGCGGCGATGAGGGCCGGGGTCGGAATGCCGGCCGCGGCGAGTGCCGCGATGCCCTGGCGTTCGCGTTCGGCGCGGCGGGCGCTGTTCTTGTCGATGAAGAGCTTGGCGAGCACGCGCCGTCCGTCCAGCAGGCTGTCGCCGACGACGCGCCTGCCGGGCAGCACGCGCAGCAGGCGGTTCATGACGAGTTCACGACCGTCGGTGAGGGCGACGCGGAAGGGCACGGCGGGGGCGCGCCCGGCTGCGCGCAGCGTGGCCGCGTCCGCGAGCGGAACGTCAGCCGCGGTTCGCGCAGATTGAAGACGGTCGGTCATCGGCGGGCGGCCTTGCGATGGCGGCGGCGCAGGATATGGTCTGCGAGGCGTGTGGCGGCATCGTCGAGGGAGTCGCGGCCCAGGTAGCGCAGCAGGAAGCGCAGTCGCTCGGTGGCCGCCGGTCCTCTGGTGTGGCGGTTCAGTGCGTCGAGGTCGCGTGCGCGGTCGCGGGTGCCGAGGACGATGCGGCGCGTCTTTTCGAGGTCGATCAGGCGTGCCGTGGCGCGGCCCCCGTCGACACGCACGAAGAGGTGCTTGGGATACAGGCAATTGTGCAGGTGGCCCGCGCCGTGCAGCGTGCGCGCGAGGCCGGCGACGGCGTCGACGATCGCGCGGCGGGTCGCGCGCGGCAGCGCCGGCCATTCGGCGAGCCAGCGGTCGAGCGGCTTGTGGTCGTCGAGCGCCCGCGTGACGAGCAGCGCACAGACCTTGCCGGCGATGCGGCGCTGGCCGAAGAATACCGCTTCGAGCGCCGGTACGTCGTCGTGCTGGTAGCGGCGGATGTTGCGGAATTCGCGCGCGAAAGTGGCTTCGCCGAGTGGGTGGCGCAGGCTGCGGCTGAGGTGGTCGATCTGGCGCTTGAGGTAGAAGGCCTGCACCGCGCCGTTGGCGTCCGCGAGCTCCAGGCGGCTCACGCTGCTCCAGCCGCCGCGGCCTGTGTTGGGGGCATCCACGTGGTCAAGTTCGAGCGCCCACAGCGCGTCGAAGCGGTCGAGGCCGTGCTGCGCAAAGAGCGCGCGCGCGGAATCGGCGAGGAAGTCGTCCTTCACCTTACTCGCGTCCTTCGAAGAAGGCGGTGATGCGCCGGATGCGAGCCTTGTCGGTCGCGTCGAGACGGCGTTTGTCGGCGTAGTCGAGGTAGAAGCGCAGGCGCTGCGTGCGCGTGAGGTGATATTTGGCGACCTTGTCGAGGCAGGCGAGGTCCTTGATCACACGGTAGGCGAGAAAGGGGCCCCACCAGAAGGTGCCGCCTGGGCAGTCGATGAGGAAAAGACGTGGTTGATTGCCGCCGCTGCCTTCATCGACGAGCAGGTTCCGCCACTTCAGGTCGTTGTGCGCGAAGCTGTGCGCATGCAGCGTGCGTGTGATGTCCGCGAGCTGCCGCGACACGCCGGCGACCCAGCGGCGGTCCTTGAGGCGTGCGTCGCGGGTATTGGCGAGCCGGGCGAGGTCGGTCGTGCGCGCCAGCTCGGCGGTGATCATCGCGCCGCGGTCGAAGGCGCCCAGCTTGCGCTCCAGGCCCCAGGCGACGACCGTCGCGGTCGGAATACCCCAGGCGGCGAAGTGGCGCAGGTTCTGCCATTCCGCCTTCACGCGCGGGCGGCCCAGCCAGCGCCGCAGGTGCTTGCCGGCGCCGTGGTAGCGCTTGACGTAGTAGTGGCGGCCGGCGACCTCGACCTTCAGCACTTCGGAGAGTGGGTCGCGCGCGACCCGCTGGCCGGTGAGCGCGAACACCGCGTCGAGCGAGCCGAAGGCGGCGCGCAACGCGGCTTCATTGCCGTTGGTGCGCAGGTAGTCCGCGTTCAGCTTCCAACTGCTCATCGCTGTAACGCCGGCCGGTGGGCGAACTTGCGCGCGTAGCGGCGCTTGAGGCGGGCGGCCTCGCGTTCGAGGTGGGCGAGGAGGCGGGCTTCGCGCTTGAGCGTTTCGCGCAGCGGGCTGGGGAAATAGTCGCGCAGGAAGCGCAGCTTGTCGCGCTGCGTGAGGCCGATGTCGAGCGCCGAGAAGTACAGCGCCGCGAGGTCCTTGTCGCGCCAGCGCCGCGGTGTGCGTTCGCGCAGCTGGGCGCGGTGCAGGTCGATCACCGACAGGCGCAGGCGGTCCGGCGCTGGCGGCGGGTCGAGATCGAGCAGGAAGTGCACGAGGTAGAAGTCGCGATGGTTGATGCCGGCCTCGTGCATGCCGCGCGCGATGCGCGTGACCTCCCTGAGCAGCGCACGCTTGAGCGCGACCGGCGGCGGGCTGTCGGCCCAGCCGCGGGTGTAGGTGTCGAGGTCCGCCGTCGGTTCCAGCGCCTCGGTGATCAGGAAGGACTCGCGCCGCGCCGGCCCGTGGCCGCGGTCGCCGTAGGCCACCGCCGTCATCGTGCCCAGTCCGTGCGCGTGGAAGGCCTGGATCGCGCGCCATTCGTTCTCGGCGCCGAGCACCGGGCGGCGCAGGCGCACGAGGTTCTCGAGGATTTCGCCCCAACCGACGCCGCGGTGCAGCTTGGCGTAATAGCCGCGTCCCTCGACCTCGAAGCGGAAGGTGCGCCGGCCTTCGAGATCGCGCACCACCGTGCCGGTGAGCGCGGCGGCGGCCTCGAAAGGGTCGCGACCCGCCCACAGGGTGGCGAAGGGCTCGGCGAGGACGACCGTGTTCATCTGCGCGAACCGAGGATCACGTCGGCGGCGCGCTCGGGAAGGCTGTAGAGGTCGTGGCTGTCCGCATACGCGAGGGCGTTGCGCTGCCACTGGGCGCGTGCAGCGTCATCGCCGAGCATCTCGGCGAGGGCAGCGTTCATCGCGGTCTGGTCGAAAGGTTCTGCGATGACTCGGCCGGCATCGGCGTCCGCGATGTAGTGGGCGTAGCCGCAGGCGCCGCTGACCAGCGCGGGTAGTCCCGCGACGAGCGCTTCGAGGAGCACCGTGCCGGTGTTTTCGTGGCGCGCCGGGTGGGTGAACAGGTCCGCGCCGAGCAGGAAGCGCGGCACGTCGCTGCGTCCGCCGGGCAGCGACACGCGCTCGGCGATGCCCAGCGTGCGCGCCTGGTCGAGAAAGGGTTTGGGATCGTCGGCGCCGAGCGCGACGAGGTGGGTGCGGCGCTTGAGCGCTTCGGGCAGGGCGCCGATCGCCGCGAGCGTTCGATCGAGACCCTTGCGCGGGAAGTCGGAGCCGATCTGCACGATGAGCAGGTCGTCGTCGCCGAGGCGGAACTCGCGGCGGAAGGCGGCGCGGATCTCGGCGGCGTTCGCCGGGGCGCGGCGGTCGGGCGCGATGCCCGGCGGCAGTGGGTGGAAGCGGCGCTGCGGCGTGCCGTAGTACTTGGCGAAGAGGGCCTGCTGTGCGGGCGAGATGGTGAGGATCTCGGTATGCACCTCGGGTGCGAATACCGCGCGCTCGTAGGCCGAGAAGTGGCGGTAGCGCGGGCTGTAGCGGTAGAGGGGTTTCCTCAGGCGGCGCGCCTTGTCCTCGAAGCACGGGTCGGCGGCGTAGTACACGTCGAGGCCCGGCATCTTGTTGAAGCCGACGACGCGGTCGGCGGGGCGGCGCGCGAGGTCGGCCTGCACCCACTCGGTGAATTTGGCGTAGCGGCGGTGGTTCGCGAAGGCCTTCACCGGCACGCGCACGAGCTCGAAGCCGGGCGGCACTTCGCCGTCCCATTCGAGGGCGTACACGCGGATGTCGTGGCCGCGCGCCTGGCAGGTCAGCGCGATGCGCAGGAAGTCGCGCTGCAGGCCGCCGAAGGGGAAGTACTTGTACAGGCAGAACGCGAGCTGCATCAGCGGGCCTTGCGGTCGAATACGGGTCGTAGCACCGGGCGGCCGTCGTCCGGGTCCGGCGTGGCGCACAGGGCTTCCTCGCACGGCGTGCCGTCGGCGATCACCGACTGCAGCGCGCGCCACACGCGATCCGGCGCGAGGCGGGTGAAGCACAGCGGCTGTTCGGTGGCGAGGTCGAAGCGGGCACGCTCGTCGGCGCTCGGCTCGTGCGTGCAGCGGCGCTGCAGGCAGGGGGCGCAGGGTAGGTTCGAGGCGAAATGGAACTGATTGTGCCCCCAGGCGCCGGTGAAGCCGGGGTTGGTCGGGCCGAAAAGCGACAGCGTCGGCACGTCGAAGGCCGCGGCGAGATGGCCGAGGCCGGTGTCGACGGCGACGCAAGCGCGCGCGCCGGCGAGCTGGGCGGCGATGCCGGCGAGCTTTAGGCGCGGCAGCACACTGACGTTCGGTAGGTCTCGCGCGAGGCGTTCGGCGCGCGCGCGCTCCTCGTCGTTGCCCCAGGGCAGGCGCACGGCCCAGCCGCCGTCGCGGGCGAGCTCGAGCAGACGCCGCCAATAGATTTCCGGCCAGTGCTTGGTCGTCCACGTCGTGCCGTGCAGGAACAGCAGGTAATCGCCGGCATCGCGGCCGGGCGGCAGCACGCGGCGGCGGTCCAGGCCGTATTCGCCGGGGCCTTCGGGCAGCGGGTAGCCGAGCGCGCGGGCGAAGAGTTCGCGCACGCGCTCGACCGCGTGACGGCCGATGGGCACCGCGTGGGTGTGGGTGTAGAAGCGCGTCGCGAAGGGCTCGCGCGCCGAATTGCGGTCCAGGCCGTGCACGGGGCGGCTGGCGTAGCGTGTCAGGAAGGCGCTCTTGATCAGGCCCTGCGCGTCGATCGTCGCGTCGTAGCGGACCTGCTGCATGCGCCGCGTGAAGCGCCGCCATTCGCCGCTGCGCAGCGCCGCCAGCGGCGACTTGCGCCAGCGTCGCACCGCGACCGGGATCACCTCGTCGACGGCCGGGTGCCAGGACGGGATCTCGGCGAAGGCTTCCTCGACGACCCAGTCGAAGCGGATGCCGGGGATCGCACGCGCGGCATCGGTGAGTGCCGGCAGCGTGTGGATGACGTCGCCGAGCGACGAGGTCTTGATGACCAGGACGCGCATCAGGCGGCTCCGCGCGCGTCCTGCGCCGCGACGCCCAGCGTCACGAGGGCGGCGAGCACGCTGTCGGGCGTGATCTCGTGCAGGCAGCGGGTGTGGCCGAGCGGGCACACCCGCTTGAAGCAGGGCGAGCATTCGAGACGCAGGTAGCGCACCGCGACGCGCTCGGAGAGCGGCGGCGTGTGGTCGGGGGTCGAGGAGCCGTATACCGCGACCAGGGGCCGGTCCAGCGCCGCAGCGACGTGCATCAGCCCTGAGTCGTTGGTGACCGCCGCGGCGCATAGCCCCAGCAGGTCGACGGCATCGCCGAGCTGGGTGCGGCCGCACAGGTTATGCACGCCCTCACCTTTGCCCTCTCCCGCGTGCGCGGCGATCTCCTCGCCGGCGGGGGCGTCCTTGGCGGAGCCCAGCACCCATACTTGGTAGCCGCGTGCGACGAGCAGCGCGGCGAGCGCGCCATAGTGGGCGAGCGGCCACTGCTTGGCGGGGCCGTACTCGGCGCCGGGCATGAAGGCGATTGCGGGGCGCGCCGCGTCGAGGCCCAGTTCGCTGCACAGGCGCGTCTGGTTGGCCGGGTTGGCGACCAGACGCGGGCGCGGGAAGGGCTGCGGCAGGGGCTTGCCGGCGGCACGGCCGAGCGCGACGAAGCGCTGCACCGTCATCGGCAGCGCGGCCTTGTCGAGCGGTCGCATGTCGTTCACGAGGCCGTAGCGCATCTCGCCGCGGAACGCGGTGCGCCGCGGGATGCCGGCGAAGAAGGGGGCGAGCGCGGACTTCAGCGAACCGGGCAGCACGATGGCCTGGTCGTAGCGGCGCTTCGCCAGTTCGCGTCCGAGCCGCCAGCGCTCCTTGAGGCCCAGTTGGCCGTGGCCCAGCGGCATCGCGATGCCGCCGCGCACCTCGGGCATGCGTTCGAGGATCGCCAGCGACCAGCCCGGCGCGAGCACGTCGATCTCGCACGGGCCCTCCGCCTGAAGGGTCATGAAGAGGCTCTGCGCCATCACCATGTCCCCGACCCACGAGGGGCCGACCACCAGGACCTGCCGCAGCTGCGTCATCCCAGGTTCTGCGCCAGCCATTCCATGTATTTCGGCACGCCGACCTCGACCGGCATGAATTCACTCGCGTAGCCCGCGGCGCGCAGGGCGCCCATGTCGGCCTCGGTGAAGCTCTGGTAGCGGCCCTTGAGGTGCTCGGGGAAGGCGATGTAGTCGATGCCGCCGCCTCCGCCGGCCGCCTTGCTCCAATTGATCGCGGCGCGCGCGACTTCGTTGAAGCTCTGGGCGCGGCCGGTGCCGACGTTGAAGATGCCCGACACCTGCGGGTTGTCGAGCAGCCACAGGTTCACCGCGACGACGTCATCGACGTGGATGAAGTCGCGCCGCTGCTCGCCCGGGCCGTAGCCGTCCGAGCCTTCGAAGAGGCGGAGCCGCCCGCTTTCCGCGAGCTGGTTCTTGAAGTGGTAGGCGACGCTCGCCATGCTGCCCTTGTGCTGCTCGCGCGGGCCATAGACGTTGAAGTAGCGCAGGCCCGCGACCTGGCTCTTGATGTTCGGCATCAGGGGGCGCAGGTGGCAGTCGAAGAGGAACTTCGAGTACGCGTACATGTTCAGCGGGCGCTCGAATTCGCGCGCCTCGCGGAAGGTCGGGCCCATGCCGTAGACCGAGGCCGAGGACGCGTACAGGAAGGGAATCCCGCGCTCGACGCACCAGGCGAACAGGGCCTTGGTGTATTCGTAGTTCACGCTCATCACGAAGCGCCCGTCCCACTCCGTGGTTGAGGAGCAGGCGCCCTCGTGGAACACCGCCTCGATGCGGCCGAAGTCCTCGCCGGCCTGGAGGCGGCGCAGGAAGTCGTCCTTGTCCGCGTAGTCGCGGATGTGCGCATCGGCGAGGTTGAGGCACTTCCGGCCGTCGGTGAGGTCGTCGACGACCAGGATGTCGGTGATGCCGCGGGCGTTGAGGCCCTGCACGATGTTGCTGCCGATGAAGCCGGCGCCGCCGGTGACGATGTACATGATGACTCCTTGATCAGTGCGCGGCGCCGAGCGCGTCGCGCAGTTCCTCGCGGCTGACGGTGGCCGTGCCGAGCTTGCCGACGACGACCCCGGCCGCGACGTTGGCGAGCGCCGTCGCGTCGGGCAGCGACAGGCCGCAGGCGAGCCCCGCGCCGAGCACCGCGACGACCGTGTCGCCCGCGCCGGTGACGTCGAACACGTCGCGTGCGCGGGTCGGCAGGTCGAGCGGCGCCTGGCCCTTCTGCAGCAGCGTCATGCCGCGCTCGGAGCGGGTGACGAGCAGGGCCTCGAGATCCAGCGCGTCACGCAGCGCCTCGCCGCGCTGGCGCAGGGTCGCCTCGTCGGCGCAATGGCCCACGACCGCCTCGAATTCGGACAGGTTCGGGGTGATCACGGTCGCGCCGCAGTAGCGGCCGAAGTCCGTGCCCTTGGGATCGACCACCACCGGCACCCGGCGTTCTCGCGCGACGCGGATCAGGCTGCCGACCTGCGCCAGCGTGCCCTTGCCGTAGTCGGATAGCACCACCGCACCGCTCGCACCGATCGCGTCCTCGAAAGCCTGCTCGATGCCGGCGCTCTCGAGTACCGCGAAGTTGTCCTCGAAGTCGAGGCGGATGAGTTGCTGGTGGCGGCTGATGATGCGCAGCTTGGTGATCGTCGGGTGTTGCGGCGCTTCCAGCAGGCGGCACGCGACGCCGCCGGATTCGAGCCGCTCGCGCAGCAGGCGTGCGGCCTCGTCGCGGCCCACGAGGCCGACGATCTCGGCGCCGGCGCCGAGCGAAGCCGCATTGAGCGCGACGTTGCCGGCGCCGCCGGCGCGGAATTCGTCCCCCTCTACCTTGACGACCGGCACCGGCGCCTCGGGCGAGATGCGCGTCGTCGAGCCGTGCCAGTAGCGGTCGAGCATCACGTCGCCGACGACGAGGACGCGACCGGCGGAAAAATCGGGCAGGGAAGGCAGCATCAGGGAAGGACTGCTACGGGCAGCGCGTTGAAAAGTCTGCGATTATCCCACGAACCGGGTAGTGCGCGATGTTTCAGCGGTTGAACCACCTCAGCACGACGCCCCAGTCTTCGACGTCGAGGCGCGCGACGTGGCCGCAGGCGAAATCGAGGCCCAGCCAGCGTTCGGGGGGCAGGCCCAGCAGGTGGCCGGCGATCGCGCGCAGCGGGCCGCCGTGGGCGACCACGACGACGGGGGCAGCGGGCGCTGCGGCGCGCAGGGCGTCGAGCCAGTGCAAGACCCGCACGCTCATGTCGCGCGCCGATTCGCCGCCGGGGGCGCGGAAGCCCAGGGGGTCGTCGGCCCAGGTGTCGATCGCGGTGCCGATGTCGGCGTAGGGGCGCAGTTCCCATTCGCCGAAGTGCATTTCCTTGAGGCGATCGTCGAGAACCGGGGCGCCGAGTTCGGCAGCGAGCAGGCGCGCCCGAGCGAGCGGGCTCGCGTGCAGCACATAGTCTGCCGGCAGCAGCGGGCGCAACCGCGCCGCGACCTCCGCGGCGGATTCCGCGAGGCCGACGTCCGACTGTCCGTAGCACACGCCCGCCGGAACGTCCGGCCGGGGGTGGCGGATCAGGTGAAGTTCCATGCCGAGAGGATGCCCAGATAGATCGCCAGTTCGGTCGCCTGCTGCGTCGCGCCCAGCAGGTCGCCGGTGTAGCCGCCGAGGCGGCGTACGAAGTAGCGCGCGGCCCACCCGGTCACGGCGACGGTCGCGATCAGCGCGGCGGCCGCTTCCTGCGGCGCCTGCAGCGCGAGCGGCAGGACGCCAAAGGTCGTCGCGATCGTGAGTTCGGGCGTCGAAAGCCGGCGCGCAAGCGGCTTCGCCTTCGCCGTCTCGTCCTCGCGCACGTATTCGAGGGTGTGGATCAGGCTGGTCGAGGCGAGCCGCGACAGCGGATGCGCGACGAGCAATGCGATGGCGACGGCGGTCGCGCCCGCTGCGGCCAGTTCGACCAGCGCCGCGGCCTTCGCCAGCAGCATCAGCACGAGGCCCACGGTGCCGTAGCTGCCGATGCGCGAGTCCTTCATGATCGTCAGCACCTGGGACTTGTCCCAGCCGCCGCCCAGTCCGTCGCAGGCGTCGGCCCAGCCGTCCTCGTGGAAGGCGCCGGTGGCGCGGATCGTCACCGCCATCGACAGCAGCACCGCGAGGGTGGGCGGGAGGAACTGCGCGAGCGCCAGCCAGCTCGCCGCGCCTATGCCGCCGACCACCCAGCCGACCAGCGGGAAGTAGCGCGCGGCGTGGTTCAGGCGCTCGGGCGACCACGGTACCCACGCTGGCACCGGCAGGCGCGTGAAGAAGCCCAGCGCGGTGAAGAAGAGTTCAAGCTGGTAGCGCATCCGGGCTGTCAGGCGTTCTTGTCGCTGACGCCGGCCGAATCGAAGCTCGCCATCTCGTTGAGGAAGTTCGCCGCCGCCTGCAGCAGCGGGAAGGCGAGTGCGGCACCGGTGCCTTCGCCGAGGCGCAGGTCGAGCTCCATCAGCGGATCGACGCCGAAGTGCTTCAGCTGTGCCGTGTGGCCGGGCTCCTTCGAACGGTGTGCGAACACGCAGTAATCGAGGATCGCGGGCGCGATCGCGTGCGCGACGAGCAATGCCGAGGTGACGATGAAGCCGTCAATCAGCAGCGTCATGCGCTTTTCCGCGGCGCCCAGCATCGCGCCGGCCATCACTGCGATTTCGAAGCCGCCGTACTCGGCGAGCGCGGCGCGGGGATCGGTGGGGCGTCCGCCGCGGGCGAGCGCCTGGCCGAGCAGTTCGCGCTTGCGCACGAGGCCGGCGTCGTCGAGGCCGGTGCCGCGGCCCGTTACGGTGACGAGATCTGCGCCGCCGGCATCGCCGATCAGGCAGTGTGTGAGCAGCGAGGCCGCGGCGGTGTTGCCGATGCCCATTTCACCGAAGCCGACCACGTTGCAGCCGTTGGCGGCGAGCGTGTGGGCGAGTTCGCGGCCGCGGGCGAGCGCGGCATCCGCCTGCTCGGCGCTCATCGCCGGCGCGTCGAGGTAGTTTGCCGTGCCGGGGCCGAGCTTGGCGTTGATGAGGCCCGGTCGCTGGCCGAATTCGTGGTTCACCCCGCAATCGATGACGGTGAGCCCCAGCCCCATCTGGCGGCTGAACACGTTGATCGCCGCGCCGCCGGCGAGGAAGTTCTCGACCATCTGCCAGGTGACGTCCTGCGGGAAGGCCGAAATCCCTGCGCGCGCCGCGCCGTGGTCGCCGGCGAAGACCATGATGTGCGGCTGGCGCAGTTCCGGGCTGAGGGTCTGCTGGATGAGCCCCAGCTGCAGCGCCAGCGGCTCCAGGCGGCCCAGGGCGCCCAGCGGCTTGGTCTTGTTGTCGATGCGGTGCTGGAGATCGGCCGCGAGCGCGCGGTCGGGCGCGCAGATCTGAAATGTCATGGTGGCGGTATGCATGTGCCCTGAAAGGGCTGCGATGGTAGCACGCAGCCTGTGCCGCGGTGGCACGCGGCCCGCGCCGCGAGCCTCACGCCTGGGCGATGCTGCGGGCGGTGCCGTGCTGGCGGTTGAGGCGCTTGCCTTCCTTGGCGCGGCGCATGAGCTTGCTTGCCTGCTTGAGCAGGGTGAGGGCGTTGGCGCCTTCATTGCTCGAGATCGCGCAGCCCATCGAAACATCGAGCATGAACGTCTGCCCGTCAATCTGGATCGCCTCTCCCGCCACCGTGGTGACGGCGTTCGCGACGCGCTGCAGGTCGTCCATGTCGAACACCTCCTCGAGCGCGATCACGAACTGGTCGTTCTCCGGGCGTGCCACGGTGTCCTGTTCGCGCACGATGCTGCGCAGGCGCTGCGCGACGATCTTGAGGATCTCGTCGCCGACGTGCTGCCCGTAGCTGTCGTTGATCGAGCTGAACTCATCGAGGTCGAGCATCACGACGCCGATGCGGGTGTTGTGACGCTTGGCGCGGATGATGCCTTGGTCGATGCGGTCGGTGAGCAGGAGCTGGTTGGCCAGGCCGGTGAGCGGATCGTGATGCGACAGTTCCTGGAAGCGCTGCTCGCTCTCCTGCAGGCGAAGGGCGAGGGATTCGATCTCGTGGCTGCGTTGCGCCATGCCCTGGGTGAGGAACTGCTCCGATGCCTGCAAGGTTTCGATCGAATGCTCCAGGCTGGCGACCTCGTCGGCGTGTCGGGCGGCGCGCTCGCGCCAGTTCGAGCCGGTGCGTTCGGCCAGCGCGAGCGACATCGTCAGCACGCCGAACGTCCATGCAAGCTGGATCGCGTGAACCGGCAACCCTTCCGCGCGCAGCACCCCCGTGTGGGTGGCGAGGAAGAGCGCCGCGCCGACGAGCATGGCGGTCCAGCCGGCAATGAGAAGCCGCGCTCCCGGCAGTTTCTGCTGACGGCCATGCGCCGCGCACGCGATCGCCAGCAGTGCGAAGGCCGGGCTGATGCCGGCGATCAACGTGTTCGCGTAATCGCCTGGCAGCACGAAGGCGCCTGCCAGCGCGACGCCGAACAGTGCCGTGAAGACCTTGAGTGCAAGGTCGAGGCGCGGCGAAAGGGTCGCGGTGCGCAGGTATTCTCGATTTAACAGGGCTGCCGACACGCCGGCGAGGGCCAGGCCCAAGGGCTCTGCGGTCTTGGCCCAGCCACCGTCCGTTCCTCCGGGCGAAAAGCCGTGGAGCAGGCCGACGGCAAGCAGGCTGAGGCCGGTGCCGAATGCGAATCCTGCGTAAATGATGTAACTGCGGTCGCGGTTGGCGAGGAATTGGAGCAGCTTGTTGAGCAGCAGGGCGGCTGCAAAGCCGACGTAGAAGATCGTGGCCAGCAGGTTCGCCAGGAGCTTCTCGGCCTCCGGTTGGGCATCGGCCTGCGCAAAGGCCGCGACGGGAAGGCTCAGCGGGATCAGCAGGGCGAGGCGCAGGCGTGCGGCATCGAACGCCGTGCGGCGTTCGATCATCCCGCCAGTCGGTTGCGCGACAACGTCCATGACTGCCCTGTCGATCAGATCTTGTTACGAGCCTGCAATTCTAGGAGGCAAACGCGCTCAGCGTACAAGAAATCCACCCCGGCATGGGTAGCGCCAGGTCGCAGTGTTGCGGTTTTCCCTCAGGCGCCGCCCTTGAGTGTCAGCGGCAGGCCCGCGGCGACGAAGGTGACGCGCGCGCAGGCGGTAGCGGTCATCTGGTTCAGGCGGCCCGCCTCGTCGCGGAACACGCGCCCGAGAGGGGTGTCCGGGACGAGGCCCAGGCCGACCTCGTTGGCGACGAGCAGCACCTCGCCGCGCAGTGTCGGCAGAATCTCGAGCAGCGCTGCACGTTCCGCTTCGAGCACCGGCGGCAGGTCGGTGCCGGTCGGGATGTCGGCGCCTGCCAGCAGGTTGGAGAGCCACAGCGTCAGGCAGTCGACGATCACGCAGCGGCCTTCGCCGGCTTCGCGCGCCAGCGTTGCCGCGAGCATGATCGGTGACTCGACCGTGCGCCAGCCGGCCGGGCGGTCTTCCTGGTGGCGGCGGATGCGGGCCGTCATCTCGTCGTCGAGGGCTTCGGCGGTGGCGATCACGGTGACCGGCAGGCCGCTTGCGGTGGCGAGGCTTTCGGCGTGGCGGCTCTTGCCCGAGCGCGCGCCACCGAGAATGAGGTGAGCGGACATGTCTTTGGAATTGCGCGCTTTTTCTGCGCTGCGCAAAATTGCGGAACGCGCTATTATCCGCCCCGCGCCCGTTTTCGGGTGCGACGTGTTACAGGTGCCCGACGGCGACTCCCGCCCGAGGGTTAAACGGGAAACAGGTGCGCGAACGGCTCCCCGAGCCTCCCTCGCAATGCCTGTGCTGCCCCCGCAACGGTAAGTGGACGCAAGGCGCATCCAACCGCCACTGGACGAGAGTCCGGGAAGGCGATGCGCTCGGAGCGGGCTCCGCCATGGAGCACCGTCCAGCCCACGAGCCCGGATACCGGCCCGGACACGAGAAGGCGGAAGTGCCGCGGGGATGCGGTGACGGGCGTGCATTGCAGCGACTCGACGTGTGGTTTCCCCGGGCGGCGCTTCCATTGTGAAGATGACCGGCATTGCGGGGACGCGACTGCCGGCGCAGGGAGAATCCCAATAATGAACATCCGCCTGTCCGCCATCGCCGTCGCGGTGGCTGCCGCGTTGCCGTTTACCTCGGGCGCACTCGCCGCCAACGAGAAGACCGGTGACCCCGTCGTTGTGACCGCGACGCGCATGCCGACCCCGATCAACGAACTGCTCAGCGATCTCACGGTCATCGAACGCGAGGACATCGAACTCGCCGGCCAGGCCACATTGGCCGAATTCCTGGCGGCGCAGGCGAGCGTTCAGTTCTCGCAGGCGGGCGGCCCGGGGACCACGACGGGCATCTATCTGCGCGGCGGTGCGGCGAGCCACACGCTGATTCTCGTCGATGGCATGCGTACGGGCTCGGCGACCCTTGGCGAGCCGACCCCGCAGAACATCCCGCTGTCCCAGATCGAGCGCATCGAGATCCTGCGCGGACCGGCTAGCGCGCTGTACGGCAGTGACGCGGTCGGCGGCGTGATCCAGGTCTTCACGCGACGTGGCGAGACGGGCGGGCCGCGCGTCGACGCCTTCGCCGGCGCAGGCAGCTACGGACGCCGTGAAGCCAATGTCGGCGTGTCGGGCGCCGACCAGCGCTGGTCCTATAGCCTCTCGGGCGGCTATTCGGAGTCCGAAGGCTACAGCGCGCGTCGCAAGGCCGTCGCGGACCCGGACAAGGACGGTCATCGCGAAACGAATTTCGCCGGTAGCCTCGCGTTCCGCCCCGCCGCAGGGCACGAAGTCGGAATGTCCGTGCTGCATAGCGATCAGCGCGCCTGGTACGACAACCAGTTTTCGCCGCTGCCTGCGAACGTCCGCAGCGACAGTGTCGTGTCGACGCTGAAACTGTACAGCCAGAACCGCATCACGGACATCTGGGACTCGTCGCTGAGTGTCGGCCGTTCGATCGATGACGGCCGCGACCGTTTCTCCGAGTTCTCGCCCGAGGCGCACTTCACGACCGAGCAGGACCAAGTGATCTGGCAGAACACTTTCCGCCTGCCCGTCGGGCGCGTCATGCTCGGCTACGAGTATCTCGAACAGCACGTCGATACCGGCCAGCCGATCGCAGTCGACAGCCGTTCGGTCGGCTCGGTGCTGGCGGGTTGGCAAGGCAGCTTCGGTCGCAGCCGCCTGCAGGCCAACCTGCGCCACGACGACAATTCGCGCTTCGAGGACAAGACCACCGGCTCGCTCGCCTACGGCTACCAGCTGAGCGACCAGTGGCGTGTCCATGCGTCCTATGGCACCTCGTTCGCCGCGCCGACGTTCAACGACCTCTACTGGCCGGAGGACGTCTTCGTCTGTACCACCGCGATCTGCGGTTTCGACATGACGTTCCTCACCCGCGGCAATCCCGACGTCAAGCCGGAGGAAGGGCGCAATCGCGAACTCGCGCTGCATTGGGAAGGAACGAACGCCGCGGCGTCGGTGACCTACTTCAACAACAAGGTGCGCAACCTCATCGACTGGCAGTCGACGTTCCCGGCTCCCGACGTATCGCTGTTGATGCCGTCCAATGTGGCATCGGCGAAACTCGAGGGTGTCAGCCTCAGCGGCCGTGCGGACATCGGGGCCTGGCACGCTTCGGCGAACATCGACTTCCTGAAGGCGCGCGACGAGGATACGGGGGATCATCTGCAGCGTCGCGCCGATCGTACGGCGAGCTTCCGTTTGAGCCGTTCGATGGGGCAACTGCTCGCCGGCGGCGAGCTCGTTGCAAGCGGCGCGCGCTACAGCAGCAACGGCGAGCGCGACCGCCTCGACGGCTACGGCATCGTGAATCTGTTCGCCCGCTATGCGATCGATCGTGCGTGGTCGCTCGAGGGACGCATCAACAACCTGTTCGACAAGAAGTACGAACTGATCAAGGATTACAACACGCCGGGCGCCAACGTCTTCGTGGGCGTGCGCTACGCGCCCAAGTGAGGGCGCGCGGCCGTCGTGAGCGGATGACAGGAGACCCATGCCGGGACGCACATCACCAGGCTTCGTGATCGCGGGGCTGACGCTCGCGGGCGTGTGCGCGCTGGCGTGGGCGCTGTCCGCCGGTGATCTGCCCATCGGTCTGGCCGACGTCTTCGGCGCGCTGTTCCGTGGCGCCGAAGGCATGGCCGCCGACGTCGTGCGCGAGCTGCGCCTGCCGCGTGCGGTGGCCGTGTTCGTGTGCGGCGGGCTGCTGGCGCTGGCCGGCGCGCTGATGCAGGTGCTGCTGCGCAATCCGCTGGCCGATCCCTACGTGCTGGGCGTCTCCGGTGGCGCCGCGGTCGGGGCGCTGGCGGCGATGCTGGTCGGTGCGTCGTCCTGGGTCGTCGACGGGGCGGCCTTCGGCGGCGCGCTGGCGGCGATGCTGGTGGTGTTCGGGCTCGCGCACGGCGATGGCTCGTGGACGCAGACACGGCTGCTGCTCACGGGCGTCATCGTCGCGGCCGGCTGCGGCGCGGCGGTGACCCTGATGCTGTCGCTGGCGACGGACACGCGCCTGCAGTCGATGCTGTTCTGGCTGATGGGCGACGCCAGCGGCGCGAGCCGGCCGTGGCCGGCACTGGCGGTGCTCGTCGCCGGGCTCGTCGCGGTGCTACCGGTCGCGCGCGACCTCAACGTGCTCGCACGCGGCGAGACAACGGCCTCGGCACTGGGCGTGCGTGTGCGGCGGCTGCGTTACCTGCTCTACGTGCTCGCGTCGCTGCTCACCGCGGCAGCCGTGACGCTGGTCGGTTCCGTGGGTTTCGTCGGCCTGATCGTGCCGCATCTGGTGCGCTTCGCCATCGGCAACGACCAGCGCCTGCTGCTGCCGGCGGCGCTGCTCGCAGGTGGCACGCTGCTCACGCTCGCCGACACGGCCGCTCGCACCGTCATCGCGCCCGTGCAGCTGCCCGTCGGCGTGCTCACCGCGCTGATCGGCGTGCCGGTGTTCCTCTTCCTGCTGTCGCGGAGTTCGCGATGACGCGCATCGGCGATTCGTCCGTCCTGCTCGAGGCCGAGCGCCTCGCGCTGCAGGTCGGCGAGCGCTGGCTGTGCTGCGAGTTCAGCCTGCGGCTTGCCGCGGGGGAGTGTCTGGTGCTGCTCGGGCCCAACGGGGCCGGCAAGACCACGCTGCTGCACACCCTTGCCGGCCTGCGCGCGCCGACGGTGGGCAGCGTGCGCCTCGGCGGACGCTCCTACGCGGACTGGGACAGCCTCGTGGCGGCGCGTTTGCGCGGCCTGCTCGCGCAGCAGCAGCCGGACCACTTTTCCGCCTCGGTGCTGCAGACGGCACTGATCGGCCGTCATCCGCATCTCGGCCGCTGGGGCTGGGAGACCGCCGCCGACATCGCCATCGCACAGGCGGCGCTGGCCGAAGTGGGTCTCGCCGAATTCGCCGGGCGGGACGTTCTCAGCCTGTCCGGCGGCGAGCGTCAGCGCGTGTCGATCGCAACGCTGCTGACGCAGGCGCCGCGGCTCTTCCTGCTCGACGAGCCGACCAACCACCTCGATCTGCATTACCAGATCGCCGTGCTGGAGCTGTTTGCGCGCCTCAAGCGCGAGGGGTGCGGTGTGGTCATGGTGCTGCACGACATCAATCTCGCGACGCGCTTCGCCGACCACGTGATCCTGCTTGACGGCAAGGGCGGCGTGCTTGCCGGTGCGCGCGAGGAGGTCCTGCAGGCGGACCACCTCAGTCGCGCCTTCGACCACCCGATCCGTCGCCTCGACGTGGGCGAGCGGATCCTCTTTATCCCGGATTGAGCATGAACGAACAGGACAACGAGAAGAACATCCGTCACGCCGAGCGCATGCAGCGCAAGAAAGCGGTGGTGGAGGAAAAGATCGCCGCCGCGCAGACCGAGCGCGGCGTGCTGCTGGTCAATACCGGCAACGGCAAGGGCAAATCGAGCGCCGCCTTCGGCGTCGTCGCACGTGCGCTCGGCCACGGCATGCAGGTCGGCGTCGTGCAGTTCATCAAGGGGCGTTCGGACACCGGCGAGGAGGCCTTCTTCCGCCGCCAGCCAAGTGTCGTGTGGCACGTGATGGGCGAGGGCTTCACCTGGGACACGCAGGACCGCACGCGCGACGTGGCGAGCGCCGAGGCCGCGTGGGAACAGGCGCGCGCACTGCTGCGCGACCCCGCGATCGGGCTGGTGGTGCTCGACGAGTTGAACATCGCACTGAAGTACCGCTATCTTGAAGTGGGCGCCGTCATTGCCGACCTGCTCGCACGGCCCGCGCACCAGCACGTGATCGTGACCGGCCGTGCGGCGCCGCCGGAGCTCGTCGAAGCGGCCGATACCGTGACCGACATGGGGCTCGTCAAGCACGCCTTCGCTGCCGGGGTGAAGGCGATGCCGGGCCTGGAGTTCTGAAGGACGGAGCTGTTAACTTCGCGAAGCCTTGTGCACAGGAAAGCGCTGCGCGCGGCGGAGTGTGATTCGTCCCGAGGCGTCCGCCACGCGCCAACGAGGCCCGAAACACACCCCGCCGCGCGCGGGTTCGAGGCAACGTCGGCGACCTGATGCCGGATCACCCGCTCAATTGTCCAATCGCCAGCGCAACGATCAAGAGGCGACCCGCATGTCCCTTCCCGACCTCCCGAATCCCCGCCCCGGCCCTGCCGCGGGCCACGTGTATCTCGTCGGCGCCGGCCCGGGTGACCCGGAACTGCTGACCCTGCGCGGCGCGCGCCTCATCGCGGGGGCGGACGCCGTCGTCTACGACAACCTCGTCAGCCCGGCGATCGTCGACCTCGCGCCCGCGACCGCCGAGCGCCATTACGTCGGCAAGAAGGCCGCCGACCACACGCTCCCTCAGGACGACATCAACCAGCTGCTGGTGCGCCTTGCGCAGGCCGGCAAGCGCGTCGTGCGCCTGAAGGGGGGCGACCCCTTCATCTTCGGCCGCGGCGGCGAGGAGATGGAAGTGCTGGTCGGGGCCGGGATCACCGTCGAGGTCGTGCCGGGCGTCACCGCCGCAGCGGGCGTCGCCGCCTACGCAGGCATCCCGCTCACGCACCGCGACCACGCCCGCTCGGTGGTGTTCACGACCGGCTTCCTCAAGGACGGCGCGCTCGATCTCGACTGGCCCATGCTCGCGCGGCGCGGGCAGACGCTGGTGATCTACATGGGCATCTCGCGCCTGCCCGACATCTGCCGTGAACTCGTCGCCCACGGCCTGCCTGCGGAAACCCCGGCCGGCGTCGTCGAGCGCGGCACGACGCCGGCGCAGCGCGTCGCCGTCGGCACGCTCGCAACGCTGCCACAAGTGGTCGCGGACGAGGGCATCCGCCCACCGGCGCTGACCATCGTCGGCGATGTCGTCGGCCTGTATCCGCGCCTCGCGTGGTTCGCGCCGGACAGCGTGCCGGCGGCGCATCCGCCGCACGCCGGCTGCACTGCGGTGCATCGCGGCGAGGCGGAGCGATGAGCGACACCGCACGCTGCCCCGCGCTCTTCGTCGCTGCGCCCGCGTCCGGCCAGGGCAAGACCACCGTCACTGCTGCCCTCGCACGCCTGCACGCGCGGCAGGGGCGGCGCGTGCGTGTGTTCAAGTGCGGCCCGGACTTCCTCGATCCGCAGATCCATGCGGTTGCGAGCGGTGCTCCGGTGTACAACCTCGACCTGGGCATGTGCGGCGAGGCCGATGCGGCTTGGCGCCTGCACGCGGCCGCGCGCGAGGCCGACCTGATCCTCGTCGAAGGGGTGATGGGTCTCTACGATGGCAATCCGTCCGGCGCGGACATCGCGCGGCGATTCGGCCTGCCGGTGATGGCGGTGATCGATGCGCGCGCGATGGCGCAGACCTTCGGCGCGGTGGCCTGCGGACTCGCGCATTACCAGCCGGGGCTGCCGTTTTCCGGCGTGCTGGCGAACCACGTCGGCAGCGCGCGCCATGCGGAGATGCTGCGCGACGCGCTGCCTGAGGGCATGCGCTGGTACGGCGCCCTGTCGCGCGACGCGCAGGCGGGGTTGCCCGAGCGCCACCTGGGCCTCCTGCAGGCGGCCGAGATCGCTGACCTCGAAACGCGGCTGGACCGCTTCGCCGATGGCATTGCGGCGACCGGCGCGGCCGATCTGCCGGAACCGGTCGAATTCCCCGCCGCGCTGCCGCCGCAACTGTCGCCGCTGCTGGCCGGGCGCACCGTCGCGGTCGCGCGCGACGCGGCCTACGGCTTCATCTACCCGGCGAACCTCGACACCTTGTGCGAGCTCGGCGCGCGGCTTGCGTTCTTCTCGCCGCTCGCCGGCGAGGCGCTGCCGGATTGCGATGCGGTGTGGCTGCCGGGCGGCTACCCCGAGCTGCATGGGGAGGCGCTGGCGGAGAACCCGCATTTCTTTGCCGGCCTGCACGCACACGCGGCGGCGGGCAGGCCGCTGCTCGCCGAGTGCGGCGGGATGATGAGTCTGTTCGAGACGGTCGTCGACAAGGCCGGGCAGATGCACGCCTTCGCCGGCCTGTTGCCCGGGCGTGCAGTGATGCAGCAGCGGCTCGCCGCGCTGGGGATGCAGGTTGCCGAGTTGCCCGAGGGGCGCCTGCGCGGCCACACCTTCCATTATTCGAAGAGTGACACCCCGCTCGCGCCCGTCGTGCGCGCCCAGACCCCGGACGGGCGCGAAGGCGAGGCGATCTACCGGCAGGGGCGGCTGACGGCGTCCTACGTACATTTCTATTTTCCGTCCGATCCTGTCGCGGTGGCGCGGCTTTTCGGGTGATGGATTCGGGGCGCGAATCCGCCCGCGTCCGGGGCTGCTCCACGCCTCGTTGGCGCGTGGCGGACGCCTCGGCATGAAGCACCCCCGGGCGCGGGCAGAGGCGGGGGCGTTCGGCGTGCATGGCGAGGGGTAAACTGGCCGACTATCGGGCTGCGGATGCGCCCACCGGAGGAAGCACATGACCGAGCGCTGCGCCTGGGCGGGCAATGACCCGCTCTACGTCCACTACCACGACACCGAATGGGGTGTGCCGACCGACGATGCGCGCACGCTGTTCGAATTCCTCGTCCTCGAAGGTGCGCAGGCGGGGCTGTCGTGGATCACCGTGTTGCGGAAGCGCGAGCGCTACCGTGCGGTGTTCGACGGTTTCGACCCCGAGCGCGTCGTGCGCTACGACGACGCGAAGAAGGCGGAACTGCTGGCCGACCCCGGCATCATCCGCAACCGCGCGAAGATCGACGCGGCGATCCTCAATGCGCGCGCCTGGCTCGACCTGCTGGACGCCGGCATCGACCCGGCCGCCTGGCTGTGGGGCTTCGTCGACGGCCGGCCGGTGCAGAATGCGTTCGCCGCGCTTGCCGAGATTCCCGCGACCACGCCGCAGTCCGACGCGATGAGCAAGGCGCTCAAGACGCGCGGCTTCAAATTCGTCGGCAGCACGATCTGCTACGCGCTGATGCAGGCCGCAGGGATGACCAACGATCACGTCGTCGCCTGCCCGCGCCACCGCGAAGTCGCTGATCTCGCGCGCCTGCGGAGCCGGGCGTGAGCGCACCGCTACGCCACGTGCCGCCGATGCACGCGCTCGCGGCCTTCGAGGCGGCCGCGCGCCTGGGCGGTTTCGCGCCGGCGGCCGAAGAGTTGTGCGTGACTCCAAGCGCCGTCAGCCACCGCATCCGCCAACTTGAAACCCAGCTCGGCACCGCCTTGTTCGAGCGCGGCCCGGGCGGGGTGCGGCCCACCACCGCCGGGCGGCTGTACCTCGACAGCGTGCGCGCGGCTTTCGACCGGCTCGCGCAGGCCGGTGCCGTGCTGCGGCCCGAGCGCGAGCGCCTGCGCGTGTCGCTGCCGCCGACCTTCGCGCGGCAGTTGCTGATGGCGCGCCTGCCCGAATACCTGCGCGCCCACCCCGAAGTGGAACTGGAGGCGCACCTGTCGATCCCGCTGCAGGATGTCACGGCGGAGGCGGCTGACGTCGAGGTGCGCTGGGGGCGCGGCGACTACCCGGAGCGGGTCGTGCGCAAGCTCTTCGACGACACCATGGTGCCGTTCGCCGCGCCGTCGTGGGTGGCCGCGCATGCGCCGGCCGGCATGGCCGATCTCGCCGGCCTGGAATTGCTGCGCTCGCCGCTGCTGCCATGGCGGCCGTGCTTCCTCGCGGCCGGTCTCGACTGGGCGGAGCCCGAGCGCGGTGCGGTGTTCAACGATCTCGGCATGCTGATGGAGATTGCCGCGGCCGGTCTGGGCGCGGCGGTGTGTACGCGGCGACTGTCGGCTGCGTGGGTGGAGACCGGCAGGCTGGTGCCGCTCTTCGGTGTGTCCGCGCCGGCGCCGTTCACCTACTACGCGGTGAGCACGCCGGCGCAGAGCAAGCGCGCGGTGGTGCAGGGATTCATCGACTGGCTCGCAGCCGCATTCGCCTAGGCAAAACCGACATGAATTTCCTCGCGCACGCCTGGCTCGCCGGCGAAGCCCCCGCGGACCGCCTCGGTGGGCTGATGGGCGACTTCGTGAAAGGGCCGTTGCCGGCCGGCCTGCCGCCGGACCTCGCCGCAGGCGTGCGCCTGCATCGCCAGATCGACCTCTTCGCCGAAACCCATCCCGCCTTCCTGCGCAGCCGTGCACGGGTGTCGCCGGAGCGGCGTCGCGTCGCCGGGGTGATGGTCGACATGTTCTACGACCACTTCCTCGCGCGGCATTGGGAGCGCTACCACGACGAGCCGCTCGAGCGCTTCAGCGCGGCGATGTATGCGCTGATGGACGCCAACGGCGCGCTGCTGCCGCCGCGGCTCGCGGTAATCCTGCCGCGCATGCGCGAATCGGACTGGCTGGGGAGTTACCGCTCGGCGGACGTCGTCGCGATGGCGCTCGACCGCATGGCGCACAGGCTGCGCCGAGCGAATCCGCTGACCGGCAGCGGCGCGGAACTCTTCGCCGACTACGCGGGCTTCGAGGCGGATTTCTTCGAATTCATCGCCGCGGCGGAAGCGTTCGCCGCGGAGCGCCGGGCCCTGCGCGGACCCGGCGAGCGGGCGTTTTGAAGTGTTGCGTCAGCGCAACGGAATGACCAGCGGCGGGATGTCGACGCCGATGGTGATTGCAGGATCGCGCGGGTAGATGCGCGGCGCGTACACCGGGGCATACACCGGCGCGGGGGCGTAGTAGCCGATCGGGCGCTCGTAGTAGCGGTATTCGCGCACCACCGGGCGGCGCTCGACGATCCGTTCGCGGATCACGACCCGTTCGCGGTCGCGGAATTTCTTGTAGTGGCCGTGGCGGTGGCCGTCGCCGCGCCACTCGCGGTAACCGTCGTCGCGCCAGTGGTCGCGGTCGGCATGGGCGGGCGTGGCAGCGATCAGGGCACCCCCGGCGATCATCGCAGCAAGCAGTTTGAGGGCTTTCGATTTCATGATTCTTCTCCTGACGAACCGGACACCGTCACGCAGCGCGTACCGTTGTCCCCATGCGCATTAAACGCGAGATCGACCGGAGAAGTTGTCGCCGAGTTGTAAGCGGATATGCATGAAACGGGCTAGCCCGGGAGCATTGAAACGGCCCCCGGGCGTGCCTGCCGGCCTCAGCCGACGATGATCACATGCACGCGGCGCGGGCCGTGTGCGCCGAGCTGGATGGTCTGCTCGACGTCGGCCGTGCGCGAGGGGCCGGAGATGATGTTGGTCGCGCGCGGCATGCCTTCGGGGCGGGCGCGCAGGATCTCCCAGGCCTCCTCGAAGTGGCCGACGATCGCGTTCGCGTCGAGCACGACGACGTGGTCGTCGGGCACGAAGTTGTGCGTGATCGGGCTTGCCGGACCGGAGGCCATCATCAGGCTGCCCGGCTCGGCGATGCCGCACAGGGCCTGCGACACGGCCATCGTCTCGTCGATGCCGGCCGGGTTGTGATGGATCTCGAGACCCGGAAACGCCAGATCGTTCAGTGCGGCGCCGACCGCGGCGCGTGCGGGCAGGTCCTTGGCGGCGCGATAGGCTTCGACCGCAGCCGGCACGTCGGCCCGGCTCGCGACGCGCGTGGTCGTGCCGGCGCGGCTTTCGAACTTGCGGATGAAGCGCGCGACGAGTTCCTCGTCCTGCGCCGGGCGGGTGTGCTGCGGGCGGCGCGCGTCGAGTTCGGCGCGCCGTGCGTCGTCGAGCGGCCCGCGCCGCAGCGCGGAGCGGACGGAGTCGAGGATCGCCTCGCGGGCGTTCATTGCAGCAGTCATTTCTGGCCTCGCTTGCCTTGCCACAGTTCCAGGAAGGTGCGTCCCGCCGGGGCCGGCAGGTCGCGCACATCGGTCCAGCCGCTCGCGAGCGGCAGGCGGCGGATGCTGCCGTTCTTCGCGATCGCCGACAGGAAGCGTGCCCCGACCTGTTCGAGCGCGTGGTAGAGCTTCGGCCGTGTCGCGACATAGCGCCACACTTTCAGCGCGCGCTTCTGCATCACCGGCGTGATGTCCTGCTGGTGCTGCATGTGGCGCAGCTCGCGCAACAGGTCCGGCAGCGGGATCTTCACCGGGCATACCGAGGCGCAGCGCCCGTTGAGCGTGCAGGCGTTGGGCAGATCGTAGGCGTTGTCCAGGCCCTTGATCAGCGGCGTGAGCACCGAGCCCATCGGCCCCGGATACACCCAGCCATAGGCGTGGCCGCCGACCGCGCCATACACCGGGCAGTGGTTCATGCAGGCGCCGCAGCGGATGCAGCGCAGCATCTCCTTGAAGCGCCCGGCGAGCATCTTCGAGCGGCCGTTGTCGACCAGCACCACGTGGTACTCCTCGGGGCCGTCGAGGTCGTCGGCGCGGCGCGGGCCGGTCGAGATCGTCGTGTAGGTCTCGGTCTCCTGGCCGGTCGCGCTGCGCGCCAGCAGACGCAGGAACAGCGTCGCGTCGTCGAGCGTCGGCACGACGCGCTCGATGCCGGAGGTGACGATGTGCACCTTCGCGAGCGTCTGCGTCAGGTCGCCGTTGCCCTCGTTCGTGACGATGATCGACGAGCCGGTTTCGGCGACGAGGAAGTTGCCGCCAGTGATGCCGACGTCGGCCTTGAAGTACTTGTCGCGCAGCACCTGGCGCGCCTCATTGACGAGGTCCGGCACCTCGGTCTTGCGCGGCCCGCCGTGGGCGGCCTCGAAGAGGTCGGAGACTTGGTCCTTGGTCTTGTGCACGGCCGGCGCGATGATGTGCGAGGGCGGTTCGTGCGCGAGCTGGATGATGTATTCGCCCAGGTCGGTCTCGACCACTTCCATGCCATTCTCGATCAGCGCCTCGTTGAGGCCGATCTCCTCGGACACCATCGACTTGCCCTTGGTGACGGTCTTGGCGTCCACGCGCTTGCAGATGTCGAGGATGATCTCGCGCGCCTCCTCGGCGTCCCGTGCCCAGTGGACTTGGCCGCCGGCGGCCGTCACGGCCGCCTCGTAGCGCTCGAGGTAATGGTCGAGGTTGTCGAGGATGTGATTCTTGGTGTTTTTCGCTTCCTCGCGCAGGCGCTCGAATTCCGGCAGTTCGGCGACCTGCAGCGCGCGCTTGCCGACGAAGCCGTAGCGCGCGCGGCCGAGCGCCGTCTGCAGGTTCGCGTCGTGGATCGCGAAGACCGAGCGCCGCTTGAATTCCTTCGAACGGATCTCCATCACTCGCTCTCCTTCGCGGCGCCTGCGAGACCGGGGCCGTCGGCGAGGCCGGCGAGCACTTCGGCGGTGTGGAAGACCTTCACCGGCGCGTTGACGCGCTTCAGTCGTCCGGCGATGTTCATCAGGCAGCCCAAGTCGCCGCCGACCAGCGTGTCGGCGCCCGAGGCGAGTACGTTCCTGACCTTGTCCTCGACCATCTTCTCGGAGATCTCCGGGTACTTCACGCAGAAGGTGCCACCGAAGCCGCAGCACACTTCGCTGTCCTCCATCTCCTTGAGCTTGAGGCCGTCGACCTCGCCGAGCAGTGCGCGCGGTTGCCCCTTGATTCCCAGGCCGCGCAGGCCTGAACAGGAGTCGTGGTAGGTGACCGTGCCTTCGTAGCGCGAATCGGACGGCGCCGCATGCAGCACGTCGGCGAGGAAGGACAGCAGCTCCCAGGCCTTCTCCGACAGCGCCTGCGCGCGCGGCAGCCACACCGGGTCGTCCTGGAACAGCACCGGGTAGTCGTGGCGGATGGTCGCCATGCATGAGCCGGACGGCCCGACGATGTAGTCGTAATTCTCGAAGGCTTCGATCACCTGGCGGGCGAGTGCGCGCGCCGCGTCGTAGTCGCCGCTGTTGTAGCCGGGCTGGCCACAGCAGGTCTGGTTTGCAGGCACCTCGACGATGCAGCCGGCGTCTTCGAGGAGCTTCACCGCCGAGAAGCCGACGTTCGGCCGGAACACGTTCATCAGGCAGGTGGCGAACAGTCCGACGCGCGGCCCGCGGGTGGGCGATTCGGTCATGAGGGAGGTCTCCGGTTCATGTTCGGAAATTTTCTGGAACGAGGTGGCGCGATGTTAACAAGCTCCGCGCCTGCGTGCAGCGAGGGATTTTCAGGCCTGTGATGAGCCCGATTCATGTCCTGGTCAGCATAGCAGCTGCCGTGCCCGAATCGCGCGCGCTCAGGGTTTCCCCGCATCCGCGCACCGACTTTGCGTGGCACACTGCGCGCCTTCGATCCGGGGAAGGAATCCATGCTCGCTGGTTTGCTCGCGGCGCTCGGTGCGGGGATGTTGTGGGGACTCGTTTTCGTCGTCCCGCTGATGCTCGGGGACTACCCCGGCATCGTGCTCGCGTTCGGCCGCTACATCGCCTTCGGCGTCCTCGCCGTCGCGCTCGCCTGGATGGACCGCGCGGCACTGGCACGGCTCTCGCGCGCCGACTGGATCGAGGCCGGAAAGCTCGCGCTGGTCGGCAATCTCGTCTATTACACCACCCTCGCGAGCGCGATCCAGCTAGCGGGCGCCCCGGTGCCGACGCTGATGATCGGCACGCTGCCGGTCGTGATCGCGATCTGCGCGAACCTCACCGAGCGCCGCGCCGGCAACGCTGCGGACGTCGTCGCGTGGCGGCGCCTCGCCTTGCCGCTGGTGGTGATCCTCGCCGGCCTCGTGGTCGTGCAGTTCGACTCCACCGCGCATGCAACCGGTGCGGGTGGGCAGGGCGCCCGCGGCGGCTTGCGCTACGTGGCCGGCCTGGTGCTGGCCGCCGTCGCGCTCGCGTCGTGGACCTGGTATCCGATTCGCAACGCACGCTGGCTGCGTGCCCGCGGTACGGGCCTCGCACGCCCCTGGGCGACCGCGCAAGGCCTCGTGACGCTGCCGCTCGCGCTTGCTGCGGCGATCGCGTTCGCGCTGTGGGAAGGCGTGACGGCGCCGGCGGAGGCATTCGAGTGGCCGTTCGGGCCGCGTCCGTTGGCCTTCGTCGGGCTGATGCTGGTTGTGGGTCTTGCCGCTTCGTGGCTCGGCACCCTGTTATGGAACCGCGCAAGCCACTTGCTGCCGCCGGCGTTCGCCGGTCAGCTGATCGTGTTCGAAACGCTGGCGGCGCTGCTCTATGCTTTCCTGTGGTACGACCGCTGGCCGGGCCCCGGCGAGACGGCCGGCATCGTGCTGCTGGTCGCGGGCGTCCTGCTCGGGGTGCGCGTGTTCCGACCGGCCGCAACCGGATCCTGAGGTGAAAAGCGTGCTCGCGCTGATGGCCGCCGATCTCGTCGTGCTGGTGCACGCGCTCTTCATCGCCTTCGTGGTGTTCGGCGGCCTATTGACACTGCGCTGGCCGCGCGCGAAGTGGGCGCATCTGCCAGTGGCCGCCTACGGCGCGGCCATCGAACTGATCGGCTGGACCTGTCCGCTGACCCCGCTCGAAAAGACGCTGCGCCTGGCGGCGGGCGGCGTGGATTACCGCGGCGGCTTCATCGAGCATTACCTGATCCCGTTGATCTATCCCGCGGGCCTCACGCCCCGGGTCCAGCTCCTGCTCGGTATGCTGGTGCTGGCGGTCAACGCGCTTGTGTACGGCATCGTCGCCCTGCGTCGGAGGCGCAGGGCGGGCGAGTGACCGGCGCCCTCGTGAGGCGCCGTGCGCTTCAGTGGGGTTGGGGGTGACGCACGCCCAGCAGCAGGCTGACCGCGACCCGTGCAATGCGGGTGACCAGGCGTTTTGTACCGTGCCAGCCGTCGGCCAGGATCTGGCCCAGGGCTTCGTTGCGCAGACGCTGCGCTTCGCGGATTCGGCCTTGGTAGAAGAGATAGTCCTTGTCCATCGTGCGGCTCCTTGACGTTGCAGCCCTTCGTGAGGGCATGGACGCGACTGTACGGGGCTTGTTGCATTGCAACAAACGATCGTTCATCATGTGATGCCTTAGAAAAACTCATCCATGTGATCGTCCGCGTATGGCCGTCCGTCTCCCGCCGCTCAACGCCCTGCGCGCCTTCGAGGTCGCCGCGCGTCACCTGAGCTTCAAGCGCGCCGCCGAGGAGCTGTCCGTCACCCCGACCGCCGTCAGCCACCAGATCCGCGGCCTCGAGGAGGATCTGGGCGTGCCCCTGTTCCGGCGCCTGACGCGCGCGCTGGAGCTCACGCCGGAAGGCGAGGCGATGCTGCCCCGGTTGCGCGAAGCGATGGGCGCGATCGCCGAGTCGGTCGAGGCCGTCCGCGCGATGCGGCCGCTCAGCCGCCTGTCGGTCGTCGCCCCGCCGTCCTTCGCCTCGCGCTGGCTGGTCCCGCGCCTGCAACGTTTTGCCGAACTGCACCCGCAGGTCGAGCTGCATCTGGCGAGCGCCACCAAGGCCATCGACGGCCGCGACGCTGCCGGGCTGGGCATCGAGCCGCTCACGGCGCGCGCCGAGGGCGGCCAGTTGTGGATCCGATTCGGCACGGGCACGTATCCCGGCTATCGCTGCGAGCTGTTGCTCGAACCCGAATACACCGCGGTGTGCAGCCCGGCGCTGCTGCGCGCGAAGATCCCCCTGCGCCAGCCGTCGGACCTGCGGCGTCACTGCCTGATCCACGACGACACCGTGCCCGACACGCGCGAGCGGCCGACCTGGGCGGAGTGGTTGCAGGCGGCCGGGGTAACAGCGGTGCGTGCCGATGCCGGCCTGCATTTCAGCGACTCGGGCCTCGCCATCGCCGCGGCGCTCGACGGGCTGGGCGTCGCCCTGGTGTCCAAGCCGCTGGTTGCGGCGGAAGTCGCGGCCGGCCGCCTCGTCGTGCCCTTCGGCATCAGCCTGCGGCGCCGGTTCGCCTATTACATCGTGACGCCGCAGGCCGTGGCCCCACGGGCCCACGTCGCCGCGTTCCGCGACTGGTTGCTCGACGAGGCCCGCCGCGACGCCATCCGCCTGGCCGATGCGCAGGCCGCGCTCGCCCATTGAGTCGAACTGAACCGAACGGCGCTTTCGGGCGTCCGAGTACAATGCACGCGACAATGATCCCCGATTCTCCCCCCAGCATCACCGCGGGCGCCCGCCCGCCGGCCCGCCCCGCGCCCTTCCTGCCGATGTCCCGTAGCGAGATGAAGACGCTCGGCTGGGATGCGTGCGACGTGATCCTCGTGACCGGCGACGCCTACATCG
The DNA here is from genome assembly GCF_017894385.1 of Aromatoleum petrolei. Lineage (NCBI taxonomy): Bacteria > Pseudomonadati > Pseudomonadota > Betaproteobacteria > Rhodocyclales > Rhodocyclaceae > Aromatoleum > Aromatoleum petrolei. The sequence continues at coordinate 3,320,944 of NZ_CP059560.1, forward strand.
ACCACCCCAGCTTCGGCATGGCCCTGATAGGGCGGATGCTCGAGGCGCAGGGCTTTCGCGTCGGCATCATCAGCCAGCCCGACTGGAAGAGCGCCGAGCCTTTCCGCGCGCTCGGCCGCCCGCGCCTGTTCTTCGGCATCACCGCCGGCAACATGGACTCGATGGTCAACCGCTACACCTCCGACCGCAAGATCCGCTCCGACGATGCCTATACGCCCGGCGCCGAAGCCGGAAAGCGGCCCGATCGCGCGGTGACGGTCTACGCGCAGCGCGCGCGCGAGGCCTTCCCCGATGCGAACGTCGTGATCGGCAGCATCGAAGCCTCGCTGCGCCGCATCGCGCATTACGACTACTGGTCCGACAAGGTGCGCCGCTCGGTGCTGCCCGACTCCAAGGCGGACCTGCTGATCTTCGGCAACGCCGAGCGCGCGCTCGTGGCCCTGGCGCGGCGCCTCGACGCCGGCGAACCGATCGCAGCGATCCGCGACCTGCGCGGCACCGCCTTCATGGTGAAGCCGGGCTGGCTGCCGGGGGAGGATTGGAGCGAGATCGACTCGCTGAGCCTCGACCGTCCGGGGCGCATCGAGCCCCATGCCGACCCCTACGCGATGGAGGACGAGAAGCGCACCGCGCCGGCCCCGCAGCCCACGGGCGGCGGCGCACAGCCGGTGCAGATCGTCCCCGCCGCCGAGCGCATCGCCGCGCGCCGCGCCGCCCGCGGCAAGACCGCCGTCCGCCTGCCGTCCTATGAGACCGTGAGCGCCGATCCGGTGATGTACGCGCACGCCTCGCGCGTGTTCCACCTGGAGTCCAATCCGGGCAACGCGCGGGCGCTCGTGCAGGCGCACGGCGAAGGGCCGGGCCGGCGCGACGTGTGGCTCAACCCGCCGCCGATCCCGCTCACCACCCCCGAGATGGACTTCGTGTACGGCCTACCCTATGCGCGCCGGCCGCACCCCGCCTATGGCGACGCGCGCATCCCGGCGTGGGACATGATCAAGTTCTCGATCAACATCATGCGCGGCTGCTTCGGTGGCTGCACCTTCTGCTCGATCACCGAGCACGAGGGGCGCATCATCCAGAGCCGTTCAGAGGAATCGATCCTGCGCGAGATCGAGGAGATCCGCGACCGCACGCCCGACTTCAAGGGCCACATCACCGACCTCGGCGGCCCCACCGCGAATATGTACCGCCTCGCGTGCAAGGACAAGCGGATCGAGACCTCGTGCCGGCGCCTGTCCTGCGTGTACCCGGACATCTGCGAGAACCTCGGCACCGACCACGCGCCGCTCGTGTCGCTGTACCGCAAGGCGCGCGCGATTCCCGGCGTCAAGCGCGTGACCATCGGCTCGGGCCTGCGCTACGACCTTGCCGTGCGCTCGCCCGAGTACGTGAAGGAACTCGTCACCCACCACGTCAGCGGGCTGCTCAAGATCGCGCCCGAGCATACCGAGGAGGGGCCGCTGTCGAAGATGATGAAGCCCGGCATCGGCACCTACGAGAAGTTCGCCGCGATGTTCGAGAAGTACTCGAAGGAAGCGGGCAAGAAGCAGCACCTCGTGCCCTATTTCATCGCCGCCCACCCCGGTACGACCGACGAGGACATGGTGAACCTCGCGCTGTGGCTCAAGAAGCAGGGTTTCAAGCCCGACCAGGTGCAGACCTTCCTGCCCACGCCGATGGCGATGGCAACGACCATGTACCACAGCCGGCGCAACCCCTTGCGCAAGGTGTCGGCCGACTCCGAAATCGTCGAAACCGCGCGTGCGGGCAAGGTCCGCAAGCTGCACAAGGCGCTGCTGCGCTGGCACGACCCGGAGAACTGGCCGCTCATCCGCGAGGCGCTGCAGCAGATGGGGCGCGCCGACCTCATCGGCAACGGCCCGCACTGCCTCGTGCCGCGCCATCAACCGGGCGTGCCGCTGGGCGCGACCGAGCGCCCTGCAGCATCCGCGGGCCGCGGACCGGCCAAGGGCGCAGCAGGCACCCGCCAGCCAAGCGGCAGACCGGGGGCGGCAGCCAACCGCGGCGCGCAGGCGGGACGTGCGCCGGCACGCTCGGGCCCGGGCGCGAGCGGCAAGCCCGCCCGCAGCGGCAAGCGCCATGCGTAGGCCGACGGCGGAGCTTGCGCCCCGTGCGCAGGTCGATGATGACCTCGGCCCACTCGCGGCCGGCTGGCTGGAAGGGGCGCAGCACTGTCCGTCGCCGAACTTCGATGCGCGCCCCGCCGGCACCGAGGTGAAGCTGATCGTCGTGCATGCGATCAGCCTGCCGCCGGACGAGTTCGGCGGTCCGGGCGTCGAGCAGTTGTTCACCAACGCCCTCGATCCCGCGGAACACCCGTACTACGCCGCGATCAGCCATCTGCGCGTGTCGGCGCACTTCTTCATCCGCCGCGACGGCCGCCTGGTGCAGTTCGTGCCCACGGACGCGCGCGCATGGCACGCCGGCGTGTCGAGCTGGAACGGGTGCGAGCGCTGCAACGACTTCTCGATCGGTATCGAACTGGAGGGCTGCGACACCCGGCCCTTCGAGCCGGCGCAATACGCGCGTCTCGCCGCCTTGCTGCGCGTGCTCCGTGCGCATTACCCCGTCGAGGCGGTCACCGGCCACTCGGACATCGCTCCCGGGCGCAAAACGGACCCCGGTCCATGCTTCGATTGGACCCATCTGCGCCTGGCGCTGGGCTGTCCGGAACTGGCCTGCGGACCGTTGTCCGAACCAGTCTGAACGCTCCGAGTAAATGTTTTACATCTTTTGTGACAAATTTTTCGCACCGCGCGGGCGCGTGTCTGTGCAAAACTTCGCCTCCTGGAGGAGGGTGGAGGGACTTCGCAGGCGTCTGCCTGCTTGACCAAGCCCAATTAAATCAATATAGTAGGGACGTTGCTGCAGCGCAGCAACGGTTTTTTTCAATCGCAGTTCAATTGTTGGCAGCGGGGCGGCGCGTGAATCCGGCAGGATTCGGGTGCCCCGGGGCAGCGCCGCAGAGCGCATCCCGTCCCCGCCGGACGTGAGGTCTGGTTGCGACCGCGCGTTCGAACAACCACTGAAGACGTGATCTTCCGATCGACAGGTGAAGGCTGCCTGGGCGCGCTGTCGGCGCCGCGGTCGGGGGCATGGTCGCAGCAGGGAGGTACCGATGACTCACGCAACTCGTCCTGGCCGCAGGCTTCACGGCGCGGCCGCGTTCTTCGTGCATTTCGTCCACGGCAGTCTGATGCTCACCGCCTTCGCGCTCGTCGCGTTCGCCGGCGCAGGCTATCTGCTGAAGGATCCCGTCAGCTATGCCGACCTTGGTGTCGGCGCCCCGGAAACCGCAGCGGTCGGCGACGCCGCCCAGACTAATGCCCTGCAGGCGTCCGCCGAAATGCCGCGTCCGAAACCGATCGCATCTGCGGGCGGACTGTCAACGGAAATGCTGGGCGTACGTGACTTCGTCGCGCAGCGCTACAACATCTCCACGCGCAAGCTCGAACCACTGCTTGTCGCCGCGGAAGTCAGCGGCCGCAAGCTCGGCATCGATCCCTTGCTGATCGTCGCCGTGATGGCGATCGAGTCGAGCTTCAACCCCTTCGCCGAAAGCAACATGGGCGCGCAGGGTCTGATGCAGGTGATCCCCCGCTTCCATCTCGACAAGATCGGCCGCAACGCCGGCGAGGACGCCCTGTTCGATCCCACGCTCAACATCCGCGTCGGCACGATGGTGCTCGTCGAGGGCATGCAGCGCTTCGGCAGCCTGCAGGGTGCGCTGCAGTATTACGGCGGTGCGCTCAGGGATCCGAACGCGAGCTACGCGAACAAGGTGCTGGCGATGAAGAAGCGCCTTCTCACGGCCGCGAGCCGCGCCAAGATTCAAACCGGCGTCTGATCCGTGGCGGCCGGTGAGTGATCCCGCGCCGCATTTTCCCGTTTCTCAGGCGCGCATGCGCGCGATGCGTTCTGCCGCTTCCAGCAGGCGTTCTCGGCGGTTGGTGTAGGCGATGCGCAGATGGCGGCGCGGCTGGTTGTCGCCAAAATCCAGCCCGGGTGTCGCGGCGACCCCGGCTTCCTCGATCAGGCGCTGTGCGAGCGCCTCGCTGTCGTCCGCGAGGCGCGTGATGTCGGCGTAGATGTAGAAGGCGCCCTGCGGCTCCGCTGCCACCACGAAACCCAGCTCGCGCAGGGCCGGCAGCAGCGTGTCGCGGCGCTGCGCGAACTCGTGCCGGCGCGCCTCCAGGATCTCTATCGTCGGGGGCGCGAAGGCGGCTAGCGCGGCGTGCTGCGCCGGCGTCGAAGGCGAGATGAAGAAATGTTGCGCGAGCTTCTCGATTTCCCGTACATACGGCTGAGGCGCGACGAGCCAGCCGAGACGCCATCCGGTCATGCCGAAATACTTGGAGAAGCTGTTCACGACGAACACGTCGTTCATGCTCTTCAGGACCGTGCTCGCCTCGACGCCGTAGGTCAGGCCCTGGTAGATCTCGTCGACGATCAGCGTGCCGCCGCGCGCGAGCACTGCCGTCCTCAGTGCCGCCAGCTCGGTCTGGTCGAGCAGGGTGCCGGTGGGGTTGGACGGGCTGGCGACGATCAGCCCGCGCGTGCCCGTCGTCCACTCGCCCGTTACCTGTGCGGGCGTCGGCTGGTAGCGCGTCTCCGCTCCCACCGCCAGCGCGCGCGGCACGCCCTCGAAGCTGCGCACGAGGTGGCGATTGGACGGATAGCCCGGATCGGGCAGCAGCCATTCGTCGCCCGGGTCCGTCGTCGCGGCCAGCGCCAGCATCAATGCACCCGAGGCTCCCGGTGTCACGATGATGCGTTCAGGCGCGACGTCGGCGCCGAAACGCTCGTGGTAGAAGCGTGCGATCGCCTCGCGCAACTGCGGCAGGCCCAGGGCCGCCGTGTAATGCACGTCGCCGCCCGCGAGGAAGCGTGTCGCCGCATCGATCATCGGCTGCGGCGTCGCGAAGTCCGGCTCGCCGACTTCCATGTGGATGATGTCGCGCCCGTGCGCTTCGAGCTCGCGTGCGCGTCGCAGCAGCTCCATCACATGGAAGGGCTGGATGTCGGCGGTGCGGCGGGCGAGATGCGGGATCATGCGTGTTCCTTGGCGACGATCAAAGTGGAATTGTAGGAGACTGAAAAAGCAAAAGCGCCGACGCGCGGCGCTTTTGCAGGTTCTGCCGGCCCGGGCCGACAGCAAAACTCAGACCGACAGGGCCAGTTCGAACATCTCGCGCTTGAGCGTCAGCGCGCGCGGCAGGCGATCCTGCAACTTGTCGAACCATTCCTTGTGCAGCTCGAGCTCCTTCTTCCACGCGTCGGCGTCGACCTGGGTCAGGGCCTCGAACTCTTCCTTCGTCACGTTGGAGCCGGTCCAGTCAATGTCCTCGAACTTGGGCATCCAGCCGAGCGCCGTTTCCTTCGCGGCGACACGGCCCTTGACGCGGTCGACGATCCACTTCAGCACGCGCATGTTCTCGCCGAAGCCGGGCCACATGAACTCGCCCTTCTCGTTCATGCGGAACCAGTTCACGCAGAAGATCTGCGGCGCGTCCTCGACCACGTGGCCCATGCGGAGCCAGTGGTTGAAGTAGTCGCCCATGTGGTAGCCGCAGAAGGGCAGCATCGCGAACGGGTCGCGGCGCACCACGCCCTGTGCGCCGAAGGCGGCAGCGGTGGTTTCCGAACCCAGGGTGGCAGCCATGTACACACCGAAGTTCCAGTTGAACGCCTGGTAGGTCAGCGGGACGGTCGTCGCGCGACGGCCGCCGAAGATGAAGGCCGAGATCGGCACGCCGGCGGGATCTTCCCAGTTCGGGTCGATCGACGGGCACTGGCTGGCGGGCGCGGTGAAGCGCGAGTTCGGGTGCGCCGCCTTGCGGCCGGTTTCCTTGGCCAGTTCCGGCGTCCAGTCCTTGCCTTGCCAGTCGATGAGGTGGGCAGGAGCTTCCTTGCTCATGCCTTCCCACCACACGTCGCCATCGTCGGTCAGCGCGACGTTGGTGAAGATGATGTTTTCCTTCAGCGTCGCCATCGCGTTGTAGTTGGTCTTTTCCGACGTGCCCGGGGCCACGCCGAAGAAACCGGCTTCGGGGTTGATGGCGTAGAACTTGCCGTCCTTGCCCGGCTTGATCCACGCGATGTCGTCGCCGACGGTGTAGATCTTCCAGCCGTTGAAGGACGTCGGCGGAATCAGCATGGCGAAGTTGGTCTTGCCGCATGCCGACGGGAAGGCCGCCGCGACGTAGGTCTTCTCGCCTTCGGGCGACTCGACGCCGAGGATCAGCATGTGTTCGGCGAGCCAGCCCTCGTCGCGCGCCATCGTCGAGGCGATGCGCAGCGCGAAGCACTTCTTGCCCAGCAGTGCGTTGCCGCCGTAGCCCGAGCCGTAGGACCAGATCTCGCGCGTCTCGGGGTAATGGACGATGTACTTGGTGTCCGGGTTGCACGGCCAGCGCGAATCCTTCTCGCCCGGTCCGAGCGGGGCGCCGACGGAATGCACGCAGGGCACGAACTCGCCGTCGGTGCCGAGCACGTCATACACTGCCTTGCCCATGCGCGTCATCGTGCGCATGTTGGTGACGACGTAGGGGCTGTCCGAGATCTCGACGCCGACGTGGGCGATCGGCGAGCCGAGCGGACCCATCGAGAACGGCACGACGTACAGGGTGCGACCGCGCATGCAGCCCTTGTACAGGCCGTTCAGGGTTTCGCGCATCGTTGCCGGATCTTCCCAGTTGTTCGTCGGGCCGGCGTCGCTCTTGTTCTTCGAGCAGATGTAGGTGCGGTCCTCGACGCGGGCAACGTCCGAGGGGTCGGACCACGCGAGGTAGGAATTCTTGCGCTTTTCGGGATTGAGCTTGATCAACATGCCCGCCTCGACCATTTCGGCGCACAGGCGATCGTATTCCTCGACCGATCCGTCGCACCAATAGACCCGGTCGGGCTCGGTCAGTGCGGCGATTTCCGCGACCCACTTCTTCAGGCCGGCGTGGCGGATGTAAGCGGGCGCGCCGGCCAGGATGGCCTCGGCGGACAAGCGTTGAGTCATGGTGAAAAGCTCTCCAGATTGCAGAAGCAAAAGCGGTAACCCGCCTGGAGCTCGCAGCCACGCGTCCCGGCGGGATCTTGAACGGGCCTTAGGACCTTCTTGTTGAGCCGTCTTGCGGAAACTACTAGGGTAAACCGCAGTCGGCGAAAGCCTAATATTATGCCACGCCAGCGAGGCCGACGGAAAACAGCTTCATCGTTCCCTGGCGTGCGGTCGTTCCGCCGCATTCCGGCGGGACTGTCTCCCGGCTGCAATCCGCGGCATCATTGCAAGTTCGGGAGACGGTCGGCGACGACCGCGAGAGATTTACTACAACAACGACGGGACATCACATGGACGAACTGATCCGCGCTGCGGCGCTCGACTATCACCGCTATCCGCGGCCGGGCAAGATCTCGGTTACCCCCACGAAAGTGCTTTCCAACCAGCGCGACCTCTCGCTGGCCTATTCGCCCGGCGTTGCCGCGGCGTGCGACGCGATCGTCGAGGAACCGGCGGAGGCCGCGACGCTCACCGCGCGCAGCAACCTAATCGGCGTGGTCACCAATGGCACCGCCGTGCTCGGCCTCGGCAACATCGGCCCGCTTGCCGCCAAGCCGGTCATGGAAGGCAAGGGCGTGCTGTTCAAGAAGTTTGCCGGCATCGACGTGTTCGACCTCGAGATCGCCGAGAACGACCCCGACAAGCTGATCGACATGATCGCCGCGCTGGAGCCCACCTTCGGCGGCATCAACCTTGAGGACATCAAGGCCCCCGAGTGCTTCTACATCGAGTCTCGCCTGCGCGAGCGGATGAAGATCCCGGTCTTCCACGACGACCAGCACGGCACCGCGATCGTCGTCGGCGCAGCGATCCTCAACGGCCTGCACCTGCTCGGCAAGGATCTGAAGAAGGTCAAGCTCGTCACTTCCGGTGCGGGCGCTGCGGCACTCGCCTGCCTGGGCCTGCTCGAGAAGCTCGGCATCCCGGTCGAGAACATCTGGGTCACCGACCTCGAAGGCGTCGTGTATGAAGGCCGCACCGCGCTGATGGACCCGATCAAGGCGCGCTACGCGAAGAAGACCGAGGCGAGAAAGCTCGCCGAGGTGATCGAGGGCGCGGACGTGTTCCTGGGCCTGTCGGCCGGCGGCGTGCTCAAGCCCGAGATGGTCGCGAAGATGGCAGCGAAGCCGATGATCCTCGCCCTTGCGAACCCGACGCCGGAAATCCTGCCGGAGCTCGTCAAGGAAGTGCGCGACGACGCGATCATCGCGACGGGCCGTTCGGACTACCCGAACCAGGTCAACAACGTGCTGTGCTTCCCCTTCATATTCCGCGGTGCGCTCGACGTCGGCGCGACGACGATCACCGACGAGATGCAGCTTGCCGCGGTGAAGGCCATCGCCGAGCTCGCGCGTGCCGAGCAGAGCGACATCGTCGCCGCCGCCTACGGCGAGAAGGTGTCGGGCTTCGGCCCCGAGTACATCATCCCGCGCCCCTTCGATCCTCGCCTCATCGTCAAGATCGCCCCGGCGGTGGCCGAAGCGGGCATGACCTCGGGCGTCGCAACGCGCCCGATCGCCGACTGGGATGCCTATCGCTCGCAGCTCAACAACTTCGTGTGGCATTCGGGCCTGATCATGAAGCCCGTGTTCGCCGCGGCGCGCGGCCAGAACCAGCGCATCATCTTCGCCGAGGGCGAATCCGAGCGCGTGCTGCGCGCGGTGCAGACGGTGGCCGACGAAGGTCTCGCGCGTCCGATCCTGATCGGCCGCCCGGACGTCGTGAACGCCAACATCGAACGCTTCGGCCTGCGCATGCGTGCCGACCAGGATTTCGAACTGGTGAACCCCGATTCCGATCCCCGCTTCAAGGAACTGTGGACCTACTACCACGGCCTGATGGAGCGCCAGGGCGTATCGATCGAGTACGCGAAGAAGGAAGTCCGCCGCCGCACGACGCTGATCGGTGCGCTGCTGCTGAAGTTCGGCTACGGCGACGGCCTCATCTGCGGCACCTACGGCATGCACCGCCTGCACCTCGACTTCATCGAGAAGGTCATCGGCCGGCGTGAGGGCGTGAGGCACTGCTATGCGCTCAACGTCGTGAACCTGCCCGAGCGCACGCTCTTCCTCGCCGACACCTACATCAACTACGACCCGTCGCCGGAACAGATTGTCGAGATGACCTTGCTGGCGGCGGAGGAGATGTCGCGCTTTGGCATCACCCCCAAGGTCGCGCTGCTATCGCATTCGTCCTTCGGTAGCGCCGATTCGCCGACCGCCGAGAAAATGCGCACCGCGCTGCGGCTGTTGCACGAGCGTCATCCCGAGCTCGAGGTCGAGGGCGAGATGCACGGCGACGCGGCGCTCGACGCCGAGTTGCGCCTGCGCATCTTCCCCAATTCGCGCATGCGCGATGCCGCGAACCTGCTGATCTTCCCGACGCTGGATGCCGCCAACATTGCCTTCAACCTGCTCAAGACGGCGGCGGGTGAAGGCATGACCGTCGGCCCGATCCTGCTCGGTGCAGCGCGTCCGGTGCATATCCTCACGCCTTCGGCCACCGTGCGCCGCATCGTCAACATGACCGCACTGACAGCGGTCGAAGCAGCGCAGCGTCAAATCTGACTCACTGGGCCGTGAAAACGCGGGTGCGGGCCTTTCCCGGCCGGCACCCGCGTGGCAAGATTTTCCCGGTAGTGTCCGCAAGCGACCGGAGGCTCGATGGCTGAAGGCAAGGCTGCGCTGGTACTGACGGGAGGCGGCGCGCGCGCCGCCTACCAGGTCGGTGTGCTGTCGGCGATCCGCGAGATCCGCGGGCGCCAGGCGGGCAATCCGTTTCCCATCCTGTGTGGCACCTCCGCTGGCGGCATCAATGCCGTCGCACTGGCGGTTTTTTCCAGCGATTTCACGCGTGCCGTGCGCATGCTCGTCCGCATCTGGCGGCAATTCCATGTCGATCACGTGTACCGCTCCGACGCCGCGGCGCTGCTTGCGACCGGACTGCGCTGGGCTTCGGCGCTGACGCTGGGCTGGGCCGTGCGCCAGACGCCGCACTCGCTGCTCGACAATTCCCCGCTGCGCAGCCTGCTCGCCGAGGTGCTGGATTTTTCGGCCATCGGCCGCAGCATCGAACAGGGGCACCTGCATGCGGTGAGCGTGGCGGCATCGGGCTATTCGTCGGGCGAGAGCCTGACCTTCTTCGACGCTGCGCCCGAAGTCCAAGCCTGGCGGCGCATGCAGCGGTTGGGCGTGCGCACTTCGATCGGCGTCGACCATCTGCTGGCGACGAGCGCGATCCCCTTCGTGTTCCCGCCGGTGCGCATCAACCGCGAATGGTTCGGTGACGGCTCCATGCGCCAGCTTGCGCCGGTCAGCCCAGCGATCCATCTGGGTGCCGACCGCATCCTCGTGATCGGCTCCGGGCGGCTGGCCGAGGAGGGGCGCCAGCGCTCCGAAGGCTACCCTTCGCTCGCGCAGATTGCCGGCCACGCCTTGTCGAGCATCTTCCTCGACAGCCTGTCTGTGGACCTCGAGCGGCTCCAGCGCATCAACATCACGGCAGGCGCGATGAGTCCCGAACAGCGCGCCGCAGCCGGTATCAACCTGCGGCCGATCGAAACCCTGGTGATTTCACCGTCGCAGCGGCTCGATGCGATCGCCGGCCGCAACCGCGAGAGCCTGCCGCTTGCGCTGCGCACGGTGCTGCGCGGCATCGGTGCGATGCGCCGCGACGGTTCGACGCTGCTGTCCTACCTGCTATTCGAGCCGTCTTTCACGCAGGCGCTCATCGAACTCGGCTACAAGGACACGATGGACCGGCGCGGCGAAGTGGCTGCTTTCCTCCGTGTGTAACGTTCGCCATGTGCGGCGCAGGGTCATCTAAACTATTAGTTTGGACTGACGTGTGACGCGATGTAAGAAATTTTTCGCGGAATACTTCAAAAAGACTTGATATCTGCTTAATTTGCATAAGAATAGTAATGAGACGGATGTTGTTCCCTTCCGTGTTACTTTTGTTTCAGGCCACAACATGAAATTCCGTAATCTGGCGATCGCGATGGTCAGTCTCGCGATGGTGCAGGCGGGCTGGACTCTCCCCGCTTCCGCTGCCACGCGGGCGGACGGGTCCGGTTCGACCGGGACCGTGAGCAAGTCCGTCAAGAAGTCCGCGAAGCGCGCGGTCAGCGCGCCGGCGAAGAAGACGGTGAAGAAGCGCGTGAGCCGCAAGGCGGTCGCGCGCCAGGAAGCGCGCCGCGTCAAGGTGTCGCTGCGTCGTGATGCCGTGATCCCCGAGGCGGCGATCGACAGCGCGCCGCTGCAACTCGACGCCGCCGGCCTACCGCATCTGCGCTCCTCGGCCTTCCTCGTCATGAACCAGAACACCGGCCATGTGATTCTCGAGAGGAAGAGCGATTCCGTGCTGCCGATCGCGTCGATCACCAAGCTCATGACAGCGATGGTCGTGCTCGATGCCGGACAGAGTCTGTCCGAGGAGATCACGATTTCCGAAGGCGACATCGACACGCTCAAGGGCACGGGTTCGCGCCTGTCTTTGGGGACCCGTCTGACGCGGGAGGAGATGTTGCATCTCGCCCTGATGTCGTCGGAAAACCGTGCGGCCTCGGCGCTCGCGCGTCATTATCCGGGGGGCGAGGCGGCGTTCATCGCGGCGATGAACGTCAAGGCGCGCATGATCGGCCTTACCGAAACGCATTTCGCCGATCCGACGGGCCTCACGCCGGAAAACGTCTCTAGCCCGCACGATCTCGCGCGCATGGTTTCGGCGGCGTCGACCTACCCGCTGATCCGCGAATTCTCGACGACGTCCGAGCGTTATGTCCAGATCGGTTCGCGCACGCACCGCTTCGGCAACACCAATTCGCTGGTGCGTAACCCCGACTGGGAGATCGGCGTCCAGAAAACGGGTTATATCCGCGAGGCGGGGCGCTGTCTCGTGATGCAGGCTTGGCTGATGAAGCAGCCGGTGATCATCGTGTTGATGGATTCCGACGGTCGCTACTCGCGCACCGCTGACGCGGTGCGCATCAAGAAATGGCTCGAAGCCGCCGGTCCGCAACGCGTGGCGACGGCAGCGGGCAAGGAAAACATCTGAGTCTGTGCGAGCGCGTGTGCCTCGGCTGCGCTGGGGTGACGTTCAGCGCGCGCTGCGCCTAACGTAGCCCAGGGCGCGGGAAATCTCGTCCGCCGCCTCGCGCACGAGCGGGGCGCGGTCGGGGCTGAAACGTTCCGAGGGGGTGGATACCGACAGGCCGGCGATCAGCTCGCCACTGTCGTCGCGCACGCCGGCTGCGATGCAGCGCACCCCGATTTCCACTTCTTCCAGGTCGAAGGCCACGCCGTGGCGCCGGACCTTGTCGAGCTCCTTCTCGAGCATGCCGATCTCGGTGATCGAGGCCGGCGTGGAGCCGGGCAAGCCGGTGCGCCGTGCGTACTCGCGCACGCGCTCGGAACCGTCCTCGACGAGGAAGAGCTTGCCGGTGGCGGTGGTGTGCAGCGGGGCGCGCGCGCCGACGATGTGCACGACGCGCACGGCGGAGCGGCCGCTGGACGTCCGCTCGACATAGACGATGTCGTCGCCGGCGCGGATGCCGAGATTGACGCTCTCGCCCGTGGCGGCGTGCAGCTTGAGCATCGCCGGCATCGCGGTCTCGCGCAGGGAAATGCGCGACTTGACCAGGCTTCCGAGTTCGAGGAGACGGATGCCGAGGCGGTAGGTGCCCCCTTCTCCGCGCTCAACGAAGCCGCTTTGCGCCATCGCACTCAGGATGCGGTGCGCCGTCGACGGGTGCAGCCCGGTTTCCTGGGCGATCTGCTTGAGCGCGGCCGGGTCCGGGTGATGCGCCAGCACGTCGAGCAGCTTCATCATGCGCTCGACGACCTGGATCGGGTTCTTGGTTTCGGTGGGGGTGTTGGTGCTCACGCGTTCGGGAGGGATTTGCAGTTGCGCGCATTCTAGCCGGCTCGTGGTGATTTCGCCTAGTGAAATGGCGCGGCGCGTGCCGGAATCCCCGCCGTCGCGTCGCTGGAAGCTGCCGCGGGCAGCCGATATACTGAAAAGCGTTGCGCCCGGCGATGCCGGGCATTGTTTTTTTGACGGGTTCGTCTGCGCTGCGCGCGGGCGCGCCTGCGAACCGGATGGCCACCATGAAGCGCTCGAAGGAAGCCGGCACGCCCGGCGATGTCCCCGCACAGGAAGATGCAGCCGACGCGCCGCGCCGCACACTGGGCGTGAAACGGCAGGGCGACGCTCCCGCCGTCGAGGGGCCTCGTCGGGCCGGCGTGCGTGCGCGCTTCCAGCCCGGTTATGCGAAGACCGTCGCCGCGACGCGGGCGCCTGCGGGCGAGGGGCAGGGAAAGGCACGTGGAGGCAAGGCGGGGCGGCCGCCGGAAGCGGAGCGCGCGGAAGGGGCCGGTCGCGGCCGCAAGCCGGAGCGTCCGAAGGCGGCCGGTGTGACGGACATCGAGCGGCGTCCGCGCAGGGATGGCGATCAGCCGCGCACGCCGGCGGCGGACGAGCGCAAAACGCGCAAGCCGGTTGCGCCGACCGACCGTGCGCCTGTCGGCCGTCGCGAGGAGCGCCCCGCGGCCGCACGACCCGCTGTCCGCGCGGAGGCGCCAGCGACGGCCGCTGCGGAAGGGGTGCGCTTATCGAAGGTGATGGCCGAACGCGGTCTGTGCTCGCGCCGCGAGGCCGATGAGTTCATCGAACGTGGCTGGGTGCTCGTCGATGGCCTGTGCGTGTCCGAACTCGGCACCCGCATCGACCCGAACGCGGAGATCACGCTCGCATCGCAGGCGAGCCGACGCCAGTCCCAACGGGTCACGATCCTGCTGCACAAGCCGGTCGGCTACGTGTCGGGCCAGCCCGAACCCGGCTACGAGCCGGCCGTTTCGCTGATCGGTGCGGCCAACCAGTTCGACCGCGACACCGCGCAGCCCTTCGATTTTGCGCATCTCAAGGGCCTGGCGCCGGCCGGCCGCCTCGACATCGACTCGACCGGCCTGCTCGTGCTGACGCAGGACGGCCGCATCGCGCGCCAGCTGATCGGCGACGATTCCGAGGTGGACAAGGAATATCTCGTCCGCGTCGAGGGGGAACTCGACGACCGCGGGCTTGCGCTGTTGAACCACGGCCTCGAGCTCGACGGCCGCAAGCTGCGGCGCGCCAAGGTCGAGTGGATCAACGAGGATCAGTTGCGCTTCGTGCTGCGCGAAGGCCGCAAGCGTCAGATCCGGCGCATGTGCGAACTGGTCGGCCTGAAGGTGGTCGGCCTCAAGCGCATACGGATCGGGCGGGTCCGGCTAGGCGACCTTCCGCTCGGGCAATGGCGCTTTCTCCACGAAGACGAGCGGTTTTGACATCGTCGCCCGCGCCTTCAAGGGCGTGGGCTTGGTCGCCGCGGTGCCGCGACGGCGCCGCGTTGCGCGCTTGAGCGGCAGGCTGGCCGGATCGCTGACCCCGGATTGTTCCGTGAACCAGCCTTTCAGCGGGCAATCGAACCCGTCCGGACAGCCATGCTCGTGGGCGCACTCCTTCTGTGTTTCATCCAGCAGCACCATTTCCCGGACTGCTTCGCAGCGGCCAATGGGAGAGTCGAGGAATGTCATGACGAACTCCTTGAAGCGGTTATGCGGAAAAAGGGAATTCTTGTACTTTTAATCTAGTCAGCATCCGCTCGGCGTGCCTGCTCGAATCGCGCTGAATTGATCTGGCTCAAAAAACCGTGATGAAGAAGTGGTTATTCAGAGCGCAGCGCTTCGACCGCATCGAGGCGTGCCGCACGGATTGCGGGAAGCACGCCGGCGACGAGCCCGATCGCCACCGCGAGAACCTCCGCGATGAGCACGAAATGCCACGGCGTATGGACCGGCAGGGCGGGAACGAGCAAGCCGACGAGCTGGGCGGCACCCGCACCTGCGATCAGTCCGAGCACGCCGCCGATGGCCGCGAGGGCGATGGCCTCGGCGAGGAAGAGGCGCAGGATCGTGGTGCGCCGCGCACCGATCGCGACCAGCAGCCCGATCTCGTTGGTACGTTCGGAGACCGCGATCGTCATGATCGTGACGATGCCGACGGCGCCCACCAGCAGCGAGATGCCGCCGAGTGCGCCGACTGCGGCGGTGAGGATGTCGAGGATATTCGACAGGCGCGCGAGCATGTCTTCCTGCGTCGTGAGCGTGACGTCGTCCTGACCGTGGCGGGCGACGAGCACCTTGCGGATGCCGGCGGCGACCCGCGGGGCCGGTACGGCCTCCTCGTAGGTGACGTTGATCTCCATCAGGCCTTCGCGGTTGTAGAGCGACAGCGCGCGCGAAGTCGGGATGTAGGCGGTGTCGTCGAGGTCGACGCCGAGGAACTGGCCCTTTTCCTCCATCACGCCGATCACGCGGTAGCGTTCGCCGCCAATGCGCAGTCGCTCGCCTAGGGCGTTGGCGCCGCCGAAGAGTTCGTGCTTGAGCTTGGCGCCGAGCACGACGAAGGCGCGCGCGCCGTTGGGGTCGTCGGGCGGGAGGAAACGCCCGACGCGCACGTGCATCGCGAAGATGCGATGCATCTCGGGACCGACGCCGTAAACGCTCGTGCGACGCACGCGGCCCGCGCCCTCGACGTCGGAATTGCCCCACACGATAGGTGTCACGCCGGTGACGTGCGGCACGCGTTCGAGCGCCAGGGCGTCGTCCAGGGTGAGCTGGCGCGCGGTGCTCGGCAGGCCGGGCGGCCCGCCGCGCGTGCCCTGGCGGCCCGGCGTGACCTCGATGATGTTGGTGCCGAACTGCGTGAATTCGTTGAGCACGAAACGGTGCAGGCCCTCGCCGATGGAGGTCAGCAGGATCACCGCGGCAATGCCGACGCCGATGCCCAGCAGCGTGAGGAAGCTGCGCAGGCGGTGGGCGAGCAGCGAGCGCAGCGCGAGCTGGATGAAGTCGCGCAGGCTCATCGGCGGGACAGGGCCTGCACGGGGTCGAGGCGGGCGGCGCGTCGGGCGGGCATCACGCCGAACAGGATGCCGGTCGCGAGGGCCGTGCCGATGCCGGCGAACACGGCCCAGTCCGGTGGCCATGCGGGCAGTACCGGAAAAGCGAGGCGCAGGCCCCACGCGCCGAGGTGGCCCAGCGCGAAGCCGGCGAGTGCGCCCGCGAGCGACAGCAGCGCCGCCTCGGTGAGGAAGGCGAAGCGGATGTTGCGGCCGGTGGCGCCGAGCGCCTTGAGCAGGCCGATCTCGGCGGTGCGCTGCGTGACGGCGACCAGCATCACGTTCATGACGAGGATGCCGGCGACGGCGAGGCTGATCGCAGCGATGCCGGCGACCGCCATCGTCAGCGCGCCGAGGATGCGGTCGAAGGTGCCGAGCACGGCGTCCTGCGTGATTAGCGTGACGTCGAGTTCGCCCTCGCGGCGCAGGCGCATGATGTCCTCGAGCTGCTGCTTCGCCGGCGCGATCGCGTCGCGGCTGCGCGCCTCGACGATGATGCGGAAGAGATTGTTGGTGTTGAACATCGCCTGCGCGGTGGCGACCGGCACGAACACCAGTTCGTCGGTGTTCATGCCCAGGCCCTGGCCAGTCTTGTCGAGCACGCCGATCACGCGCAGGCGCCGATCGCCGACGCGCACGATGCGGCCGATCGCCGGCTCGCTGCCGAAGATCTCGGCGCGCAGCTTGGTGCCGAGGACGGCGACCGCCGAGGCGCGGCCGAGGTCCTCGCGCGGCAGAAAGCTGCCTTCGGCCATGCGGAAGGCACGGATGTCGACGTAGTCGCCGCTGGTGCCCACGACCATGGCCTCGCGCAGGCGTCCGCCGTACGCGATCTCGGAACTGCCGACCGCCAGCGGCGCCATGCGGGTGACCAGCGGGGCGCGCAGCAGTGCCTCCGCGTCGCGTACCGTCAGGTCGCGCGGCGTGCTCGTGATCAGGTTGCCAAGCCCCAGGCCGCCCGTGGCCGTGCGGCCGGGGAGCACGATCACGAGATTGCTGCCGAGGGCGGAGAATTCATTCACGACGTAACGCCGCGCGCCGTCTCCCAGTGCGGTGAGCACGACGACCGCCGCCACGCCGATCGACATTGCCAGCACCATCAACGCGGTGCGCAGCGGATAGCCGGTGGCGGCGCGCGTCGCGAAGCGCAGCGTGTCGGCGGGTGTCATCAGGCCTCCCGCCGGGCCGCCCCAAGGGAGGCCTGCGCCCCCTTGGGGGGCAGCGAGTAATGCGAGCATGGAAGTCGTTTCATCTCACGCGGGCGCGGGCTCGCGCACGTCCTGCAGCAGGCGCCCGTCCTCCATCAGCAGGCGCCGGCGGGCGCGTCCGCCCATGACGGGGTCGTGGGTGACGACGATCAGCGTCACGCCCGAAGCGTTCAGCTCTTCCAGCAGGTGCGTGACGTCCTGGCCAGTCGCGCGGTCGAGGTTGCCGGTCGGCTCGTCGGCGAGGATCACGGTGGGGCGCATGATCGTCGCGCGCGCGATCGCAACGCGCTGGCGCTGGCCGCCCGACAGTTCGTCCGGGCGATGGCCCGCGCGCGGTTCCAGGCCGAAGTCCTTCAGCGCCTGCGTCACGCGCGCATGGCGCTCGGTGGGCGGGATGCCGGCGAGCATCAGGGGCAGGGCGATGTTCTCGGCGGCGGTGAGGCGCGGCACGAGGTGGAAGCTCTGGAACACGAAGCCGATGCGCGTGCGGCGCACTTCGGCCTGTTCATCGGGCGAGAGCGTGGTGACGTCGCGCCCTTCGAGGCGGTAGGTGCCGGTGTTCGGGCGATCGAGCAGGCCCAGCAGGTTCAGCAGCGTCGACTTGCCCGAGCCAGAGGGGCCCATCACGGCGACGTATTCCCCGCGCTCGATCGACACGCTCAACTCGTGCAGCGCATGGACCTCGCTGTCGCCGAGCTTGAAGATGCGCTCGATGCCGGAGAGTTCGATCTGCGCCATCGCCGCCCTCAGCGCGAGGCCCCGGCCCCGTCTTCCGGCCGCACGCGCGCGCCGGCCTTCACCCCTTCGCGTTCCAGCGAGGCGACGATGCGCTCGCCCTCGGCGAGGCCTTCTAGCACCTCGGTGAACTCCCAGTTCGCGACGCCGGCCTTGATCAGGCGCTCCTCGAGCAGACCGTCGTCGGCACGGTAGAGCAGCACGCGATTGCCTTCGCGCAGCGTCGAGGTCGGCACGCGCAGCGTGTTCTCGCGCACGGCCAGCACGATCTCGGCGTCTGCGCTGTAGCCGACGAGCAGCCCCCTGGCGTCCTCGGGGTTCGCGAAGTCGATGTCGACCTCCACGGTGCGCGCCTGCTTCTCGACTGCCGTGATGTAGGGAGCGATGCGTTTCACGCGCGCCTCGAAGACCTTGCCCGGCAAGGCGTCGAGCGTCACGCGAGTCGGCTGGCCGGGGTGGATCTTGGGGGCATCGATCTCGTCCATCGGCGCCTTCACGTACAGGCAACTGTCGTCGATGAGGTCGATCGCGGGCGGCGTCGGGACGCCCGGGGGGGACGGCGTCGAGTATTCGCCCAGTTCCCCGGTGATCTTCGCGACGGTACCCGAGAAGGGCGCGATCAGTACCGTGCGCTGGCGGTCGGTCGAAGTCGCATTGATCTGGGCTTCGGCCGTGCGCGTGTCGGCTCGCGCGGTCTCACAGGCGGCGCGGCGCGCGCGCGCCTCGGTACGCGCCTGTTCGACGCGCGAGGCGGAGACGAACTTGCGCTCGAAGAGTCCTTCCTGGCGCGCGGCCTCGCGCTCGGCGTTGTCCGCCTGCGCACAGGCTTCCTGCACGCGTTTGCGTGCCGTCTCCAGTTGCGCGCGATTGACCGCGAGCCGCGCCTCCTGGTCTTCGTTCCACAGCCGCAGCAGCACCTGGCCCGCCTGCACGCGGTCGCCTTCCTTCACGCCGAGATAATCGATGCGTCCGCCGATGATGGTCGACAGCTTGGTGCGCTGGCAGGCCTCGATCTCGCCCGCGCGCGTGTTCGACAGGGTCGCCTCGACGGTGCCGCGCGCGACCTCGACGAGGCGTACGGGAATGGGCTTGGGGCGGGAGAGCCACCAGATGGCCCCGGCGGCGAGGGCGAGGACGACGAAGACGATCAGGCTGCGTCGGACGAGGGGCTTCATGAGGTTCCTGCGCGGTTTCCAAACGGCATGTCAGGGGCCGATGATCCGCCCTTCGCCGGATGTGCGCAACCGCGCAGGGAGAGCCGTCTCGTCAGCCCTTGGCCTTGGCCCACGAATCCTTCAGCGTCACGGTGCGGTTGAACACCGGCGCCTGGGGCCGCGAGTCGACACGGTCGGCGACGAAGTAGCCGTGGCGTTCGAACTGGAAGCGGTCCTCGGCTGCAGCCTCGCGCAGGGCAGGTTCGAGCCAAGCGGTGATGGTGCGCTTGGAGTCGTAGTTGAGGTCGTCGAGGAAGCTGCGCTCGAAGCCCTCGGGGTCGCCTTCTCGGCGGTTGCCGGGGTAGGGATGGGCGAACAGGCGGTCGTAGAGGCGGACCTCCGCTTCATACCCGTGGGCGACGGAGACCCAGTGCAGATTGCCCTTCACCTTGACACTATCGGCGCCCGGCGTGCCCGACTTGGTGTCCGGCAGGAATTCGCACAGCACGGCCGTCACCTTGCCATCCGCGTCCTTCTCGCAGCCGGTGCACTTCACGACGTAGCCGTAGCGCAGGCGCGCCATATTGCCCGGGTAGAGGCGATGGAAGCCCTTGGCCGGCGTCTCCATGAAGTCCTCGCGCTCGATCCACAGCTCGCGAGAGAAGGGCATCGTGCGCTTGCCCAGTTCGGGTTTGAGCGGGTGGTTCGGCGCCTCGCACAGTTCGCTCTGACCTTCGGGGTAGTTCGTGATCACGAGCTTCAGTGGGTCGAGGACGGCGACGCGGCGCTCGGCCGCCTCGTTGAGGTCCTCGCGCATGCATTCCTCGAGCACGCTGAAGTCGATCCAGGTATCGGATTTGGTGACGCCGATGCGTTCGGCGAAGAGGCGGAAGCCCTCGGCAGTGAAGCCGCGGCGGCGCGCGCCGACCAGTGTCGGCAGGCGGGGATCGTCCCAGCCCGACACGTAGTCTTCCTCGACGAGCTGGATCAGCTTGCGCTTCGAGAGCACGACGTAGGTCAGGTTGAGGCGGGCGAATTCGATCTGCTGCGGTAGCGGGCGGGGGAAGAAGCCGCCCTCGGCGAGCGCATCGAGCAGCCAGTCATAGAACGGACGCTGGTCCTCGAACTCCAGCGTGCAGATCGAGTGCGTGATGCCCTCGATCGCGTCCTCGATCGGATGGGCGAAGGTGTACATCGGGTAGATGCACCAGGTGTCGCCGGCGCGGTGATGGTGCGCCTTGCGGATGCGGTAGATCGCCGGATCGCGCAGGTTGATGTTGGGCGAGGCCATGTCGATCTTCGCCCGCAGAACATGCTCGCCGTCGGCGAACTCGCCCGCGCGCATGCGGCGGAAGAGGTCGAGGTTTTCCTCGACGCTGCGGCTGCGGTAGGGGCTCTCGCGTCCCGCCTCGGTCAGGGTGCCGCGGTAGGCGCGCATCTCCTCGGCAGAGAGCGATTCGACGTAGGCCTTGCCCGCCGAGATCAGGTACTCGGCGCACGCGTACATCCTGTCGAAATAGTCGGACGCGAAGTACAGGTGCTTGCCCCAGTCGAAGCCCAGCCAGCTCACCGCCTCGACGATGGAGTCGACGTACTCCTGCTCCTCCTTCTCCGGGTTCGTGTCGTCGAAGCGCAGGTGGCACACGCCGGCGTAGCTTTGCGCGAGACCGAAGTTCAGGCAGATCGACTTCGCATGACCGTAGTGCAGGTAGCCGTTGGGCTCGGGCGGGAAGCGGGTCTCGACCCGTCCGCCCCATTTGCCGCTCCGGATGTCCTCGTCGATGATGTTGCGGATGAAATTGCTCGCCGGTGCGGCAGCGGCGGCACCGGATTTCGGAGTGTCGGACACGGGGAGAAGCCTCGATTCTAAGGGCGAAAATTTCAGGAATCCGCGATTTTAGCGCGTCGGCGCCCGGAATGAGCCCCCGGCACCGGTTGGGGCATCGGCGGCGGGCCTTGCTGGGCTAGAATTCCATCCGATTGCCATTCACTGGACGACCCATGCATTACAGCCGAATCGGCCTGCGCGGCGAGCGCCCGATGCCCGGAAGCGCCCTTGTTTGCACGGGAGCCGGGCGATGAGCGCGCCGCTGGCGACCCTGCCCGCATTCGCGGCGATCGGTATCGGCGCCGCGCTCGGCGCGTGGCTGCGCTGGGGATTGGGCCTGCTGCTCAACCCGCTCTTCCTGGTGGTTCCGCTCGGCACGCTCTCTGCCAATCTGCTCGGCGGTCTGCTGATGGGGGCCGCGCTGGCGTGGATCCACGCGGTGCCCGAGATGTCGCCGACCCTGCGCCTGCTGATGACCACGGGCTTTCTCGGCGGACTCACGACCTTCTCGACCTTCTCCGCCGAAGGCCTGCACCTCGTGCAGCGCGGCGAATGGGCGTGGCTCGCGCTGCACACGTTGCTGCACGTGCTGGGATCGCTGGCGATGGCGTGGGCAGGCTACGCGGCGTTCAACGCGTGGCGCGGCTGAATCCGCGATTGGCTCATTCCCGGCCCGCGAGCCAGTCGGCCGCCCCGAGCCCCGCCGCCCGGCCGGTGGCGAAGCAGGCCGTAAGCAGATAACCGCCGGTCGGCGCCTCCCAGTCGAGCATCTCGCCGCAGCAGAACACGCCGGGGAGCGCGCGCAGCATCAGGCGATCGTCGAGCGCCTCGAACAGCACCCCGCCCGCGCTGCTGATCGCCTCGTCGAGCGGGCGCGCTGCGGCCAGCACGATCGGCAGGGCCTTGATTGCGGCGGCGAGGCGGTTTGCGTCGGCAAAGACGTCCTTCGTCGTGCACTCGCGCAGCAGGCCCGCCTTCACGCCCTCGATCCCGGCCTTGCTCTGCAGGTGGCTCGCCATCGAGCGCGAGCCGCGCGGCCGTGCGAGATCCGCCGCGAGGCGTTCCAGGCTGCGACCGGGCGCGAGGTCGAGGTGCACCGTCGCCAATCCCGTGGTGGCTATCGTGTCGCGCAGCGGCGCCGACAGCGCGTAGATCAGCCCGCCCTCGATGCCGCTGGCCGAGATCATGCACTCGCCTGCGCGCTCATGCGTCTGCCCGCGGGCGTCGCTGACGCGCGCCGCAACCGATTTCACCGGCGCGCCGGCGAAGCGCTCGAGGAAATGCGCGCTCCAGCCGGCAGCCGCGTTGCCTGCGAGGACGTCGACGTCGAAGCCGCAGTTTGCCGGCTTCAGCGGGGCGAGCTCCACACCGCGTCGCGCGAGCCACGGCATCCAGGCGCCGTCCGAGCCGAGCTTCGCCCAGCTCCCGCCGCCCAGCGCGAGGATCACCGCGTCGACCGCGATGCGGCACTCCCCTTCGGGCGTCGCGAAGCGCAGGCCGCGCGTCGGATCCTTGTCGCCGCCGTGCTCGTCGTCCCAGCCCAGCCAGCGATGCCGCACGTGCAGGCGCACCCCCGCCTGCCGCAGGCGGTGCAGCCAGGCGCGCAGCAGTGGCGCGGCCTTCATTTCCTTGGGGAAAACGCGGCCCGAACTGCCGACGAAGGTCTCGATGCCGAGTTTCGCCGCCCAGGAGCGCAATGCGGCGGCACCGAAACGCTCCAGCAGGGGCGCGAGTTCGGCCTGTCGTTCGCGGTAGCGGGTGACGAAGGCGGCGGGCGGCTCCGCATGGGTGAGGTTCAGCCCGCCGATCCCCGCGAGCAGGAACTTGCGCCCCGGCGAAGGCATCGCGTCGTAGACGTCGACCGTGCAGCCGCGCGTCGCGAGCATCTCCGCCGCCATCAGCCCGGCCGGGCCGGCGCCAATCACCGCGACCCGCGGCGCCGTCCTGTCGCTCATCGTGCAATCTCCTGCCAGGCCGCAAGCTTCCGCGCATACGACCAGCTCGCGTTCGCCGGACTCGTCGACGGCAGCCGTGTCCAGGCGATCGTCGCATCGAGTGCAGGCGCGACGTGCCGCCGGAACAGCGTCGCGGCCGCCGTGCCGTTGAGGAACACGCGCGCGATGCCCGGATGCACGGCGAAGAAGGCCGCGAAGTCGTTCACCTCCATCGACGCGGGTTCGATGTCCGTATCCAGGCTGCCCCTACGCCGGCACGCGCCGAGAACATCCCACAGCGCATAGCCGCGCTCGGCGTAGCACCGCGCGCGTTCCGCATACGGCAGGGCAGCGTCGATGCCCAGCACCGCACACACGATGGGCCAGAAACCGTTGCGCGGATGGGCGTAATACTGACCTGCGGCGAGCGAGGCCGCCCCCGGCATGCTGCCCAGGATCAGGGTGTGCGCATGGGGCAGGGCGATCGGCGGGAAACCTTCGAGTCGGGACATCGCGGAAAGCGGGAACAGGGTAAGGGACGACGGCACGCAAGGTAGCCGGCCGCGCCTTGCCCGGCAAGTCCGGTCGCCGGGAATCCTTTCGCTTTGTTTGGAGTCCAACGGGCGTCTCATCAAGGGAGACAAGGAGGAATTCGCCATGAACACCCACAACTTACCCAAGATGCTGTACTCGTATTCGGAGGGCTGGCAGGACCTGATCCAGGTGCATCCGACCGTCGCGAAGATCTTCACGATGTACGTGATGCCGATGTCGCTGATCCCGCCGGCGATGTTCCTGTACTCGATGTTCGCCACGCCGGGCGCGGTGTTTCCCGAACTGGTGCCGCAGATCAGCGTCGGTGAGGCGCTTGCAGCGGCAGTCGCGTTCTATGTCGCGGAACTGGCGATGGTCGCGCTGATGGCTTCCATCATCCAGCAGATGGGGGACGTCGTGGATGCCAAACCGCCGTACTCCGAGTCCTTCATCCTCGCCGCGGTCGCGCCGACTCCGTTGTGGCTCTCCGCGCTGGCGCTGTTCATCCCCTCCGCCTGGGTGGCGGGGATCGTCGTTGCGCTCGCGTGGGTCGCCTCGTCAGCGCTGATCTATCACGGCGTCTATCCGCTCTTCAAACTCGAGGACAAGAGCAAGTCCCGCCTGATGGGCTCCTTCGTCCTCACTGCGGGCGTGATCGCCTGGGGTGCGTTGCTGGTCGTGCTCGCGCTGGCGATGAGCATGATCGTCGGCCTGCGCTGAACGCATGCCTGCCGCGCCGGATGCCGCGAGGCGTCCGGCGCCCCCGCTCAGTCGCCCGGCGCCGCTCTTATGACGGTGGCGGCGCCGGGTGCTACCATCATGTCATTTCATGGGGCGCATGAGAGCCGCATCCTGCGGTCGCGACCGTCGGTCGGGGCGCGTGCGATGAATCCTCGGAGACGTGATGGCAGAAGCGAGCTTTACCCTGGTGTTTCAAGGCGGCATCCTGGACGGGTTCGAGCGCGAACAGGTGATGCAGCGATTCGGACATATTTTCCGCGTGTCGGCAGAAGACGTCGAGAAGATCTTCGGCCACCCGCGCGTCGTGCTCAAGCGCAATCTCGATCGCGCGGCCGCGGACGCATACCTCGGCCGGCTTGCCGGCATCGGTATGGCGGTCCGGCTCGACGAGGTGCGGCCCGCGACGCCCGATCCGCTGCCGGTGTTGCCGACGTCGGACGACGAGATGCGGGAGGCACCGCCTCCGGTGAGCGTCGAGCAGCCGCCGACGGCGACCCCGCAGCAGAGCGGCGCGTCCGATCAGCGAGCACCCGCCGCGTCGGTTGCCGCGACGCCCTTGGTCTCCTCCGCCACCCGCGACAACGATCAGCCGCGCGAGCTCCCCTTCGAGTTTTCCGGCAACGGCTTCGAGTTCTTCCGCATCTGGATCGTCAACCTCGTCCTCAGCATCGTCACGCTGGGAATCTATTCCGCCTGGGCCAAGGTGCGCACGCAGCGCTACTTCTACGGCAACACTCGCTGCGACGGCGCGAGCTTCGCGTATCTGGCCGAACCGCTGAGCATTCTCAAGGGCCGCCTGATCGCCTTCGCGCTGGCCCTCGTCTACATCCTTGCCGACGGCTTCGTTCCCCTGCTTCGTGTCGTCGTGACGCTGCTCTTCCTCGCGATCTTCCCCTGGATCATGGTGCGCGGGCTCGCCTTCCGGAACCACAACTCGGCCTGGCGTGGCGTACGCTTCGGCTTCGATGGCCGCCTCGGCGAGGCTTATCGCGTGTTCCTGCTGTGGCCGATCGCCGGTGCGATCACGCTCGGCCTGCTCCTGCCCTACGCGGCGTACCGACAGCAGCAATTCATCATCGGCAGGGGGCGCTACGGCGTGGAGCCGTTCCGGTTCGAGGCGCGGGCCGGCGGGTTCTACATGATCGCCCTGGCCGTCATCGGCATCGGCGTGGTCGGCTTCCTGCTCTCGATGCTGACAGGCGCGGTGTTCCCGCCGCTGAGCCTTGTGGTCATGCCTGCGGCGTATCTGGCGATCTTCGCGGTGTCGAACGTGATGATCACCAATCTCCGCTACAACAACACGGCGCTCGGCACACATCTCCTGCAGGCGAACTACGGCTTCGGCTCCTATGCAATGCTGATGCTCACCAACACGCTGGCGCTGGGTCTGACCCTGGGCCTGTTCTATCCCTGGGCCAAGGTGCGCAGTGCCCGCTACGCCGCCGAGCACATTTCCCTGGTGGCCGACGGCGACCTCGACGTCTTCGCCGCCGGGCAGCGCGAACAGGTGTCGGCGGCCGGCGGGGAAATCGGCGACCTGTTCGACGTGGACCTGGGCATCTGATGCGAATCGAGGGACGCTTCTTCGACGGCCTAAGCTCGCGCAGCCACCGGGCGAGTGTGGTGGTCGAGAAAGGCGTTCTGCAGGTCGAGGGCGCGGCGGGCGAAACCCTGCATCCTGCCTGCGAGCTCGACTGCGTCGAATTCTCTTCGCGGGTCGGCGATACGCCGCGCTTTCTCCGTTTTTCGGCCGGGGCGAGCTTCGAGACCGCCGATAACGACGCGGTCGACCAACTCCTTGCGCGCCGTGCGCCCGCGAGCGGGCTCGCGCATCGGCTGGAGTCGAAGTTGCGCTACGCCCTTGTCGGGCTGGCGTTCACCGTCGCGTTCGTGTGGGCCTGCATGCAGTGGGGCGTCCCGGCGCTGGCACGCGTCGCGGCGCATGCGCTGCCCGTCGAACTCAATGCGCACGCCGAGACCGCGGTGCTCGAGCTCCTTGACCGGCAACTCCTCAAGCCAAGCCGCCTGCCCGCGCAGGAACAGGCTCGCCTGCTTGCCGTCTTTGCCCCGCTCATGGGGGAAGGTTGCCCCGTTCGGGTGGTGTTCCGGGATGCCGCCGGCACCATCGGCCCCAACGCGCTGGCGCTCCCCGCTGGCACCATCATCTTCACCGACCAGTTCATCCAGCGTGCCCGGCACGACGAGGAACTCATCGGCGTGCTTGCCCACGAGATCGGCCATGTCGCGCACCGCCATGCCATGCGCGCTTCGCTGCAGGCCTCGTTCATGGGCCTTCTCTCGGCCCTGGTCGTCGGCGACATTTCGTCCGTGTCCTCGGCGGTCACCGCGCTGCCGCTGCTGCTCACGCAGATGGGCTACTCCCGCGATTTCGAGCGGGAAGCCGATCGTCACGCGGTCGACACGCTGCGCCGTCATGGCATCAGCCCGCAGCGCCTGGTCGACATCCTCGAGCGGGTCGATCAGGACGCGGACGAGAAGTGGGGGTATCTCTCGACTCACCCGCCGACGCCCGAGCGCGTGCGTCTGATCCTGTCCATCGCGCGGGAATGAGCGGTGCGGGCGGGGCCGGGCGTACAAGTAATGCCCCGTCCGCCCGTTCTGGCATAATTTGCACGACTTTCCCGAAGTGACCCGCCGCCCCGGCGGGCAATGAACGACCGCCTGCGACTGTTTGGACATGGCGGTCCCGCCGACGACCCCGAACGTGACTCCTACCGATTCCCGGCCCCGCGATGAGCGCCGGCGCGACGACTATTCCGACTGCCTGACTGCCGACCGCCCGCGCCTGCGCCGTCTCGCGCGCGACCTCGGTCGCCACTCCGGCGCCAAGCGCGAGCGCCTGCAGGCCGACCTCGACGCGCTGCTTGCACGCTCCCGCGCTGCGCTCGCCGAACGCCGGGCCCGCCTGCCGAAACCCGACTTCCCGGCCGAACTGCCCGTCACGCAAAAGCGCGACGAGATCGCCACCGCGGTCGCCGCCCACCAGGTCGTCATCGTCTGTGGCGAGACCGGCTCCGGCAAGACCACCCAGCTCCCCAAGATCTGCCTCGCACTCGGCCGCGGCGCCGCCGGCCTCATCGGCCATACCCAGCCGCGCCGTCTCGCCGCCCGCGCCACCGCGACCCGCATCGCGCAGGAGCTGAAAAGCGAACTCGGCCAGGCTGTCGGCTACAAGATCCGCTTCACCGACCGCCTCAGCGAGTCGAGCTGCATCAAGTTGATGACCGACGGCATCCTGCTCGCGGAGACGCAGGGCGACCCGACCCTCGCTGCCTATGACACCCTGATCATCGACGAGGCCCACGAGCGCAGCCTCAACATCGACTTCCTGCTCGGCTACCTCCGGACCCTGCTGCCGCGTCGCCCGGATCTGAAGGTGATCGTCACCTCCGCGACGCTCGACGCCGACCGCTTCGCGCGCCACTTCGCGAGCGCCGACGGCAAGCCCGCCCCGGTGATCGAAGTCTCCGGCCGCCTCTACCCGATCGAGCTGCGCTACCGCCCCGTCGAATCCGACGACGAACCTGCCCACCAGGACCGCCGCCCCGGCGCTGACCGCCGCAGGGACCGCGACCTCTACGACGCCATCGTAGACGCCGTCGATGAGGCGCACCGCAGCGGTCCCGGCGACACCCTTGTCTTCCTGCCCGGCGAGCGCGAAATCCGCGAGGCCTCTGAAGCCCTGCGCAAGGCGCATCACGCCGCCGGCACCGAGATCCTGCCGCTCTACGCGCGCCAGTCCGCGCAGGAGCAGATCCGCGTCTTCGCGCCCGGCAAGGGCCGCCGCGTCGTCCTCGCGACCAACGTCGCCGAGACCTCGCTCACGGTCCCCGGCATCCGTTACGTCGTCGACACCGGTCTGGCGCGCGTCAAGCGCTACTCGCACCGCAACAAGGTCGAGCAACTGCAGGTCGAGAAGATCGCGCAATCGGCCGCCAAGCAGCGCGCGGGTCGCTGCGGTCGCGTCATGGACGGCATCTGCTTCCGCCTCTACGACGAGGACGAGCTCGGTAAGCGCCCCGCGCACACCGATCCCGAGATCCTGCGCTCCTCGCTCGCCGGCGTGATCCTGCGCATGAAGTCCCTGCGCCTCGGCGCGGTCGAGGACTTCCCCTTCATCGACGCGCCGCTGCCGCGCATGATCGCCGACGGCTACCAGCTCCTCACCGAGCTCGGTGCCGTCACGGATGACGACGCACGCGAACTCACGCCTACTGGCGTCGAACTCGCCAGGCTCCCGCTCGACCCCAAGATCGGCCGCATGATCCTCGCCGCGCGCGACCGCGGCTGCCTCGCCGAGGTCCTCGTCATCGCCGCCGCCCTGTCGACGCAGGATCCGCGCGAGCGCAATCCTGAAAGCCCCGGCGCCGCCGACCAGGCGCACGCCAGGTTCCGCGGCGGCGAGCAGGACCAGCGCTCCGAGTTCCTGTGGTTTTGGAACCTGTGGAAGGCATGGAGCGAAGTGCTGCGCCATGAAACCGGCAGCAAGCAGAAGGCGTGGGCGAAGCAGCACCACCTGTCCTACATGCGCCTGCGCGAATGGCGCGACGTGCATACCCAGCTCCACACCTTATGCACCGAACACGGATGGAAGGAAAACGACAAGCCCGCGCAGTACGAAGCGATCCACAAGGCGCTCCTCGCCGGCCTCCTCGGCCACGTCGGCTGCAAGATCGAGGACGCCAGCGGCCCGCAGGCCGGCAGCTACCTCGGCGCGCGCGGCATCAGGTTCTGGCCGCATCCCGGTTCCGCGTTCGCCAAGAAGGCCGGCAAGTGGATCGTTTGCGCCGAACTCGTCGACACCTCGCGCCTCTTCGGCCGCTGCCTCGCGAAGATCGAACCCGAATGGCTGGAGGAAGTCGGCGCCCATCTCCTCAAGCGCCAGGTCTATGAGCCGCACTGGTCCAAGACCACCGGTGCGGTACGCGCATGGGAGCGCGGCACGCTGCACGGCCTCGTCCTGTATGCCCGTCGCGGCGTCGGCTACCGCGACACCGACCCCGGGCTGTGCCGCGAACTCTTCATCCGCGAAGGCCTCGTCCAGGGCGAGATCGCCGAAGGCCCCGCCCGCAGCATGGCCTTCCTGCAGCACAACCGCCGCCTCGTCGCCGAGATCGAACGCCTCGAGCACAAGTCGCGCCGCCCCGACGTCCTCGTCGACGAGGAACTGATCCACGCCTTCTACGACGCCAAGCTCCCGCCGGACGTCCTCGACGTCCCGAGCTTCGACGCCTGGCGCAAGCAGGCCGAAAAGGCCGAGCCCAAGCTGCTGCACCTCTCGCGCGACCAGCTCATGCGCCACGAGGCCGAAGGGATCACGACCGACCGCTTCCCTGCGAACTTCGAGGTCCTCGGCCAGAAGCTCAAGCTCACCTACCTGCACCAGCCCGGCGAAGCCGACGACGGCGTCACGCTCACCGTCCCGCTCGCGATGCTCAACCAGGTCCCCGCGCACCGCTGTGAATGGCTCGTGCCCGGCCTGCTGGAAGAGAAGGTCGCGGCCCTGCTGCGAACCGTGCCGCAAAAGCACCGCCACCGCCTGCAACCGATCGCCGACAGCGCCGCCGCCTTCATGGAGCACTTCGACGCCGGCGAGTGGGACACCGACGAAGCGCTTCTGCGCGCACTCCAGCGCTTCGTCGAGGACCGCGTCTCGCTCAAGCTGCCGATGGAATCCTTCCGTGCGGAAAACCTCAATCCGCACTGCTTCATGAACTTCCGCGTCATCGACGAGCACGGCCGCGTGCTCGGCCAGTCGCGCAACCTCGCCGAACTGCGCACGCGGCTACGCGACCAGGTCGCCGAACGCTTCCGCGGGGCGCGCATCACGATGCCCGAGGTCGCGGCCAAGGCCGTCACGCCAAAGGCGACGACTCCCCCTGCGCCCACGCAGACGCCGAAAGGGCAGGGCGCCCCCGCGAAGCCGACCGCCGAAACCTCCGCCGCCCAACTCTCCGGTTTGACCGCCTGGACTTTCGGCCCGTTGCCGGAACTCCTCGAAGTCAAGGTCGCCGGTCGCGAAGTCATCGGCTTCCCCGCGCTCCATGACGACGGTGACAGCGTCTCCCTGTGCCCCTACGACACCCCCGAGGAAGCCGCGAAAGTGCATCGCAAGGGCCTCACCCGCCTCTTCGCGCTGACCCTCAAGGACCAGGTGCGCGCCGTCGAGCGCCTGCCTGGCCTGCGCGATCTCGCGCTCGCCTTCATCCCGTTCGGCACCGAAGCCGAGCTCAAGGCCCAACTCGTCACCGCAACTCTCGACCGAACCTGCCTGCTCGATCCGCTCCCGATCGACGCCGCAAGCTTCGAGAAGCGCTGTGCCGAAGCCAAATCCCGCATCACCCTCGTTGCCCAAGAGTTCATGCGCCTCGCGACGACCCTGATCGCCGAGCACGCCGCGCTGCAGAAACGCCTCACCGGCATGAAAGGCTTCCCCGAAGTCGCCGCCGACATCCAGGCCCAGGTCCGCGAGCTGATGCCCAAGGACTTTCTCATCGCCTATCCTTGGGAGCGCCTTGCCCACTTCCCGCGTTACCTCAAGGCCGCGGGCGTACGCCTGGACAAGCTGCGCAACAACCCCGCGCGCGACGCGCAACTACAGACAGAGTGGCGCAGTCTCGCCCAACCCTTCGAGCGGGAACGCCTCGGCAAGCGCAAGGCCGGTGTCGCCGACCCCACACTGGACGAATTCCGCTGGCTCCTCGAAGAGCTCCGCGTCGGCCTCTTCGCCCAGGAACTGAAAACCCCCATGCCCATGTCCGTAAAGCGCCTGCAAAAAATTTGGGACGCCCGCCCCCGATAGACAGCCTCTCAACACAGCGCCGGAGGCCCGGATCAGCACGGCAATAGAGGCCATCATCCGCCACTAAACAACGTCCTTTGATCCGTCAAGCGTTTCCTGCTATTCTTCCCGGCTTTCCCTTGCTCCACCGGTTCGCATGCCGGGGAGCTGTCATCAACCGCAAGGAGTCTCCATGCGACATTACGAAGTTGTATTCATCGTCCACCCGGACCAGTCGGAACAGGTCCCGGCGATGATCGAACGCTACAAGTCGATCGTCACCGCCCGCGAAGGGAAGATCCACCGCCTGGAAGACTGGGGCCGCCGCCAGATGGCCTATCCGATCCAGAAGGTGCACAAGGCCCACTACGTGCTCATGAACATCGAGTGCGACGGCGAAGCCCTTGGCGAACTCGAGCACTCGTTCAAGTTCAACGATGCCGTCCTGCGTCACCTCGTCGTCAAGATGAAGCGCGCCGTGACCACCCCGTCGCCGATGATGAAGGAAGAGAAGTCCCGCTCGCTGACTGCCGCGCCCGCTGCGGAAGAAGCGAAGTCCGAGGCCGAATCCGCCTGAGGTGACTGACGAGGGAATCAACCAACTGCACCTCGACGCCCGGATTGCTGAACTCCAGCCCCTGCGTCGAACCCCGGCAGGAGTGCCGATCGCCGCTTGCGGCCTCGCGCACGAATCGAAACAACTGGAAGCGGGCCTGAGCCGCGACGTTTCGGTGGAGCTGCAGGCGGTTGCAGTCGGTGAACTGGCCAGTGTGCTGGCTAGTGCATCCCCCGGCATGAGGATACGGGTCTCCGGATTTCTCGCTGCGAAGAGCCTTCGCAGCCGAAGCCCGGTACTGCACCTGAGCAAGATCGAATTTCTGGAAGGAAACGAAAATGGCGTTCAACAAGAAGTTTGCAAAGAAAAAGGATGACCGCGGCAATCGCGGCCTGTTCAAGCGTCGCAAGTTCTGCCGCTTCACCGCGGAAAAGATCGAGGAAGTCGACTACAAGGACGTCGACATCCTGAAGGACTTCGTCACCGAAAACAGCAAGATCATGCCGGCCCGCATCACCGGCACCAAGGCCGGCTACCAGCGTCAGCTGTCGACCGCGATCAAGCGTGCGCGCTTCCTCGCCCTGCTGCCTTACACCGATCTGCACAAGTAATCAGGAGAGATCGGACATGCAAATCATTCTGCTCGAAAAAGTCGCCAACCTCGGCACCCTCGGCGACGTGGTCAAGGTCAAGGATGGCTACGCTCGCAACTACCTGATCCCGCAGGGTAAGGCCAAGCGCGCAACCCAGGCCAACATGGCCGCGTTCGAAGCCAAGCGCGCCGAACTCGAAAAGGCCCAGGCCGAAAAGCTCGCCGAAGCGCAGGCCGTTGCCACCAAGCTCGAAGGTCTGATGCTGCAGATCGCCCGTAAGGCCGGCATGGACGGGCGCCTGTTTGGCTCCGTCACCAACATCGACATCGCTGAAGCGCTGGAAGGTCAGGGCTTCAAGGTTGAGCGCAGCGCGGTCCGCATGCCCGAAGGCCCGATCAAGGCCATCGGCGACGTGCAGATCGACATCGCCCTGCACCACGACGTCGTGGTTCCCGTCACCGTTTCCGTGCTCGGCGAACAGTAATCCGCCCGCGCTGAGGTGATCGCAAAAGGGGCTGCCGCGGCAGCCCCTTTTCTTTTTCAGCAGTCCCTGCCGCTTCGGTAAAATTCCGCACTCGCTCTCCAGGACGATCGCCCCGATGGCCACTCAAAAGCGCCGCTTTCCAGCGAACCCCGGCGACCCCGACATTTCGGCAATCAAGCTCCCGCCGCACTCGCTCGAAGCCGAACAATCCCTCATTGGCGGCATCCTGCTCGACAATCAGGCGTGGGAACGCGTGGCTGACCTCGCCAGCGAAGCCGACTTCTACCGCGACGATCACCGGCGCATCTTTCGCCACATCAGCAAGCTGCTCGACCTCGGCAAGCCGGCTGACGTCGTCACCGTGTTCGAATCGCTCGAGAAGAATGGTGAAGCCGAGCAGGCGGGTGGGCTCGCCTATCTCGCAGAAATCGCCAACAGCACCCCGTCGGCAGCGAACATCCGGCGTTACGCGGAAATCGTCCGGGAGCGTGCCATCCTGCGCAAGCTCGTCACTGTCGGCGACGAAATCGCTGCCTCTGCGCTGAGCGCCACGGGCCGGGACGCCAAGACTCTGCTCGACGAAGCCGAAGCCAAAGTCTTCGAGATCGCCGAGTCGACAGCGCGCACCACCACCGGCTTTGTCTCGATCCAGCCCATCCTGAAGCAGGTCGTCGACCGTGTGCAGGATCTCTACGACCGTGACAACCCGTCCGAGGTCACCGGCGTGCCGACCGGTCTCGTTGATCTCGACGACAAGACGTCCGGCCTGCAGCCCTCCGACATGATCATCGTGGCCGGCCGTCCCGCGATGGGCAAGACCACATTCGCGCTCAACGTCGCGGAACATGTCGCCGTCGACTGCAAGCTGCCCGTCGCCATTTTCTCGATGGAAATGCCCGGTACCCAGCTCGCCACCCGCTTCATCTCCTCCGTCGGCCGGATCGACCAAGGCAAGATCCGCACCGGTCGTCTCGGTGACGAGGATTGGCAGCGCCTTACGATGGCGATGGGCAAGCTCTATGATGCCCCGCTCTTCATCGACGAGACGCCCGGCCTCAATCCGATCGACCTGCGCGCCCGCGCACGCCGCCTCGCACGCCAGTGCGGCAAGCTCGGCCTCATCGTCATCGACTACCTGCAGCTCATGGTCGGCAGCAAGGACAGCGACAACCGGGCCTCCGAATTGTCCGAGATCTCACGCTCGATCAAGTCGCTCGCCAAGGAGCTGCACGTTCCGATCATCGCGTTGTCTCAGTTGAACCGGAGCCTCGAGCAGCGCCCCAACAAGCGCCCCGTGATGTCCGACCTGCGCGAATCCGGCGCCATCGAGCAGGACGCGGACATCATCATGTTCATCTATCGCGATGAGGTCTATAACCCCGACTCGCCCGACAAAGGCTCTGCGGAACTGATTATCGGCAAGCATCGTAACGGCCCGACCGGCACCGTCCGCATGACCTTCATCGGCGAGTGCA